>CAYXSJ010000113.1:0-8722 GCA_964467095.1 uncultured Methanotrichaceae archaeon
TATATAGAGCTTGTAATCCGGCTCGCGCTGCAAGATCTCAGCCATAACCTGTTCCGGCCTATAGCCCCGATCGCCCACATCGCGGCGCACCTTCCAGAGCCGTTTCACCGATCGCGAGGGGTCCACAAAGATCTTGAAATCAATGAGGCTGCGCAGCCGCTCTGTGAAAAAGGGATGCAGCCCCTCCACGATTATCACAGGAGCCGGGCCGAAAGGCACTGTGCCGCTTATCTCTCCGCTGCTGTGATCGTAAACTGGCTTATCGATGCATTGCCCACGCCGCAACTGCTCCAGGTGGTCCGCCAGAAGATCCAGGTGGTTGGCCTCGGGATGCAGAGGCGTAATATTTCGCTCTTTTCTCTGCCTTCGGTCCAGGCTGTGATAGTCGTCCATGGAAAAAGAGCAAACCATCTCCTCGCCAAGTATCCTCTTTATGCCGCGAGAGATGGTGGTCTTGCCTGAGCCGCTATCCCCGGCAATTCCAAATACGAATACCCTGCCGGACTCTTTGATCCTATCCATGATCGATTTCATCATATTTCCCAGATCACCTGGGAGCGACAGGGAAATTAAGCTTTCTCAATCAACATGCCTGAAGCCGGAAGAAGAGGCAGGCAACTCTCCGTGAATGGCTATGCCCATATGAATCTGCTTTACGGTATCGGTGTCATCCAGGCCGCGCGAGTTATGCCACCTCATCTCAAACTCCTCACGAGACAAAAAGCCTCGATCTCCCAGGATGTATGGATCTTCCAGGGTCACATTGTTTTCATCAATACCGATTACTACCATCCAGTGACCATTGTACCAGGTATCGGCCCAGGATTCATTGTACTGCGAAACGCTCCTCCAGGCCTGGCAATCCACCATGATGGGTATCCCCTGCGCCACATAGTTTTCCAGATCAGCCATGGTCATGTTCTCTTTATATTCGGCCTGCAGGCCAAGAGCATCGGCCACCCGGATGACATCGTCGGGGTAAGTCCCTGACTCTTCATTGGTGTTGAGAATCTCACGCATGTCTTCTTCTCCGATGTCCCGTCCCCAATATCCCAAAACCGCCTGCAGGGCGGCAGCGCCGCAGGAGTATTCAGTGCTTTGCCGAGTATCCGGCATGCTGAACAGGGCCAGGTTCAGGCTGCCCATGGAAGCGCTTGCATTAATGCTTGCATTTATAGAATTGTTTGCAGGATTCACTTCTGCAGCCGCCCCACCAAAGGATACGGCTGTTATTAAGAAGCAAGTTATTAGCAGCAATAAGGCTTGTCTCATAGTAGTGACTGGTTTTTAATCTATATGATTTTTGTGATAGTGATAATGTTTCATTTATTCTGCTTTTCGGCCACCAGATCCTCGAACTCTCGGGTGCGGTCGATGCTCTCCAGCTCGCGCTTCTCGATCAAGGCCGTCTCTTCGATGCACTCCAGCTTGGTCTCGCCGTCTACGATTACCACCGACTTGGTCCTGGCCACGGCAGAAAGGCTGCTCATGAGCCGGGCCTTCTTGAGCATGCTCTGAGAAAATTTGCTGACGCCAGTCAGCACCACTAGATCCCCAGTTCTGGTTATGGCATTGAAGGGTGCCTGGGCTGTGGGAACTACCTCAAAGCCGATCTCCAGGAGCAGGCGCAGAATATTGTCTGTCACCAGTCCCTTATCCTCTACAGCATTTCCGGGATGGAAGGGATCCACAGGCTGGATCAGCTCCTGCTCGAATATCTCCTCCAGCTTAATCGCCACATCCACAGATGTGTCCATGTCCTCCACCTCATATTTGCTTATGGTGCGGCGGGATACGCCCAGCTCCGATGCCAGTGCTCCTAACGAAATGCCACGCGCGAGCCGCAGCTCTCTCATCCTGGTGCCGTCGATGCGCACATAAAGCCCTCCATGCGCAGCGTAAACCAACGGCAGAGCCTCATCCAAAAGGCAGTCCGCCAGAGTGTTAAGACTAAGCGTAGGAATACCATAGCGAAAGTAGACTGCGCCCCTTTCCAGATACTGGTCCCGTGTTTTCTCGCCTACCAGTATGGGGCTGGCAAAAAGATGCGTGGCCAGACGGCGCACCTCTGTGGCTGTCTGCTCATTCAGGCCGTCGATGTTGGAGAGGATCTTGAGGAGCAGGAAAAGATCTCCCTTTCGGGCAGCAAGATCGAAGCTCCTGGGACGGAGATAGCAGCGATCCGATGTAGAGAATCCGGCCTGCCTTAGAACCTCCTCCACGCGCTCGGCGAGAAGTTCCTTATCCATCATTATATATCTTCGTTTGACGGCTATTTAAGGCTGACTATGTTCATTGGAATTGATGATACCGATTCTGAAAGGGGGCTGTGTACCACCTATCTGGCCGCAGTGCTGATGGAGAGGCTGCAGCCTATGGGAAAGATTGTAGACAGACCAAAGCTGATTCGCCTCAACCCCTGCGCTCGATTTAAAACGCGCGGCAATGCCGCTTTGGCCTTCCAGCTGGAGAGCGACCGCCCTGAGGAGGTCAAGGACATGGCACTAGAGACTGTGCTGGAGCTGTCAGATTTCTCAGGTATGAATACCAATCCCGGTCTGGTGATCGCGCAGGAGGTGACGGCGAATATGACTGCCTTCTACCGGCGCGCAGTCACAGAGATCCTGGAAATCAAAGATGCTAAAAAACTGCTGGATGAAGAGGATATCTGGTACCGTGGCTTTAAAAAGGGGCGCGGCCTGATCGGAGCCCTGGCAGCTGTGGGAGCAGACCTGCCCGATTTTACCTATGAACTGATAGCCTACCGTGAGCGGCAGCGCTGGGGCACACCGCGCTACATTGATGCCGCATCCGTCTGGAAAGCGGATGCTCTCACCTATCCCCGCACCTGGGATACTGTGGATCATCATAATAATAGAATCGTCTTTGCTCCTCACTCAGCAGATCCTGTATTATTTGGTATAAGGGGCTCTGATCCGCAGGCTATCATTGAGGCATTCCAGACCATAAAATCGGAGCCTGTGGAGAGAAGCGTGCTCTACCGGACCAACCAGGGCACTGATGCCCATATCCTGGATGGCGTTGTGGCTGATGTCCGGGACTGCGAAAGCTACAGGCTGCACGGATTTGTGGCCGAACCGGCCCAGGCCATTGCCGGCGGCCACCTCTTCTTCCCGCTGGAAAACGGCACGGCCCGCATTAACTGCGCTGCCTTCGAGCCCACCAAGAACTTTCGCGCCATAGTAAAGCAGCTTATTTTAGGCGATGAGCTGGAGGTCTACGGCTCAGTGCAAGAGGGCACACTCAACCTGGAGAAGATCAACATCCTGCATCTGGCGGATAGAGTTGAGACATCTGCTCCCATCTGCCCCCAGTGCCAGAGAAGAATGAAGTCCGCAGGCAAAGGTCAGGGCTACCGCTGCCGCCACTGCAAGACGCATGCCGAGAGCAGAGTGCGCCAGCTTCTCCCCCGCTATATGGAGACGGGCTACTACGAGGTGCCTCCTATCGCCCGCCGCCATCTATCCAAGCCATTGGTGCGCATGAATTACAGAAAGGTGCACATAAGCAGGTGAGTTGGTGCTAAATAATAACCAGAAAAGCTTGGAAAAATAGGGAAGGCGGTACGGCCACCTTCACATCTTGAGATTTACTTCTTGAAAGCGCCTTCCAGGGGAGGGACGACCTGCTTTTTGCGGGAGAGGCACTTCTCCTTGTAGATGGAGTTATTGGCGAGCTTGCCGCCAAAAGCCTTCTCAAAGCCTTCTGCTGCTGCCGCATTTCCTACGAAGAGCAGATCGCTGGCTTCCTTCATGACATCGGTGAGCATGAGGACGACCATGTCCAGCTTCTCAGCCTCTTTCAACTTGTTCATCTCATCGAGTATGGCAGCCCTCTTGGGTGCGAGATCTGCCAGATCCATGACCTCAACCTGGCCCACACCGGACTTGGTGCCGGAGAAGTCGAACTTCTTGAAGTCTCCCATGAGAATTTCCTTGGCGGACTTGGCAGACATGTTGCTCTTGGCCTTGAGCAGTTCCATGCCGAACGCCATGGGATCGACGCCGGCGATCTTAGCCAGCTTCTCCACGGCAGCCTTGTCGCGAGGGGTGCAGGTGGGGGACTTGAAGAGCACAGTATCGGAGAGAATGGCTGACATCATCAGGCCGGCCATCTCCTTGCTGATGGCGATATTGTTCTGTTCATAGAGATTCGCGAGGATGCCGCCCGTCGCGCCCACTGGCTCATTGAGGAAGAATATGGGCTTACCGGTGGCGAGGCCGCCGATCTTGTGGTGGTCTACGATCTCCACGATATTTTCCACGTTCAGCTTGTCCACAGCCTGAGCCATCTCATTGTGATCTACTAAGATGACCTTCTTGTCGGTGGCATCGGTGAGCTTCTCGGGATAGGGAACTTTGAAGTAATCCAGCAGGAACTTGGTCTCGCCGTTGATGTCTCCTGCGGCTGCGGGGACGGCCTCTTTCATTCCCAGGGCGTTCTTAAGATTTGCATAAGCTATTGCAGATGTTACAGAATCGGTATCCGGACTCTTGTGCCCAACTACATATATCTTGTCGGTCAAACGAAGCACCTCAGCATTGTTAATGTAGAACTTCAACTTAAAGCTTACTAGGCAGGTGATATATCCATCAGTAAATAATTATCTGCTCCTGGGAAAACTTTATAAATATTGGCTGCATTCAATCCACGTCCCTTTAGAGGGCTGGCACGAGCTTAGAATATGTTCTGCTGTGAATGCTGGTGCAAGAAGGGGACTACAGGCCGCGTTGATAGGTCCTTATGGTAGGATATTGACTATCTGTCTACCTATGACCATGAGACAACCCAAATGCGGTACAGACGCCCGCTGCGAGGGTTACTGGACTGACTGCGGATACCCATCGGATGAAGTGCCAGAGTTAGTATCGGGCGATAATTTAATCTCTCTTCTGCCCAAAGCCAGAAATGTGAAGGGACTGCTCATCACCCTGGAGGGCATCGACGGCTCGGGAAAGAGCACTGCCGCCAAACATATTGCCTCAAGGCTGGCACAGACAATGCCGAAGAGGAGGTTGGTGCTTACCGCACAGCCAACCACCGGACAGGTGGGCAAGATCCTGAGAGACGAGCTGGCAAAAGGAGGCAACATCGAGACAGAGACCTCTGCCGCCCAGCGCATGCAAGAGCTTTTTCTCTTCATGGCGGACCACGCCCATCATCTCACCAAGACAGTTCATCCTTCCTTAGAGGCTGGTGCAATTGTCCTGTCCGATAGATATGCCGACTCCACGGCTGCCTACCAGGGTGTGACGCTGAGAGGAATTGTGCCCGATCCGGTGTCATGGATCCAGAGCATCTACAGACCATGGAATTTGCTCCCCGATAAAACGCTGCTCTTTGTCTTAGATCCTAGCTCGGCCCTGCAGAGAATGCAATCGCGTCATGGTCGGGAGAAGTATGAACGGCTCGAATTCCTGCGAATGGTGGATGAGAACTTCAGGCGATTGGCAGCTCTTGAGCCGGATCGATTTGTGCAAATAGACGCAGAGCAGGATGCAGAAAAGGTAGCGGAAGATGCCTTTAAAGCAGTCCTCACGCTCATAACCTCAAGTTATTAGCGAAGAGCCTGATTATTTCTGTCCGGCAAGAGCCGGTTCTATCAGCCGTTTGGCCCAGGCCAGCTTCTTTTTTTTGCGGGGCGTGACGCTCTCATCCTCATAGTCAAAGCCAACCAGCTTGATCTTGGCCGCGCCTAGCTCCTGGGCCAGAAATACACATCTATCCCCGTCCGTGAACCCTCCGAAGTTATAGAGTCCCGGAGGCGGCCGGCACTGCACCGTGCCCATGATTCTTTCAAGCTGCGGCACATATTTTTTTAGGGCATCCAGGTTATCTCCGTGGGCATGCACCACCACAATAGATCCCATCTGATTGGCCTTCAAAATAGCAGGAAATGGGCCATCCAGGTCAGTTACCACGATATCGGGCACAATGCCATGCATTAAAAGAACCGCAGTGGCCCCGTCCGCAGCTATAAAGGCGGCATCTCTTTCTTGCAGCTCATTCAGCTCCTTATCGAGTGAAGGAGCATTGCCGAATACCACAACTGTGCGCCCTGCTACTCTTTCCTGGGCGACGTTTAGCACCAGCTCACGCTCGCGCATGAGGTCTGCCAGGAGATTGGCCGCGTCTTCATCACGGGCCAAGGAAAATCCGAAATCGTCCAGGATGGATTGATAAAGAGGCTCCCAGGTCGAAAATTGCATGCAGAGGATTGGTATCCGCAGCATAAAGGGCTTTTCCCCCAAAGGATTTTCCAAAAATCAAAGAAAAATGAAAAGAGAAAGGAGAATCCTCTCTCTTAGTAAATTCTCGGGAACTGGGCCTGGGTTGGTGCCTTGAAGCAGGTGCAGTCGAATACGCCGGTTGCCGACTTGAAGACTTTCTTATCCATAGTGCTCATGTCGTTGAACCCGCCGAAGCAGCAGGGCAGCCAGTCGTCCTTCTTCTGAATCAGATGGTAGGGCACCTCGAGGGTCATGTTCTTCTCGATGTGATAGGTTCCCCAGTAATCCTCATCGATCTCGATGGAGGGATTTCTCCAGGCGGACTTCATTTCGCCGAACGCAGTAACCATATTCTGGGCATTTGGTGCATAGTTCTCATTGGCCTGCAGAAGCCCGATATGGGCCTTGCCGTCTGTGACATCTTCATTTATGGTCATCCTGGTATAGCCTACGCCGATCTTCTCTGGATCATAGGTGTAGTTGTATAAGTCTTTGACATCTATGTTCAATTCCTTATCCAGGGCGTGGGCATACTCAACCTCATGGTGCATGCTGGTGCCTGCACGATAGTTCTTGACCCAGGTCTTCTCCTTGAGCAGGGAGCTGTAGTCCAGCGGGTTTGCAGCATAGTAGCCGGTTCCGACGGCGATCCTCATGGGCGCGTAGACCATGGCCACGTCTTCCTTAAACTGGATGCAGTTCATCTCGTAGTCATTGTAGTCGGAGTAGACATTGTGTGTCGTGCGATTCAGGGCCTGGTAGGTCAAAAGGGCCTCGCTGTTTAAAGAGCCGCTGCCGTGAGCATAGTTCTTGACTGCTGCATTTCCAGCCCGAGCATACAGGTAGGTCACGAAATAACCATTGCCCTGCACGCTTTGCTCGAAGTTAAATGTGGTGTTCTTCTCTTGATATCCATTCGGGTAGGTCGCGGTCGCCACTTGTGGATTTAAATCATCACCAGTAAATGGCTCAACTGCCGCCGATGAACATCCTATAAGTGCAACTAAAACCATTGCTATGGATACTGCTAGCATCGTTTTCTTCAGATCAATCCCTCCATCTAAAGCGAATAACACTATTCTTCCAAATGATCTTGTTTTCTTTAGGTCAACTCACCTATTTTAATCTGTTGATTGCCTTTTTATAAATGATATAAGGCTTTTTCACTTGCAGCAATCGGATTATCCGATATGCTTCTATTGAGCCTCTTAAAAGAATCACTCCAACGAACGAATAACCAAAAGGTTAATACGTAAAGGGTTTCTCGATATGTAGTGGTATGCTCATTCCTATCGATCTTATGAGAAGGTCACCTTTTGGTTACAACCATTGCTGTAGAATCAAGCTATTTGGGCAGAGAATCCAATAGAATTAATAGTTATATACCGATAAAGATATCGATCATAAGGTCTGAAAAACCGAGCATACAAAAAAACCCCACAAATGTATAGTAAAAGAGAAGCCCTTTGCCACCCAGGCGAAGGATTCCCGGGTTTTTTGGTTCCGGAGTGGGACCAAACCCCAGCCACGGGCTGGAACAGGAGGACAAACGGGGGATGCTGGCAGAACTGGAAGATAAGAGAGGCAAACTCAGGCAGGAGTCCCTTGCCTTCAAGGATAGAAGAAGCCAACTGAATGCTGAAGCGAGCAAGTGGGCCGCTAAGCGAAATGAGCTGAACAAGGCCACCAAAGAACTGATCGACAAGGCCCAGGAGCTCAAGAAGCTGCGGGACGAGAATAACAAGAATGTGGCAGAGTCCAAGAAGGAAAGGGATGAGTACAACGAGAAGACCAACCAGCTCTATGCAAGGATAGATGATATCCGCAAGAAGTACAACCTCACCGGTGAGCGGTCCATAAGGGATCTGCGTCGCGAGATCGATCACCTGGAGTTTAGGCAGCAGACTGAGGTTTTGAGCCCGGATAAAGAAAAACAACTGGTCGATAAGATCGCCGCCTTGCATGCAGAGTTCAAAGGCAGAAAAGAGCAGCTTGAGAAGAACGAAGAGCTGAGGAAGCTTCTCGACGAAGCGCAAGCCATGAGAGATCAGGCTTCTAGTCACCACGATCAGGTTACCAAATTCGCGGAACTGGCCCAGGAATATCACGATCAGATGATAGGCACATTCAAAGAAGCCGATCAGACTCGTGCCGAAGCCGACGCCGCTCACAAGGAGTTCGTGAAGGCCCAGGAGGCCGCAGATGAGCAGCACAAAGAGTTCATCCGCACCCAGCGAGAGGTTCGCGACTTCGAAAAGGTCATCGTGGGCTTGAAGAAGAAGAACCGGGACATAAAGGAAGATCGCGCCAAAGAAGTTGCCAAGCGCGAGGCAGAAGAGATCCTTACCCACTTCAGGCAGGGCGAAAAGCTGAACACAGTCGACCTACTAAGGTTGCAACGTGCCGGCTTGGTTTGATTCGCACAAAAATTCGAACTTATGGGCAGTGAACCTGCCCCCTCTTAGATTTTA
>CAYXSJ010000114.1:0-5487 GCA_964467095.1 uncultured Methanotrichaceae archaeon
TGCCGAGTACAGCAGCGGCGGCATACGCCGGATTCCCTCTCAAGAGAAGATAGACGAAATTCTATCCAAAGCCAATTCGGATCAATTGAAGACCGTCATGGCAGATCGCAGGCATGCCCGGATGATAGCGGGTATGCCTACCACTCTGACAGATGTACAAAGAAATGAGCTGCTGGCTGAAACAACGGCCGCAGTTAAGCTTGCTGATTTTCCACCAGATTATGGAACAACCATCACGGGCGACCCAGCATTTCAGGCAGCAATTGTTGAGGAAATGAATAAGAGCAATGTGCTGGTATTTGCCCTGGCGGCAATGCTGATGGTTGTTGCCCTGCTCCTGGTCTTCAGGCATGTTCGATGGTCACTTCTTCCTATACCTATTGTCTTGCTTGGAATAATCTGGACATTTGGTGCCATGGGACTGCTGCATATTCCTATGACCATGGTCTCTTTTGCTGCTTTTCCAGTCCTTATCGGAATCGGAATAGACTATGCAATTCAGTTCCATAATAGAATGAACGAGGAACGGATAGGAGGCAAGCCTCCGGTCGAAGCCGCCGTAAGCACTGTCAGCAATGTTGCCCTCCCGGTTATCATTGCTTTGATGGTAACCGAGGCGGGTTTCCTCTCCCTGCTCAGCTCTCCTGTGCCTATGATCAAGGATTTTGGAAGAACCTGCATCATCGGTCTGGTCATGTGCTATCTCTCCGCGCTCTTTGTGAACATGATAATTCTCTATTTATCGGAGATGAGATGGCCCAGGCCAAAGAGGGAAGAAGGTACTGTGGAAAGCACCTCGATGATCGTCAGTAGCTTGGAGAAGACCGCCAATTTCGTTGTGCAAAGATGGCGAATTGTGCTGGTCTTAGCCCTGTTCCTGGGCCTTTTTGGAAACTACACCGATACGATGGTTCAAGTAGAAGCAGATCAAAAAAACTTTATCCCACAGGACCTTCCTCCTTTAGTAGACCTGAATCACATGAAGGCGATCTTCGGCGGAACGGATTCCATCAAGTACGTGGTACAGGCCGAAGATATCACAATCCCGGAAAATCTCAGGTGGATGGATGATTTTAGCAGCTATATGATCCGATCCAGAGACAGAGTCGTTAGCGCTACAAGCATAGCAACCTATATCAAACTGGCCAACGGCGGCGAGATTCCTGACGATCAAACCAAAATCAGGCAGATAATCGCCTCTCTGCCGCGGACGGTTCAAGATACGTATGTGAGCGGCTATAACACCGCGGACATAGATATAAACATCGGAGATGCGCAGACAACCTTGGGAACAGAAGGTGTTGCCCAGCTTGTCAGCGAGTTCGAAAAGGACCTAACCTGGATGACACCCCCGCCAAGTGTCTCAGTCGTAGCGACGGGCGACATTGTGCTTAATACCTCTGTTAAAGACGCCTTGAGTTCGGGCAGGCTGGAGATGACGCTGCTCGGATTGATGCTAATCTTCATAGTGCTTCTTTTCATTTACAGGGACATTGTCAAGGCTCTTCTGGTGGTATTGCCCATGCTGGTGGTAATTGGCTGGATGGGGTTGGTTATGTACTATGGCGGATTGAAGTACACCCCACTCACTGCCACCCTGGGTGCTCTGGTCCTGGGAGTGGGATCAGAGTATGCCATACTTATGATGGAGCGCTTCTATGAGGAATTGAAGAACGTGGGCAATCCCTATGAGGCAATGAAGATCACTGTCAACCGCATAGGCTCGGCTCTGGTGGCATCGGGAATGACTGTATTCTTCGGATTTGCTGCTCTGGTAGCATCACCGTTCGACATAATAAGCAACTTCGGGCTGGTGACGGTGCTGTCGGTAGTCTTCGCCCTCTTCACTACCTTCACGGTCTTAGTAGTGCTGATGATCCGCATGGAGCTCAGACGTGAGGTAATGGAAAATGCCAAACAAGAACGCAAAAGAGCAATTGCTTTAATGAATAATCAGGGATAGCCAATCAGGGAGAATGATCTATGGAAATTAAGTTGGCCATAGTTTTGGCTTGTATGCTGGCAATTCTGGCGGATGCTTCTGGCCAGAACACCTACATACCCTATGAGCTGGGTGGAGACAATTACTACACCATGTACGGCAGTCCGGATATCTCAGCCAGTATCTCCGGGACGGATGAATTTGAGCGCGGCGATACCATCACGCTGTATGTGGATCTGACCAATTACGGAAGGATACTGGGCTTCAAAGAGGATCAAACACCTCAAAATCCGAAAGAGTTCGCTCTGGCCGATGCCGAGCTGCAGGAGGAGTATAAGAAACCTACGGCTTTGGGCATAACAGCCAGTCTCAGTTCGGACAGCCAGCAGATCGAGATAAAGTCCGGCGATCAGGTAGTCCAATCCCTGAAATCGGGAGACAAGACCGAGCAGCCCTTGAAGTTCACCATAAAGACTGGAGAGCATGCTCCTGCCGGAGAATATCCTCTGAAGCTGAACATGTCTTATGACTATCAGGACAATGTCAGAGTCTATGCCTCGCAGCTTATCACCAGCGGAAGCTCGCCCACTCTGGCAAACTACAGAGTCTCCTACATCTATCAGAAGGCCAACCAGACGGTGCCCGTCATAATCGCTGTCAAGAAGCAGGCGGACTTCGAGATACTCAATGCCACAACATCAGGAGCGATGCTATCCGCCGGGGACAAGAAAGCAGAAATTTATGCCACCTACAAGAATATCGGCGATGATCCAATCAAGGATGCAGTAGCAAGGCTGTCCATCTTCAAGCCCTTCTCCTCCACCGATGATCAGGCGTTTATTGGAACTTTGCTGCCTGGGGAGGAGAAGACAGTCGTCTTCAGGTTGGATGTAGACTCCGATGCGACGCCAAAAGAGTACGGCATAAATAGCGAGATAAAGTATACCGATGTCAATGGGGACACTGTAATATCGGAGAGCATGAAGATACCTGTGATGGTCAAGGCTGCCTCATCATCTCTGCTGCTGCCTGCAGTTATCCTTCTTGTCATAGTAGCCGCTGCCGGAGGATACTGGTATAAGCGAAAGAAGAAGGCCTGAGCCAAGGCTCTTTCCTCCATTTTTTGGCTGCTGAATGATGGAAATACCAATGCAATTTAAGGAATTCTTATGGATGAGATGGTATTGGCAAGCTGGGAAGATCGGTTTTGGGCGTGGCTAATTGATTTTATTCTTATTGGGATTCTCTGGCACAGGATCGTGGTAGTCCTGAATATGGATGTTTTCGGATTTGATGGAGCATTGCTGCATTCCATTCTGATGTTCATTTACTGGACAGTACTCGAGAGCTTTAGAGGCCAATCATTAGGAAAGATGGCCCTCAATATCGCTGTTACCGGCACTTTAGGAGAAGATATTGGGCTAATAGATGCGGCTGCAGAAAGCTTTGGAAAGGCTTTCCTGCTTCCTATCGACTGCCTCATATCCTGGATTGCCTACAGAGGTAGCAGGCAGCGTTTATTCAATAAGATCTCCAATACCATTGTCATCCGCCAAATGGATTGATGACTTCCAGCTTCTGGGTTGAATTTATCAGTTCATCTTTGTCCTTCTCGACGAGCTTGTTTAGCTTGTTTAGCTTGTTTAGCTTCTCTGCCACACTCTCATCTGTCAATTGGCACAACGCGGGATAGGCCGTAGATGATAATATTAGCAGAGCTATAGTTCATCGAGTCCCAGAAGTAATTTTGTCTCCTCGCGATATTTTGTGGGTAACTGAGAGGCGCTCCAGTCTCTCTTTCTCAGTATCAGTAAAACCGGCTTGTCACGCGAAGCCACGAAGGGCGCAAAGAAAAATAGAATCTAAGCTTTGCCCATGCAGAATAGCGAAGAGCTGGCGTTTTTTAAAGGAGACGCTGCCACCTGAACCCCCTTTCCGGCAGACGTCTCCGAAATCGCCTTTCCTGAAACGGATTTTGCATTACTCGCCGAGCACTACATCTTTGAGGTCTTCAGAAATAAAATCCACCATGATTAGACCAGGACCAGCTACTGGAGTAGTAGTAAGTCGCTCCGCCCCATCCATATACATTGGCTGCATACCAGGGGTCATAGACTACAGGATCATAGTAGTAGGAATAGCTGGGGTAGGTATATGTGGGATAGACAACCGGCGCAGGCTCTGTGTAATAGTAGGTTGGATAATAATAGGTTGGATAATAGTAGGTTGGATAAGTGTAGGTATAGGGATACCAATAGCTATATGAATAAATCCCTCCGGGGCTCAGCCAGTCATAATATTTATGGCCGCCGAAATCGTGATTATCGTGATCTCCTGGATTTCCATGATCACCCGGGTTCCAGTGATCACCAGGATTGCCTGGATCTCCTTGATGGTCGCCATCATGAGGTGCAGGTCCGTTTCTATCATAAGCGGCGCCTACTGCAATAAGCATTCCCAGCGCCAGGATCAACAACATCATTTTAATTGATTTAATTTAGATTCCTCCAAACACCCTTGTTCATAGCTTAATATTAAAAGGTGATTTTTATGTAGATATCACCTAATATCTACATGAAACCTCCATGAAACTCTGGATACTGAAAAATCCATCTCGGGACGCGGATGCAATGAGAGTGAAGCTTTGCAGCGGCATGATATCTTTCCTTGCTCGGCATCTTTGCCCGGCAATAGCCCCGCGAAGCCCATGAACCTCGCGTCATTTTCGCCCGAAAAATATGCGGGCCTCTTTTCTCCAATCAAGCTACTCATATTACCCATTCTTTGCCAGGTTTGCCCTTTACGGATGATCGTTCCTCGTACCTACGACTGGTTGATAGGCTCTCCTTCCTCGTTTGGCACTTCTACATGCAGGGTGTAAAGCAGGTCTCTTATGATCTCCCAGGGGAAAGTGGAAATGACGCGGCAGTCGGTCCTTCCGCGATAGACTCCGTCCTCATAGAGTCTTGCATCCGGAGAGTAGCTGGCCGCAACCACAAGATCGCCCTCCTGGTACTGACCCTGGCCTAAGAACTGTCTTTCAAACCTGAAATTGCCCAGCACTCCCTGCTTTCCGTCGATCAAAGGCTGGTAGAGATTGGGCTCATCGGCTCCCGCACCTATAAGAGCGTTATACACAATATATTCATTAGCAGTAATATTAGCTACCATGGGCTCTTCATAACGGGTGAGGATCAGCCAGGCAAGGTAATCGGCACTGTCTATGGTAAGGTTGTACCTGACAAAATTCACACCCAGAGAGGTGACGCCGCTAGAAGCTTTCTCTACAATGACTTTATACTCAATCGTAGTATTCATATCAAAAGATACATTGTAAGGCCCAACCGGTCCTGATTCGTAAGCTGCAAATGCTGGCGCTGCCAGGGATAGCAGCATGAGCAGGATTAATTCCGCGCGCATTACTCTTGCCACCGACTTCATTATGGCTTGGTTTTGTTACCGAATCCATTTCATCCTTTTGGTGAAACCATTTTTTCGGACCTGGAGGACTTCATACGGCCATTCATTTCAAATATAATTCTGTT
>CAYXSJ010000114.1:5587-8718 GCA_964467095.1 uncultured Methanotrichaceae archaeon
TTTTTTCGGACCTGGAGGACTTCATACGGCCATTCATTTCAAATATAATTCTGTTGATATGGCCCGATGAATGCGATACTGCAATACAGCGATTAAAGCAAAAAAATAGAAGGATTTAGATTCCCAGCACCTTGCTGGCTGCCTCGACTCCAGCACCGCATGAGGCGATCTTGCCTTCCTTGGCCAGGATCAGCTCCAGGGTCTGGATGGTTCGCAGGATGTCCCCTGTCGAGCAGACGCCCATGGTCCCGATCCTGAAGATCTTGCCCTTGATGGCGTCCTGTCCGCCGGATACGATTACTCCCTGCTTTTTCATGCCGCCGCGCAGCTTGTCGTCCGTGACGCCTGCCGGCATCTTCATGGCGGTGACGGTATTCGAGTAGTGGGAGTGCTCATTCACCTGGGGGAACAGCTCGATTCCCAGCGCCCTGGCTGCGGAGCGAACAGACTCTGCCTGTTTGGCTGCTCTGGCCCGGCGGGCGGCAAAGCCCTCCTCGGCTGCCATGTGCAGGGACTCCTGCATGGCGAAGAACAGAGAGACCGCCGGGGTAAATGGCGTCTGGGGCTGGCTCTTTCGCACGCTCTTCAGGTGCGCCTTCAGGTCGGAGTAATAGCTGCCGCTCTTGGGCAAAAAGCGCTCTTCCGCCCTGGGAGAGGTAGAGACCACGGCCAGTCCCGGAGGCACGGCCAGAGCCTTCTGTGAGCCGGTGATGGCAATATCAATGCCCCACTCGTCTGTGAGAAACTCGTTGCCGCCGATAGAGGATATGCCGTCCACGATAAAGACTGCATCATGCTTTCTGGCAAGCTTGCCTACCTCCTTGGCGGGGTTGGTGAGGCCCACAGATGTCTCATTGTGAACCATGGCCACGGCCTTGGCACCCTGCTCCAGCGCAGCCTCAACCCTGTCCAGGTCAAAGGGAGTGCCCCATTCGAATTTCACGGGAATGGCTTTGCCATATCTTTCGCCAATCTCGGTGAACCGCTCGCCGAACTTGCCGTTGGATACGGTAACGATCTTGTCCTCACGGCCAATGAGGCCGGCAACGGCGGCATCCATGCCCACAGTGCCGCTTCCGGTCATTACTACTATCTCGTTGCTGGTCTCGAAGAACTGCTTGAGCAGCCCGCAGCAGTCGCTGTAAATCACACTGAAATCGCCGCTCCTGTGGCTGATCATGGGCCTGGACAGGGCGCGCAAAACGCGAGGCGCGACCTTGACCGGCCCTGGAATCATGAGCAAAGTATCCTCTATATCCATGAGATCCCTTCTTCTTTGCGCCTTTAGTTTCAGGCAGCCTATATAAAACTAGCTTTTATACGCTGCGCCGTTGCCCAGCTATGCCTGGCGCACGGCGGAAGCTGCCGGTTTTCCTTCACCCATTCGTTCAAAAAATTTAAGGTATCCTGATCGTGGGGATAGCCGCTGCCGATCTTGCAGTGCATGGCTTCTTCCAGCTCCCGCATGGATGCATCGCGTCGCACTTTAGCCAGGATGGAAGCAGCAGAGACGACCTGATGGCGCTGATCGGCTTTGTGCTCGGCCACAAGGACCATGGTGGTTTTGCTCGCTGCCTTCACTCGATCTGCGAACCTTTGCGCATTCACATCGGCGGCATCCAGGATGGCGCGATCGGCATGCAGCTTTGCTATCACCGAAGAGAAGCTCCTCACCATGATGTCGTTCATGGTCATAACGCCTCGCAGCTCATCGATGACATTTGGCTTGACCTCCAGGATGTATTGGTCGGTGGCAATCCCGGTGATCTTTTTGGCCAGCATTTCTCTTTTCCCCGGCGCGAGGAGCTTGGAGTCCCTGACACCAAAGCCGGCCAGGTCGAAGAGCCTGTCCTCATCGATCACCAGTCCGGCCACGAACATGGATCCGATGACGGGACCTTTACCGGCTTCGTCTGCGCCCAGCAGCAACATAAGGCAAAACTAGCACTTCCAGATACATTAAGTAAGCGACAGTAAGTAGCCAGGCCCGGATTTGCCGGAAAAACGGCGCATCAAAATGCCTGCCCTTTTCTGAAGGCGCGGCGAGATGATCAGCGCGCCCGGCAAGATCGTGGCGCGGCAATACTGCATTTTAGTATGGAAGGGACCTGTTTTTGCTGGAAAAGATGGATATTGACGCCCATGCTTCTCACGCGAACTGTGCCTTTTTGTACGCAAGCCTTATAAGCTAGGATCAAGTCATTGAGTATATCCCAAATGCAGCGGGGTAGGGTAGTCAGGATATCCCGACGGGCTCATAACCCGTAGATCAGTAGTTCAAATCTACTCCCCGCTATAATTCTACCAGAAATAATTTTGCTTGATTTTCTCTCAATTTTTTGCGATGCAGGCCGGATGGACCAAGAAAAGAAAGATCTGAAAAGCAGCATAATCGAGCCTCAGGCGGGCCAGCGCCGATCCACAGCGTCCTCCTCAGAGAAACCATTCACCGTAGTGATGGCCTGACTCGCCCCGAGCCCGACTCAAAGCCGGGCAAAAGGCAAATGCAGTACTGCACTTTTCGCCTCAGCTTTCGGCTTTGTGCCGCGCCTGTAGCCTGGCGAGGTTTTCCCAGATTTGGCTGATTTAAGGCATACTACGCCAGTTAAGGCGTGCATATCTCTTGACCCTATTGGTCTTCAGCCACTCCAGCGCTTTCCGGATGCTGCCTGAAACAGCACCTCTCAGGTCTTCCAAGCCATCAAGACGCATCTACGGTGGGACACGTCTCTCAAACTCTTCAGCCTCAAGAGCTCCGCCGGTATGCTTTGCCCCCGTTCTTACAGCTCATGACGCGGCAAACTATCTATATAATCGTTATAGATATTTGTAGTTTGCGGTTGAGATAAAGCACCTCATTTCTTCATTTGTATCTTATTCATACTTTCTATTATGTAAAAATGGTTCAAGAATATCTTTTTCCGGCAAAAGTTCTTAACCTTACACGTAGTAGTGTCTCATCATGGCAGCAGTCTTTGAGCTATTAAGGCCGCGAAGGAGGATAATTTTGCATGGCGTTTTCCATGAAGATAGAAGGGCTTTAGAGCTGCAAACGGCCAAGGAGATACTGGCCGAGGTCTTTCATGTTCGTATCTCTGAAGTGGACGAGATGATTGCAAATCGCTTTTTAG
>CAYXSJ010000115.1:0-8643 GCA_964467095.1 uncultured Methanotrichaceae archaeon
GCGTTTCGCCGACTACTCCTACTGCATTAGCTTGGGGATTCGCTACAGGGATTATATTCTGTGTCACAGTCTGCAGATCGTCCCCATCGATCACTGGATTGAGTGTCAGAGGCAGCAGACCCAGAACATCCTCATCATAGGTGATTGAGTCCCCTTTGCCGGCGGCGATAGCCCTGCCGAGGAATCCACCCTGAGCATTCAGAGCATTCGTTTCGGTAGTGGTAACCTTTCCGTTCTTATCCGTCACGGTGCTCACGCTGTCGGATCCGCTGTAGGACGTGACTTTGTTCCCGGAATCCACATAGATTGGATAGCCATCCTCATCGCGAAGGAACTGCTGCCCGTATACATCTCCGGCAAGATCAACGGAGACGGCATATTGCAGATCATCCTCATTCTGGTTGGCTGCCAATGCCGCCTGAACCACGGCATCTGCAGACTTGGTGGTGAGGGTCTGGCTTCCGGTTGCCTGAGCGCTGCCGGCGCTCGTTACCTTGCCGTCATAAGATACGTCCTTTCCAGTATCGACATAGCCGCCGGCAACTGCGGCCGCAAATACTAACGGTTCGCTCTCCTGTAATGATCCTCCCACGAATAATGCATTGTCTAAAGTTCCAACCGTCTTGGCATTCTGGGATGCGGATGCTGCCTTGCCGCTGACTGACGCGGAGCTGGTGTAGGATGTTACCTTAACATCGTCTCCTTGCAGGTAAGAAACCTGCGCCGCAGCCAGGTCAGGACCATAGGCGAAAATTGTCTCTAACAGATTGTCGCTATACATCAGATAGTCAACCATATCTCCATAGCCCGTGAATTCAATTCCACCTTTTGTCGTCAGGGCGTCTGCAAAGAGATGATCGACCTCGCTAGCAGAGAATGTCTGGGTTGCTGATGCCGTTACAGCCTGAGCGCTCGCAGATTTTGCGCTGTAGACTACATCCTGCGCATCATCAGCATCGGTAGCAGCCTGTGCGTAAACAAAGTTTTCGCCATCATCCACCTGACCGGATGAACCGCAGAATTTGGCCTCGTACTCCGCATCCTCTATGGAAGGCAGACTGGCGGACTGAGATGCGGATGCGGTCTTGGCATCAACCGATGCGGCGCTCTTGTAGCTCTTCACCTGGAACAAGCCCACTTCATCGTCATCGTCGACAGAGACCTCAGCAGACTGACGTGCCTGAAGATTGTTGCTGTCTGCAATGGCATTCGCGTCCAGATAAGATGCGGTCTCGGATGTGACTTCCTGGCTCACGCTTGCAGCGCCATTGCTGGAGGCGGAGGAAGTGGCCAGATAATTCAGATTCTTCGCGTCAACAATATACAGATAGTTCTCTGCACGAGCATATGGTTCAACTGCGGGATAATTTGCTCCATTTGCTTGAATGAGCATTTCATCCATCCCGCTGCTTCCCCAGAAATCTGCATAATATACAGTTCCCTTTGTGCTGAGGGACTGGGATGACGTGGCAGTCTTGGCATCAACTGATGATGAACTCTTGTAGGAGGTTATATCCACTCCCAACGGACTGCTCAGGCTAGCATACTGCGAGGAGCCTAAATACTTGCTGCTATCGTAATGGTAGTAATCGTATGCATTGTCCCAGGCGTAGAAGTATGTGACATCGACAGCCTTTAAATCCTGGCTCGAGCTCGCGGATCCGCTCGCGGTGCCGGCGGACTTGGCATTGTAGGTGATGTCCTTTCCACCATAGAGAAAGGCGCTGGTTCCTGCATAAGTATATTTGTCAATACCACTCATCCCCGCGTTTCCATAAAATCCGGCTTCATTAGCAGTACCCTTTGTGCTGAGGGACTGGGATGCTGAGGCGGTTTTGGCATCAACAGATGCTGAGCTCTTGTATGACTTAATTATCATCCCGTTCTCACCATACAGCCAAGCATTCTGGCCGGCATTCAGAGACCAAACAGGAGTGCTTGTGGGTCCAGCAGCAACAGGCGGAAGCCAATTGATGGAAGGGCTCGCGAAAGCCAGCACATCCAGACCTTCGCCACGGGCAGACCAGGCATCTGCATTGAAATACTCAGCGCCCTCTGCCTTGATGTCATCCTGGCTCGCAGATGCGGTTCCCTTGCTGGTGCTTGTGGCTTTTGCATTGTAGCCCACATTGCCAAGAGTTTCAGCATCCACTTCACCTACGTCTGCTCCCCAGATATCTGTATAGGTCTTCGCGCCCACAGATATTCCTGTTTTGGGGTTGCTCTGCCAGGAGAATCCCCAGAATTGCGCTTCGGCGGGAATTGGATTTTCAATGTTATCCTCGCCGGGAGTGACCTCGGTGATGGCAGCCTTCTGGGATGCGCTAGCAGTTGTAGAGGAAACTGACGCAGAGCTCTTGTAGGATTTTATGTCTCCGCCGGTGATGGTGGCAAACTGGCCTGCCGCAAGATCCGGATTGTCAGTCAAGGAGAGTACTTCCGGTAAGTCGGCTTCAGGAACTGGGGGATCAAATGTTCCCTTTGCGGCATAGGCTCCGATCTTGAAATCCTCAGCGCCTTCTGCGGTGAAGGTCTGCTCTGCGCTGACCTTGGATTTCGATGCAGATAGGGCGTTGTCGTAGGTGATAAAATCCGCATAGTCGCCCACCAAATCCACGGCTGCAAATGCTTTACCGTTATAGGCAAAGCCGCCGAAGAGTATATCGTCGGCATCATTTGCGGCTACGTGGCCCGTAACGGATGCTGACGAAGTTGTAGACGAAGGCACGAATTTATACGAGTAGGCTCCCGAGTCCTTCAAATAAGCATAAGAAGCGGCGATGTACTTGCCGTTGGGACTCTGAGCCTGCCAGTACTGCGCCAATTGTCCACTGCCGCTTCCTGTAGCCGCAGCCCCTCCTATGCTTTCCAGCGACAGTTCATTGCCGCCTATTACCATATTATATTGATCGAAATAAATACCGGGACCTGTAATAACAGATGCCGCCGATGCATATGGGGTCCCAAAGCCGACCTCAATTTGCGCAACAGCGTGCGGCAAAAACATCATGGCAGCTATTATCATTAGGATGCCCAATTTTTTTATATGATTCATATCCTATTCAACCTCCCAAGCTATCAGCAGACTCATAGTAAAATTTTTTATACTAATTTTTGAATCTTATCTGCTGTATTATTGGACAGTTCTGCATTTCAATACTTAAAAAAGCTTTGCTGCCGTTTGGGCAAAATTTGGGTTCGGTCCAAGATGAAATAGGAGCTGTGAAATCAGGCAGAGAAATATGGCCCAGACCTTATCAAGAATACTATCGCGCATAGATTTCACATTATGAAGGAGTGGCATTTATAATTTATTCAGAAAAAAATGAAAAAAGAAACTTTTTTAAGATTTACTTCCATTCAAAAAAAACGTATTGCGCATTAACTGATCGATTGTTTTTAAATTTATTTTATCTATTCCCTTATTGCCTGCATCCCAGGCAATCTCTGGCAATGCAAGGCAGCATCCGTAACACTTCTATATGCAAACAAGAAAATTTCAGCAGGATGAGACTGGATAAGAGAGAGTGGGTGTGCGTTACCCTGTGCATTCTGTGTATAGCAGCCCACATTCTTTTGTCTCCCAGCATCCAGGCGGCCTCATGGTTCGGATATGTGAGCACCAACAGCTCCTCCTGGGACATAGTGCGCCAGAGCGAAAATCTGAGCGCCCATCTAACTGAGCAAACCGATGGGACCGTAGCACCTCTCAAGATAACTTCTCAGGGCAGGTCAGTGCCCGGATATCATTCACGCTATGCCAATGTGGACGTTAACGATGTAATGCTCAAAGAACGAACCAGTGCCACAAATGGCTATTTGAAATCTGCTGAGCAGACCGATTTGATATCGAGTACCTCAGGCAATATTACCCAGAAGGTGAAGGGAAAGGGAAATGAGACTATCGAAATCGTAGAAGTCGAGTTTTCTGAGGAATGGCCCGTGCTGCTCAAAAACCGACGGCACATATATTATAATGGCTCAAAAATAAATGACAGGATTTTCGGAGGGAACAATTGGGATTATGCGGGAACCAGCTCCTTGTACAATTCCCAGTACGAACAGGAGAGGGCTTACGCTTTATTTCTCCATCATCTCAATATATCTATTACGGCCAATCTTATCAACAAGAGCACTAATGACGACGGCATTATCTCCTTTAAAAACAACAGCTACATAACATCGATAGACTATTTGCCCTCCAGAATCACAAGATATGATTCGCTCACATACTCAACTGGAATAACCGATCTGAAAATTGCCCAGGCCAGCGAAAACCAGCTCTCATCCACAAAAGGCATCGGCCGTATTAACTACGATAACCAGGTTGAGCAGCGCTATTACGGCCACTTCCTGATGAGCATGAGCTTAAATGAGACATCATGGAAGCCGCTGCCGTTGAACGAGACGGAGGATAACTGGCTGGGAGGACTATGTACGATATGCACGGATCGATCCATTAAAAGAATAAAAAATTGAGCAGATTCCGTTAGGAAGCAAACAGCTCCTTTTCCAGAGTCATCTGCTCTTTCAGACTTTTGCAGTTTTCAAGCTATACAGATGCAGTGGGGTCCGCCCCATCGGTCTCCTTGGCTTTCTCCTTGTAGGATATGCTTGCAGCTCCAATCATGGTATTGGTAGGCACGCCTGCGAATATCTCGATACCGTCGTTCGAAGCATATGCGAACCTCTGTATAGAATTGATATCATGGGGTGCATATTCAAGGGGATCGGTGGTATCCTTTTGAGCCGTCGCCTTCCAGGAGCCGGATAACGTGCTCGTGGTCTTGCCCAGGTTGTCAGTGATCACAGTGGCAGTAGACTTTCCGCTCAAGCTGTTCTTGTTGATGAGATTGCTCTCACGGTCCGCGATGATTCGTCCCTCTCCATCGTTGCTCAGGATCGGGGCAAAGACGAGCGTTTCGCCGACTACTCCTACTGCATTAGCTTGGGGATTCGCTACAGGGATTATGTTCTTTGTCGCAGTTTGCAGATCGTCCCCATCGATCTCCGGATTGAGTGTCAGAGGCAGCAGACCCAGAACATCCTCATCATAGGTGATTGCATCCCCTCTGCCGGCGGCAATAGCCCTGCCGAGGAATCCACCCCGAGCATTCAGAGCATTCGTTTCGGTAGTGGTAACCTTTCCGTTCTTATCCGTCGTGGTGCTCACGCTGTTGGATCCGCTGTAGGACGTGACTTTGTTCCCGGAATCCACATAGATTGGATGGCCTTCATCATCGCGAAGGATCTGCTGTCCGTATACATCTCCGGCCAGATCAATGGAGCCGGCGTATTGCAGATATTCTTCATTCTGGTTGGCTGCCAGTGCCGCCTGAACCACGGCATCTGCTGACTTGGCGGCGAGGGTCTGGCTTCCGGTCGCCCGAACGCTGCCGGCGCTCGTTACCTTGCCGTCATAAGATACGTCCTTTCCAGTATCGACATAGCCGCCGGCAACTGCGGCCGCAAATACTAACGGTTCGCTCTCCTGTAGAGATCCTCCCACGAATAATGCACGCTCTAAAGTTCCCACCGTCCTGGCATTCTGGGATGCGGATGCGGCCTTGGCGCTGACTGACGCGGAGCTGGTGTAGGATTTTACCTTAACACCGTCCCCTTCCAAGCAGGCAACCTGGGCCGCGGCCAGGTCAGGACCATAGGCGAAGATTGTCTCTAACAGATTGTCGCTATTCATCAGATAGTCAACCATATTGCCATAGCCTGTGAATTCAATTCCACCTTTTGTCGTCAGTGCGTCTGCAAGGATCGAATCAAACTCGCTAGCAGAGAATGTCTGGGTTGCTGATGCCGTTACGGTCTGAGCGCTCGCAGATTTTGCGCTGTAGACTACATCCTGCGCATCATCAGCATCGGTAGCAGCCTGTGCGTAAACAAAGTTTTCGCCATCATCCACCTGACCGGATGAACCGCAGAATTTGGCCTCGTACTCCGCATCCTCTATGGAAGGCAGACTGGCGGACTGAGATGCGGATGCGGTCTTGGCATCAACCGATGCGGCGCTCTTGTAGCTCTTCACCTGGAACAAGCCCACTTCATCGTCATCGTCGACAGAGACCTCAGCAGACTGACGTGCCTGAAGATTGTTGCTGTCTGCAATGGCATTCGCGTCCAGATAAGATGCGGTCTCGGATGTGACTTCCTGGCTCACGCTTGCAGCGCCATTGCTGGAGGCGGAGGAAGTGGCCAGATAATTCAGATTCTTCGCGTCAACAATATACAGATAGTTCTCTGCACGAGCATATGGTTCAACTGCGGGATAATTTGCTCCATTTGCTTGAATGAGCATTTCATCCATCCCGCTGCTTCCCAGGAACTCAGCATCATACACAGTTCCCTTTGTGCTGAGGGAGTGGGATGACGTGGCGGTCTTGGCATCAACGGATGCGGAGCCCTTGTAGGAGGTTATATCAACACCCAATGAGCTGCCCAGGCCGGAAGACTGCGAGGACCCAAATTTTGCACCGTCATCGTAGTACAGTGCACCGGTCCCAGAGGAGAAAAATAAGATATTGCCGGCCTTTAAATCCTGGCTTGCGCTCGCGGATCCGCTCGCAGTGCCGGTGGACTTGGCATTGTAGGTGATGTCCTTTCCACCATCGAAATAGACCTCGGTTCCTGCAGTAGTATATTCGTTAATACCATTCTGCATAGTGTTTCCATAAAACCCGGCCCCATCAGCATTGCCTTTTGTGCGGAGGGACTGAGATGACGTGGCGGTCCTGGCATCAGCAGATGCGGAGCTCTTGTAGGAGGTTATATCCACTCCCGACAGACTGCCCAGGTTAGCAGACAGTGAGGATCCCAAATTCTTATTGTTATTGTAATCGTTTGCATTGCCCCAGGCGTAGAAGTATGTGACATCGACAGCCTTAAAATCCTGGCTTGAGCTCGCGGATCCTTTCGCAGTGCCGGTGGACTTGGCGTTGTAGGTGATGTCCTTTCCACCATAAGGATTGATGCCGGTTTCTGCACTAGTAGATGCATCATTGCCAATCCTCCCGGCGTTTCCATAAAATCCGGCCGAATCAACAGTGCCTTTTGTCTTGAGGGACTGGGATGCCGTGGCTGTTTTAGCATCAGCAGACGCAGAGCTCTTGTAGGACGTTATTTCTATTTCGTCCTCATTATTCAGCCAAGCATTCTGGCCGGCATACAGAGACCAAACAGGAGTGTTTGTAGATTCAGCAGCAACAGGCGGAAGCCAATCGATGTAAGGGGCAGCGAACGCCAGCACATACAGACCTTCGCCACGGGCAGACCAGGCACCTGCATTGAAATACTCAGCGCCCTGTGCCTTGATGCCATCCTGGCTCGCAGATGCGGTTCCCTTGCTGGTGCTCGTGGCTACAGCGTTGTAGCCCACATTGCCAAGAGTTTCAGCATCATCTTCATCTATGTATGATTCACCAAGATATGTATGGCTTTGCGCGCCCACAGCCACTCCTGTTTCGGGTTTGCTCTGCCAGGAGAATCCCCAGAATTGCGCTTCGGCGGGAATTGGATTTCCACTGTTATCCTCGCCGGGAGTGACCTCGGTGATGGCAGCCTTCTGGGATGCGCTAGCAGTTGTAGAGGAAACTGACGCAGAGCTCTTGTAGGATTTTATGTCTCCGCCGGTGATGGTGGCAAACTGGCCTGCCGCAAGATCCGGATTGTCAGTCAAGGAGAGTACTTCCGGTAAGTCGGCTTCAGGAACTGGGGGATCAAATGTTCCCTTTGCGGCATAGGCTCCGATCTTGAAATCCTCAGCGCCTTCTGCGGTGAAGGTCTGCTCTGCGCTGACCTTGGATTTCGATGCAGATAGGGCGTTGTCGTAGGTGATAAAATCCGCATAATCGCCCACCAAATCCACGGCTGCAAACGATATGCCGTTATAGGCAAAGCCGCCGAAGAGAATGTCATCGGCATCAATTGCAGCTACATGGCCCTTAACTGATGCAGACGAAGTTGTAGACGAAGGCACGAATTTGTACGAGTAGGCTCCCGAGTCCCCCAGATAGGCATAAGACGCAGCGATGTACTTGCCGTTGGGGCTCTGAGCCTGCCAGTACTGCGCCAATTGTCCGCTGCCACTTCCTGTGGACGATGACCCACCTATGCTTTCCAGCGACAGTTCATTGCCGCCTATTACCATGTTTTCTTGATCGAAATAAATACCGGGACCTATAATAGAAGATCCCGCCGATACATATGGAGTCCCAAAGCCGACCTCAACTACCGCAACAGCGTGCGGTACAAACATCAAGGCAGCTATTATCGTTAGGATGACCATTGTTTTTATGTTATTCATATCCTGTTCAACCTCCCTAGTCAATAGCAGACGTGGTGGCAAAATTTATTTCATACAAATGTTTGGACGGATATGCTATTTCAAGACTGTTATGCATTTCAACACATAAAAAAGCTTTGCTGCCTTTTGGGCAAAATTCAGTTCCGCCCAAAATAAAATGAGAGCAGTGAAAATGATCTGATGTTAGTGTTAGTTAATTATTTTCCAAGGATATCTCATTCTTCACCTGTCGCCAGCACATTCCTGCCAAAAATATAGTTTGAACTCCGGGCTTTGCAGCCCGAAGCCATATTAATTGTTGCAGATTAATCTTTTAAATGCAGGGCAGC
>CAYXSJ010000116.1:0-8588 GCA_964467095.1 uncultured Methanotrichaceae archaeon
CGCGTGGAATCGAGGAGTTTCAGTATTCCAACCAAAGCCTGGAGTATGGCAAAGGTAAATTTTCGGGCCAGGGCGATTGCGATGACTTCTCTATTCTGATGGCTTCGCTCATCGAGTCCATTGGGGGCACATCCAGGATCGTTCTGGCTTACGGGCCTGATGGTGGACATGCTTACACCGAAGTTTTTCTTGGAAAGGCTGGCAACTCTGAAAGCGATGTACAGCGAATGGTGGCCTGGCTCAGGAAGAACTATAAGGTCAAGGAAATCAATACCCACACGGACCTGAAAACGGGGGATGTGTGGCTTAACCTGGACTGGTGGAAGGAGCCAGGAGGGGCAAAGCATCCAGGTGGGCCCTTCTTTGAGGCTACCAGCCATACTCCTATCCCTACAAGAGTGGGGATCCTTCCTGCTCCTCTGACGCCTGTGAATGATCCGCCTGAAGCAATGTTTATAATATCACCTTCCCCGCCCATTGTTGGGGAGAATGCATCTTTCGATGCCTCGGAGAGCAGGGACATTGGAGGAAGAATTGATGCATTTTTGTGGGATTTCGGAGACGGCAATAAGACGGACAAGATGAGCGAGCCCACAGTAAATCACGTTTACCTCAAAGGCGGTCCCTGTACGGTGATCCTCACCGTCGAGGATGATGAGGGTGCTACCAGCATCATCTCCAAGAATATGACGATAAATAATCCGCCCCAGGCCAACTTCACCATCATGCCGCAAAAACCCGTGGTAGGAGATTTGGTAAAATTTGATGCTTCGAAAAGCTACGATGCAGAGGATGGCAAGAGCTTGGCCTACCATTGGGAGATAAACAATAATTCAGCCATATTTAGCGTGGTTAGCCCTCCCAGGCAGGTATATGATGAAATGGGTATGTACTGGATCAACCTTACGGTGACAGATAAGAATGGTGCTAAAGGCTATAAAAAATCACTCTTAAAAATAAATCATCCTCCCATTCCTCGTATTGCTATTGATAGTGCCAACTTGAGCCTTGGAAAAATGATCAACTTCAGCGCCGGGTCCAGCGAAGATCTGGATGGCGAAATTGTCAGCTACGCCTGGGACTTTGGTGATAAGAGTGCGGTTGACTACAACAAGACTGTCCTGCATAGTTATCGTGAGGGCGGAGAGAAGACTGTGAGGCTATCGATAAGGGATAATGATGGCGCTATATCCAACATTTCACAGGAGATTTCTGTAAACAGGCCGCCGGTAGCCAGGTTCTCTATCGATCCCGTAGGGCCTAAGAAAGGGGAGCTGGTTAGCTTCGATGCTTCCGAAAGCTCCGATCCAGATGGCAAGATCCAAAGATACTTATGGGATTTCGGGGTGGGCAGAGCTGAACCTGATGTTTATTATTCCGAATTTGCAGAGTATACCTATAATAGACACAATAAATATAATATTACTTTGACTGTTGTGGATGATAGAGAAGCCACCGATTCGATTAGTCAGCTGGTTGAAGTCAGAGACACCAATAAAAAGCCGATCGTGGATATTTTGCAGCCAGATGAGAAAAGCCCACAGATAGTGGCTTCAACAATAACATGGACAGCAAAAGCATCCGATACAGAAGGCGATCCGCTGCAATTTCGTTTTCTCTTGGACGAGCAAGTAATGCAGAACTGGTCAGAGAGCCCTGTCTGGAGATGGACGATAACCGATGAGCAGGCTGGGCTGCATAAAATCGAAGTCGAAGTCAGAGATGGAAAGCATAATTCAGAAGGTGATAGCTCAAAGGGCGCTGATTTCGAGGTTATTCCTTTGAACCTGGAGGGTATCGCTTCAGGCAGATCGCTTCCCAATGAGCCTCCTGTCTTGACAGATTTATATCCTGTAATGATTGTAGCACCTGGTGCAATAGGTATTACAAAAATGAGCGGCCCGCTCGTTGCAGGAAACACTGTATTTTGGACTGCAGAAGCATCCGATCCGGAGGATGATCCGCTGCAATTCCAGTTCTCTCTGGACGGACTGGTAATGAAAAAATGGTCAAAAAGCTTTGCCTGGAACTGGACTCCGACCAAAGAGCAGGTAGGAAATCATGTCATCGAGGTTAAGGTAAGAGATGGTAACCATGCAGGTTCAGATAGCTCAGACGATGGCAAGTCTCTGATTTTTGTCGTGAATAACCCTCCATCAAATTCACTTACACAGGGATACTCATCAGATTCAGTCGAAACCAGTCATTCCTATGCAGGAATTACTCGTCGTCCTTATACTGGATCAACAGCTAGCGTAGTATATAGCGGATCCGGTCAGAGTGATTCTCGCTCAACCATCAACACTACTTCGGATGCTGCCATCACAGGAGGTGGCTTTACATATTATTCTGCGTCGTCGTGCTTGTCCTGCGGCAATACCTCTGAAACCGGATCTTCAGCAGTGAATAGTAATGAGTCCAGCACATTTTGGCTAAAGAGGGGCGATGAGCTTTTCGCTCTCGGCAAATGCGATGATGCCATTGAGGCTTACAATAAGAGCTGCATGCTGGATCGGAAGAATGCGAAACCTCTATTTGGCAAAGGAAAAGCTCTCTTTGCGAAAGGCAAATATGAGGAGGCGCTTATCTGGCTCACGACAGCCATTGAATTGTCTCCTCAATATAAATTACTGAATTCTGAGTATGCAGATATGTGGATTTATAGAGGCAATGCCTTGAAAAATCTCGGCCGCGATATCGAAGCAGATGCAGCTTTCGACAAGGCCGAGGATCTTGACCCATCCCGTCATCCGGAGCTGGAGGCTGTTGTTGAATCCTGTGCCTGAGCAGCCACCTGCTGTACGAATGAGTTGTATCAGAGCCCTGAGGTCTCAAACTCCAGGGCCTCGCTCTCGGCTGAGTTTCCGCTCCGATCCGTGCTGTTTACCGCGAAATAATACTTTGTTCCTGGCATTAGCCCGTCCAGCAAGATGGAATGGTTCTCTGTAAACAAAGGATCTCTCTTAGTTATCTCATAGCCGCCCTGAGTGCTGCCATATTTCACCAGGCTTGCAGCAAATTCATCTGTGGTCCAATTGATCCTAGCTTCGCTTGAAATTATGTTATCGACTTCAACACCTGTAATTTCGGGAGGAGCTGTATCGTTGAAAAGAGCCTTCGGGTAGGCCAGATCTTTCTGATATCCAGCAAACTCATGAACTATGAAGATCCGTCTCAAATCCTTTTTGTCTGTAGGAATGCTGCCCCGCTCAAGTGACCAGGCGTTTATCGACGCCTCGTTCCAGGAAAAGATCCCGCTGAGGGCCACAGGCAGGGTTGGGATCTGCACTTCATCCAGGGAAGCATTGCCATTGCCGTTGTCGTTGTAAATGAAGATAGATGAAACCGGCTGAGGCGGGGTTTGAATATATCCCTTTATCAGGGTCGCATTGTAGGTCATATCCGCGCCGCTCACATTGATCTCAGCCGATGCCATGCTCAGAAGGGCGGACACCAGGAGAAAAAAGATGAGAAATGCTTTCATCATGCATCACTTGTAAGCCCTGTAGATCAGCACGGTAGCCACACCGGCTGAGCCTTGGTTGGCCCCGCCGCTATGCGAGATCTCTAGCGTATGGAGCGCTCCGGGAGTCATGGCGCTCTTGTACCTGTCCATCCCTCTCCACCAGCCGTAAGCATTATGGCCTAAATCTCCTGTAGCAGCATTGCTGATGGCTGCCCCATCAATTTTGAGCGTTGATGAAGTCCAATGGTGTGCTTTCCAGGAAGCACCATCATCATACCAGCTATAGTAGTACGCATAATGGTAATACGCTGAATCAAATAACACATAGTTCGCCGGGATCTCTATCTGATGTATGCTCGATCCATCTTTAGCTTGGACTTTTACTATGATCATCATGCGATTGGCATTGGGAAATCCAAAATGATAATACTTTATGCCATTGGAAACAATGCCCACTCCCGCTGCATCGCCTGCTTTGTACAGAGCATCCTCGAGGGTGGTCGATTTTATGACGCCTATAGTCGGATTATCTGCATCACTGGTTCCCCACTGCATCACCATAGAAACCGGTTCGTCTTTCTTGAGGTAGGAGACAATCCATCCGTCTGTATCGGCATAGAGATGAAGAGCGATATTCCCACCCCAATCGGGAATCTCTACAACGCCCAGTATGTAATTGTCCCCAACCTCCTCTACATTGGTAAAAATCGTCTTCAACTTATCTAGGTCCACTATCTGACCCGTGTTAATGTAGGCGGCAAGCCCAGCTTCGCCCTGGGGAAATGCCCCTTCGTTATCCATCGATGGTGCTTCAAGCAGTGTGCCGTTCTCTTCTTGGGCCGTGCATCCTCCATTCAAAACCAAGAACAAAGCGAGCACTACAGCAGATAGAGGAATCGTCTTCATATCCATCCAACCTCATGGGTTAAGAACAAAAATGTTTTAGGTGACCATCTGTAAAAAGAGTTTTGCTCGCATAAGTCTGCCCTCTACAAACGGGACCGGCCTGCTAATATTATAGGTTGGAGCATTAATGCGAAATGAAGGTTGGATGCCCGTCGCAGTTTGCTGCACGGGTGCACCATTATGATATCATTCATGATGCAAAACTACTTTATGTTCGAAAATCTATGCCAAACTGAATGACTGCCGCCTTTCCCCTAATACTTGCTGTTATCGCTGTTATCTCTTTCACGGCTTGCGCCCAGGAGGTCGCTTATGCCTATGGAGATTTTGGACGGATCCTGGAGAGCGGAAACATCACTGAGTACAATGGCACAGATATTGTCACTTCTGCTATAGCCAGCGCGGGCTTTGATAGTAGAACTCTTCCGCAAAAGTCGACAACAACTGCAGACGATATGAAGAGGGAGATCGACCTCAAGCTTAATGTTGGCAATCCTGGTGTTATTAATAAAAGTTGCAGCCTGGTTCTGGATTATCCAGGCGATGGAACCATTGGCCAGATCTGCTCTATTTACGAATACATGGTTGGCAACTGGAGCTATAAGCGTGACCCTCGGGGTATTGAAGTGTTTCAGTATTCCAACCAAAGCCTGGTGTATGGCAACGGAAAATACTCCGGCCAGGGAGATTGCGATGATTTTTCCATTCTTCTGGCTTCGCTTATCGAGTCCATCGGGTGCACATCCCGCATAGTCCTGGCTCACGGGCCTAATGGAGGACATGCTTACACCGAGGTTTATCTTGGAGCAGCAGGCGGACCGGAGAGCGATGTCGGGCGGATGATCGGCTGGCTCAAGAAGAAATACAAAGTCAATGAAATCAATACCCATACTGATATGAAAACTGGCGACGTCTGGCTCAATTTGGACTGGTGGAAGGAGCCAGGAGGTGCAAAGCATCCAGGAGGCCCCTTGTTCAATGCCGCCAACCACATCCTTATCTTTATACGGGAGGATGCATCTCTTGCACCTCTAAAGCCTCTGAATGACCTGCCTGTAGCACAATTTACGATATCTCCTTTCCCTTCCATTGTTGGGGAGAATGCATCTTTCGATGCCTCGGAGAGCAGGGACATTGGGGGAAGAATTGATGCATATTTGTGGGATTTCGGAGACGGCAATAAGACGGACAAGATGAGCGAGCCCACAGTAAATCACGTTTACCTCAAAGGCGGTCCCTGTACGGTGATCCTCACCGTCGAGGATGATGAGGGTGCTACCAGCATCATCTCCAAGAATATGACGATAAATAATCCGCCCCAGGCCAACTTCACCATCATGCCGCAAAAACCCGTGGTAGGAGATTTGGTAAAATTTGATGCTTCGAAAAGCTACGATGCAGAGGATGGCAAGAGCTTGGCCTACCATTGGGAGATAAACAATAATTCAGCCATATTTAGCGTGGTTAGCCCTCCCAGGCAGGTATACGACGAAGGTGGGATGTATTGGATTAACCTTACTGTTACCGATCGGAACGAAGCCAACGGCTATAAAAACCTGCTTTTAAAGATAAATAAACCACCTACGCCTCACATCGATTTTAATGAAAATGATTTGAGTGCTAAAAAATTTATCGCTTTCCGTGCCGCTTCCAGTAAGGATCTCGACGGCAAAATTATCAGTTATGCCTGGGACTTCGGAGATAATAGCCCAATCGATTATAATGAGACAGCTCTTCATAGCTATGAGACGGGCGGGAATGAAACGGTGAAGCTAACGCTTAAAGATAATGATGGAGCCGTATCCAGCATCTCCCAGGATATCCACATAAATTGGCCGCCAACAGCGAAGTTCTCCGTTGATCCTCAAGACCCCAGTAAAGGTGAACCTGTTAGCTTCAATGCTTCTTCAAGCTCCGACCCAGATGGACGGATTCTGGAATATTCATGGGATTTCGGGGAGAATAAAGTCGAACCCGATGTCTATACTTCGGAATTTGCCATGCATACTTATTACAGACCACAAAAATACAATGTTACACTAACCGTTGAAGACGATAAAGGTTCCACCGGTTCTTTCAGCCAGCTGGTCGAAGTTAAAGAGATTATTAATAATAACAATCCGATCATAATTAGTTTACAGCCTGATGAGAAAAGCCCCCAAGAAACCGGTTCGACTATCATCTGGACCGTTGAGGTTATGGGTGCTGAGAATGGCCCAATGCAATTCCAGTTCTCACTGGACGGACAGGTAGTGCAGGACTGGTCGGACAGCCCCGTCTGGAGTTGGACGGCCTCAAATGAGATGGTCGGACTGCATGTCATCGAGGCCAAGGTAAGAGACGGAATGCATAATCAGGACGGAAACAGCGCCAACTTCGAGATAGTTTTTCCGCCCAACAATGCTCCAGGGATAAAGTTGCCAGACTTAAGCAGGCCACCCACAGACGGGAACATAAATACCACTCAAGACGCATATGCCTGGTACAACAAAGGCTTGGCACTAAATAGTGCTGGCAAGTATGATGAGGCAATTAAGGCTTTAGATAAAGCCATCGAGATTGATCCCAATGATGCCACAGCCTGGAACATCAAAGGCGTTGCTCTAGATAACCAGGGCAAGCATGATGAGGCAATTAAGGCTTTAGATAAGGCCCTCGAGATTGATCCCAATGATGCCGCGGCATTGCACAACAAGGGTTGGGCACTCAATAATTTTGGCAAGTACGATGAGGCTATACAGGCTTTAGATAAAGCCATCGAAATTGATCCCAATGATGCCTCGAACTGGAACAGCAAGGGCTATGCTCTAGATCACCAGGGCAAGTATGTTGAGGCTATACAGGCTTTAGATAAGGCCCTCGAGATTGATCCCAATGATGCAGTGACCTGGAACACCAAAGGCGTTGCTCTAAATCACCAGGGCAAGTATGTTGAGGCTATACAGGCTTCAGAAAAGGCCATCGAGATTGATCCAAATTATGCCTCAGCCTGGAACAGCAAGGGCTATGCTCTAGATCACCAGGGCAAGCATGTTGAGGCTATACAGGCTTTAGATAAGGCCCTCGAAATTGATCCCAATTTTGACGCGGCATGGAACATCAAAGGCGAGGCACTCAATAATCTTGGCAGATACGATGAGGCTATACAGGCATTCGATAAGGCCATTGAGATTAATCCCAAGTATATTCTGGCCTGGAACAACAAAGGTTTGACGCTCATTTATCTTGGCGAATACGATGAGGCTATACAGGCATTCGATAAGGCCCTCGAGATTGATCCTAATGATGCCTCGGCTTGGATCAATAAAGTCACTGCTCTAGATCACCAGGGCGAGCATGATGGGGCAATACTGGCTTCAGAAAAGGCCCTCGAGATTGATCCCAATGATGCCTCGGCTTGGAACAGCAAGGGCTGGGCACTTAATAATTTTGGCAAGTACGAGGAGGCTATACAGGCATTAGATAAGGCCCTCGAGATTGATCCAAATTATGCCACAGCCTGGAACAACAAGGGCTATGCTCTCAAGTTGCTGGAACGCACTACAGAAGCAGATGTTGCCTTTGCCAAGGCCAAGAAGCTGGGATATACAGGCTAATCCCTTTCCCATCTGAAGTACATGTAACCGTTAGGAGTTATGCAGTTGAACTGTGAATTGTAAATCATTTCACGATATAAATGACAATAGCTGATTTATATTCGATTCCCGCGTCTTAAATTGAGTTGTACATCTATGCAAAAGTTAAATATGCCGATTCAACTGCGTAACTCCTAACATTTTTATTATCTATTTTGGATGGTACGGAATAGGAAGTAAAAAGAGTTTTGCTTGCATCTGCACAATTCAGGATGCCTTCTCCAAACCTTTTTATATCTCCTCTCTCTTCAGAGTAGGGAAACCTGATGACCGGACAGCGCGAGAGAGTCATCCTTATCCCGTCCTCTCTCACCATGGAGAGTAGGGATTCGCGTGTCAACACGCTCAAGGTTGGCCAAATCGCCCGGGCAGCAGCAGTCTTCCAATACAACCGAATCGTGATCTATCGAGATCCCGAGCGCAATGACTCGCGGTTCATGGCTATGGTGCTGCGCTACATGGAAACGCCGCAGTACCTGCGAAAGATGCTCATCCCCCGTCGGGAGGAGCTATGCCATGTAGGAACTCTGCCGCCGCTGCGTACGGCTCATCATCCCATCAACTCAAAATCAGAATCGCTC
>CAYXSJ010000117.1:0-8539 GCA_964467095.1 uncultured Methanotrichaceae archaeon
CCCAACAGAAAGGCCGCTGTAATCTGGTTTGAGAGGATTGGTGCAGTCGATAAGGATCTTTCCATTCATAGGCCCGGCAGACAACAACGCGTTCTCTGCCTGTCCCCAGGGAACTGCCAGAGCCACGACCTCCCCGAACTTGACCGCATCAGCCGGAAGACCATAGAATGCATTTTTCCCTACGGACTGTGCCAAGGATTTCAGCTTTTCCGGATTTCGGGAGCTGAACAATATCTCATGACCATTCCTACCCCAGATCTTCCCCAGTGCGCCGCCGACATTGCCTGATCCGATTATTCCTATCTTCATGAACATTCACCATTTCTCATTTTGGTCTTCCTTGGTCAATTGTTGGCCACTCGATCTCTGCTAGGCAATTCTCAGCAAAGTGTAAGGCAAGCATGTCTTTTCGTTATCATCCATTATAAAACCGCTTGACCTGTCGAGCCACTTGAATATAGAAATGTCCTTATTGCACAGCTTGCCTAGCATTAAATCCTTTCGAACCAAGCGCAGCTCGTTTCTGATTGCCTGGCCTGTAAAGTCAAAACTATGCATCAACTCTTCTGTGAACCTCACTTTGGTCGTGCCCAGTGGCAAAATGCCTCCAAGGATGTATTTGACATTCAGGTTCCCTTTGTACAGGTGGTATTTGAACCGGAATATTGTTGGAGAGTGAGCCGAGTCTGAGACCAGCTTTACATCCCATATACCCAAATACTCTGTTGCTTCAGGTGCCCTGGCTTTATTGGTAAATATGAATTTGAAATCATCCTGCGTCATAAAATCCAGGCTATAGCTTCTCGACATGGAAAAGGTCAGGATGTGCTCGCCCCTGGGCGGATCTCTGATAGCAAAAGCTTTGCCCAAGATAATATTATCTCCTACGATCTTCACCAGATCATAGATCCTGTCAAAAGGTGGATCGTATTTCAAAAGTACAACCCTTCCAAAGCCCGGATATTCGACATCTATTGCCATATTCCTGGCATTTATTGGGGCATTATAGGGATGAACTTCACCCATTATCTCAGATCCATCCTTCCAAAATCTCTTCCAAAATCCTCCTGCGTATATCTGCGCCTTGTTAACTAAAGTATTGTCCGAAGCGAAGAATCCCTTCCAGTACCTGTTATTCCATATGGTGAGAGTTTCAGGATCAAACGACCAATTGACGCCATCGATTATTTTTAGATCGGATGAGTTCACCAATTTTTCGCGATCAAACAAGCTATCACTGGCTTCGTAGAGCTCATCCAGGCGGTCTAAAGTACAATAAGCCGGCTGCTTTATGGAACAGACCTGGCCCTGACTGTCCTTGAGATCCATAAACGCAAAATCATTCCAACCCCGAATTATCCTTTCAGAGACTATGGTGGCCAGCGCCATCACGGTCAATTGGGGATTAACGCCAACGGCAGTTGGAAATACGCTTGCATCGCAAACAAAGAGATTTTTAAAACCATAAACTTTGCAGTTTGCATCCACCACACAGACATCCGGGTTGTTTCCCATGCGGACTCCTCCCTGCGGATGGGCAGATCCCAAAAGCAGCCCCCTGGGATCTCTCTTGATTGCATTGATGAGCTCAGGGATCTCGTCCGGGCTTTTCAGAACCGGCTTTGCCATATGAGAGGTCACCAGGCGCGATGCCCCAAGCATAAACCACATTCTGCTGATGATCTCGATGCCCTTGGCAATGCTCTCAAGCTCTTTTTCTCTCAAGGAATAGTCCACTCTAGGTTGGCCCTGGTCATTTAAGGATATTTCACCATTCGAGTCGTCTCTGACCAGGACACCGGCCAGAGCATAATGGCTGTACCTCATCATCAGTTCTTCATGCAGCCCCCCAGCCACTGGCAAAAGCATTGAGAATTGTAGGGGAGGGAGGTATACGCCCTCAATCAGGAATCCGCCGTTTTCAACTCCATTGGTTACACCGAAATCGTGCAGGGTATAGGCCATAGGTACGCCGTGGATTCCCCTTATCTCGAAAGGAAAGTCGCCCAGGACAAATGGGGCAGGATGAAGCGCAAGACCCTTGCCGGCTTTGCCTTCGCCTATAAAGCTCTTGAGAAGAATGTGCGTTGATGCTATGGAGCCCGCAGCTACCACTACGAGCCGCGCATTTACCCGTATCCTGTAAAGAAGATTGCCAGATCGGTCCAGGAAGGATCCCTCGATCCCATCGATAACATCCCCTGAGTAAGTTATCCTCTCAGCCGAGCAGTTGCAATAAATTCTTATGCTTGAGTCCGGACTGTTCAGGGCCCTGTGAAGGTAAGTGATTCTCATGTCCTGCTTTGTCTCATAATGGCACCCCAGGTGGCACAGGCCGCATTGCATGCAGCTCATGCAATTTCTGGAGTTGGGATGATGCATGGAATATCCCATCAGCTCGCAGCCCTTTTTAAGCATGAGACTGTTTTGACTCAGCTCATCCTCCCTTACTTTAGCGATGTGAATCTCCTTTGATACCTCGTCTATGGCTCGATCCCATTCCTCATCGGAGATGGCCACACCCATCTCTCTCCACTGCTTTCTCACGAGGTCGGGAGTGGCAAAGCATACGGCATCGTTTATTACTGTGGAGCCCCCCAGGCATGAGCCCTGAGCGATAGCTATTCTCAGGTCGCTGGTGAAGTTGGCAGCGGAGTTCTTCCAGAGGAGGGGGATCATGTCCTCATCTCTCTGGTTCATATCCTCTCCCTCAAAGTATCCTCCCCGCTCCAGAAGTACAACCGACTTTCCAGAGTCGCAGAACTTTTTTGCCAATATTGCACCAGAGGCACCTGAACCTATCACGCAGACATCGCAATACTCCAATATATCTTTCTCAACCGTTATGTAGCGCTCTTTCCTGGCCAGAAGTTTTTCAACGCCGTATATTGCGTTCATACTGCGAACACCTTTTTTTATTCGATATTCCATATTTCATAAGCCAGTCGCACAGAACATAATGAAACTTAAGGCATCTGTTTTCAATCTGGCAAGATAACATTGTCCCATCTGATTACATGGTGATGCTCTTCTTTTCTGGGGAGCATAGGCACCTGGATGCCATCATATCCAGCATGCCTGGCCAGATTGTCCCGGTATAGGACCCAGCTATTAATAGCTCTTGATAATACTTCTATAACGCTTGTAACATCGCTCCCCGATAGACCTTCCAAGTCGAAGGCAGCCTTTAGGGACGAGACCATTCTTGATAAGTTGTCAGCATATAGATCAGGCTCAAGCGGATTGGCCTCGCTTTTCCCTAGTTTTATCTGAAAATCAATTCTATGAGTGGTGTTTTCCTTCTCGGGGGTATTGATGAGAACCTTGCCATCACCATCTCTGACTACGAGATAAACCTCTGGACTTCCCTCAAACCAATCTTCAAAGGCTTTTTGATCGAATATTATCTCGAGGGCACCATTTTCATCGGTCTTTGCTCTGCCCAATCTGTCATCGGGATGGGCATAGATGCCGGGATCCCTGTCGAATGCCTGTACGATGTATCCATTGACTGGCAGATTATTTTCGTCTCGAATCCTGCCGGTTATTCTATAATAATTGAATGGCAAAGGCCCTTTAAGCGTTAATGGGACCACAGGTCCTTCCTTCATAAATATTAGTGGTATTTGATGGAATTTATATATGACGGTTATCGTTAAGGACAATAGGACTGGAACGAGCTTTCCTTTATGGATGCACTTGGCTATTCTTGTTCAAGCAATCTTGAAATAAAATTTTTGACATAAGACAATGAGTTCAGCGGGATGGAATATGTCCAATCCCCGGTGCGCACTATAGAACTGCCGCAACCAGCCATCAGATCCACAAGCTGCGGTCACGCTCGGGCTGCCCCCCTCTCGGCCCACGCCCGCACGCACGGGACCACGAGAGCACGCCCGCCAGTCGGAGCCATCGGCATCCCAGCTTTTCTTTGGCTTATTTTACTGCACAATTTATTATAATAATATTATCTCGACCGGATCGCCATCTTCCAGACCCAGCGTCCGGCGCAGCTGCACAGGCGCTATGACCTCGATGCGGCAGCATTTGCACTCGCAAAAGCTCTTGCCCTCTTCCTGCTAGCCCTCGATTTTGATCACCTGGCTTGCTCCAGCAGGGAAGGGCTCCTCCAATGGGATGTTCAGGGTGCCGGGGAAGAGGACAAAGCCCAGACGCTGCAAGAACTGGCGGCCGTAGCCCTCACGGGTGAGGAAGTACTGGGCCTGCCGAGACCTGACGCAATTTTTTCGCGCAATAGCCTCCGATATCGCCCAGACTTCAATTATCCTTGTCTCCCTGATATTCTCAAAATGCTGGCGTTTGAGATCAAGATTCCACCTGCATACTTCCTGTACTCACCGAAGAGGGCTTTATTTGCGATGAGATTCTCCTCGCCTTCGACAAGCCTTAAGACCAGATCAGTAGTCCTTGTCCATCCTCTTTTTGCAGCAGTAATGAGACGTTAGTGCCCAGCAAGAATCTTGTACTCTCTCGTGCAATCCTGTTGCTCTCTTCTTAGACATCCTTCTCAAGCCTATCGAGATCCACCTTCAGGGCCTCTTTAATAACGCCTTCTAATATGGTTCGCAGGTCCTTCTTCTTCAGGAGTATCGAGTCGCTTGTGGCTTCGCCTATGACAAACTCATCGCCCGATCTCATTTTAAGCCTGGCTACCGAAAACTATTAGTTGTTATAAAGAAAGCAAGTAGTCATTTATGGATATTAATCTTCATGAAATAGATGAGAAACTTACTGACGTGGTGAGTTCTGTATCTGCATGCAAATTACTCATAGACAGAATACATAACACCAGTTCAAATCAAGAAGCTTTGGCTATGGTAATTGATATAGAAAAAAATCTAGATAGTGCTTTATATGTGTTGAAAGCATTAAAAAAATATAATGGTGTGATGGAAATATATATCGATTTTTGCAATATCTCTATATTAGCATTTGAAAAATGCGATAAATTCAATGAATTAATTTCTAATTATAGGACAAAACTATATGCCAAAGATGAACACCAATGGAAAAATGTCTCTATTATCTATAAAAATATGATGCAATCGAAAAGGCTAGATGCAAATATTGCAGAAATACTTTCACCTTATTTAACTACCACAGATGCATTATCATTAAAGAGATATATTGGTCAATTTAATGAATGTTATCGAGAAGCAAATAAAAAAATAGAGTTAAAGGATTTAGAAGGATTAGAAACTTCTGTAAGAGGTTTGAATGAGAATGCTCAAGAGTTATTGAATTTGTCAAAAATTAGTATACGACTTCAAGAATGATTTTTGGTGCAATGGGTGAAATATCATGGCTTTTGAATCTCAATCAAGAGTTAAGGCGCTAATTATCAAATTGAAATCAAAAACGGAAATGTCAGAAGATGAAGCTTTTTCCATTGCTAATGGGATTGCTGAAGAACTGAGCAATATTGCTCATGAGGAAATGGATAGAGGAAATTACATAAAAGCCAAGGATCTCTTTGAGCAGGCTGCTAATGCATATTTGCTTGCATCAGAGAAGGTTCCACTGGATAAAAGAGAAAAAGTGGCATTTCCTGCTAACTATTGGGAGATGTCAGCTGCCCGTCTAGGGAGTCAAGTTAGTAAGGTAGCAGTTGATCCTGAGACTTCAAGGAAAGCCAATGCTTTAATAGCCTCATATCTCCATGAGGCAGCACCTAAGATAATATTTAATATATTAAAAGGTGAGTAAGGCATGATCAAAGAGATGCCAATAGATAAATATCATTTAGCAGAAAATAACATGTCCATAGAAGATATAATTTCAAAAATCAAAATACGAACAGATCTGACTTCAGTTGAAAAACAAAAAGCTATAGAAAAATTGATAGAATTAAAGAATAACATTTTGGCCGAGGCAAGAAAAAATGCAGAAAGAAGAGGATTTCTTCAAGTAGAAGACGTAGAAACTGCAGCAAAATCCATGCTTAAGCTATATATAAACAATCTTGATTCCATAGAAATTATAAAAAGCATAAATGATGGTAGGGATTGGCTATTAAATTGCTATAAATATGATTCTTCGTGGGACGCATCGGTGCTAATCTTATCTTTGCTGGAAATAGGTGTTGATCCTAAATCAGAAAATATTAATGAGTATGTAAAATGGCTAACTAACAAGGAAAATCGAACTGAAGGCGGCCTTTGGCATTCTCCATGGGATAATAATGCCAATATATTTGATACAAGTTTTGCTGTTGTAGCTTTGCTGAAGGCAGGCATTCGTAAGGATTCAGATATTATTAAAAATGCAACTAATTTTATCAAGGAAACATGGGAACCACTTGGTGGGTGGAATCCAATTCCCGCATATAAAGAAGGTATAGATGTAGGAGCCACAAGTTGGGCAATAATTGCACTTGTTGAGGCAGGAATCGATCCATCGTCGGAAATTATTATGAAATCTACTGAGTGGCTCAAGAATAATCAACACGAAATCGGAGGATGGGGCCGTTTCTGGAAAAATGAACCCAATTCAATAAGTGTTATTACAAGGACGTATGATGTTATCTCTGCCCTTTTGAAAGCTGGCGAAGATATACATAGCCCTGTTGTGCAAAAAGCCGTTAAATGGATTGAGAATCTGCAAAGCCTAATAAGAGAAGAAGAAAATGTCCAAACTTGGGGATGGGGATGGGAAGGCTTTCAGAAGGAAAATATTTATATGAGTGATGTAGAGAATACAGCAATTGCAGTATTAATCTTATTAATTGGCGAGGTTGAACCAAATTCGCCGATTATAATATCCGGCATCAAATGGTTAATGGCAAGGAAAATGGAAGAAACGTTTTGGGGAATACATACGCCTCGAGTGGTTGTATGTTTAAACAAATTCACAAACATTAGTGGAATACATGAATTGAATTAATAAGTGCCTATTCACTCCCCAGACATCTTCTTGACATGATATTCGACCACAAAGCAGCAGTTCTATGAGACTAATTCAATCTATCAAGTGGATTTTTTCTTTTTCCCCGGTCTTTGTAGCAGAACCTGCCCTTCCAAGAACATAGCCTGCTATAGATGCTAATATGGTAGTGATATCTCGTCCTTCCAATATACCAAGAACTCCAATCACAAGCAATGTGAAAATAATCACAATCACTGTACTGAATTCTAACAAGAAACTCCATCCTCCACCCAATAAAGATATGTCTATGGACTCAGGCACTTTACTTTCTGCCAGTTTTTTTGCAGTTTCCTTAGCAATGTCGAGAGCTTCGCTATACCTCTGTTTCTCGTCAGCTTCCCATTTCAGAAATTCTCCAAGCTTTGATTCTCGCTTTGTTTTCTCTTCATCCGTCTCTCCTGAATGTGGTCGAATCCGGAGAGAATAATGTTGATATTTTTCTTTATCCCAAATCTGTCCAGGAGGACCAAAACCTTCAGGAGGCGGAAATTTAGGATCAATTGGCTCTTTTTCTCGTCGAATATTTAATTCATTAATTATATGATTGTATTCTTGTCGGCTTATTGTCTCAATAAGAGGTTCCCTTAATCCTGCAGAGATCTGAAGTTGGCGACCCCAGAAAAACACCATGTAAATGCATGATAAGCAAGCTAGTATTGAAACTATAACAATAAGTGTTGATTGATTGGGTGTGAGGCTGATCAACTTTTCCACCTTCTTGCATAAATTTAATCTATCAGCCGTGTATCTATTCCATTGAAAATCGTGATTCGTAGCTCAAATCATGAAACTTAGTTGGTTTAGCCATCGAAATACGAATTTTCGACTAGGTTTCAGCTAATCAGATACACAGCCTATTATCTTTACAACTCTTTTAATGTATTTAAAATCTTTGCTAACCCATAATTTAGGATCTATTTCCGAACTTTAAATAATAAAATCGTATTCCCAATATGTTCTGTTATTTAAAAATCCTAGCCCGTCTCCTCACTCCCTTCCTCACAATCAGGTAGATCGACTGAAAGGTATTCCCTATGAAAAACCGCGGCGGTGTCCGTTTGCCCACCACCAGCGTCCTCCCGGCCCGGATAGCCTGCACAGTCTCCTCTGCATCCGCTGCCTCGATTTCTGTGACCCCCAGCCCAACTGTGGCGGCAAAGTGCGAGTCGCTTCCCGCCACCATGGGCAGGTGCAGCTTCTTCGCTCCCATCCGAGCCCGGGCGTTGGCTATGCCGAAGAGGTGCTTGGAGTTGCAGACTTCTAAAAATCGATACAAGGCAATTTAGGCATTGGCTTGTACAGCAACAGTGCATATCATTGCATCATCGGTTTCGACCGGCACATCTTCACCGCGAGCAATCATGCACTCAATGAAGCCCTCTATGGCTTCCTTTGCCATTTCAAGAGCCTCTTCGACAGTGTGCCCAAAGGTTATAGAATCTTTGCCTTATGCCAGCAAGCTACACCTTTCGCCTTCTCCTCACTCCCTTCCTCACAATCGTGTAAATGGACTGGACGGTATTGCCGATAAAGAACCTCGGCGGCGTCCGTTTGCCCACCACCAGCGTCCTCCCGGCCCGGATAGCCTGCACAG
>CAYXSJ010000118.1:0-8194 GCA_964467095.1 uncultured Methanotrichaceae archaeon
AGAAGGACCCCATAGTTCTATCCAAGGCAGCCGAGGTATCCCAGGGCGAGCGCGTTCTCATCGCCTCCGCCAACCTGAACATGGATTGGGAGAAGATAGGCAAGGCCTGTGTGGATAACGGACATGTCTGCCTGGCCTGGACACAGCTCGAGATAAACTCTCAGAAGGAGCTGAACCGAAAGCTCATGAAGGTCGCCGGCGTCCCGCGCGAGTCCATCGTCATGGACCCAACCACTGCAGCGCTCGCTTACGGCCTGGACTTCGCCTACTCCAACATGGAGAGGATCAGGCTCGGCGCTCTGAAGGGCGACGAAGAGTTGACTTTCCCCATGTCCTCCGGCACCACCAACGCCTGGGGTGTCAGAGAGTCCTGGATGGTCCGCTCACCCAACAAGGACGACTCCGACTGGGGAGACCGCATGCTGAGGGGCCCAATCTGGGAGATTCTCACCGGATACTCTCTGGCCATGGCCGGTGTAGACATCTTTATGATGATGCACCCGACAGCTGTTGCCTACTTGCATGAGATCACTCAGTCCCTGATGGGAAGGATCGAAGCCAAGACGCCCGATACTGCCGCCTGGCTCAAGATGGGGGTGTGAGAGACATGAAGGAAACAAGCCCGCTTAACCTTTACAAGCAGCTTCCACAGACTAACTGTAAGAAGTGCGGAGAGGAGACCTGCATGGCCTATGCCGCCGGCCTGATTGCCAGGACCCGGAAGGTAGAGGAGTGCACTCCACTGATAGATGAGAAGAAATACGCCAAGAAGCTTGCCACCTTGAGGAGCATCGTCGCTCCTGAGCTGAAGATGGTTTACATTGGCGTCGGAGAAAAGCAGGTCAAGGTTGGAGGCGAGGACGTCATGTACCGCCACCAGATGACCTTCTTCAACAAGCCTCCATTTGCCTATGATGTAGCCGACAACATGGAAGAAGCCAAGCTGGTAGAGCGCGTCAAGAAGATATCCACCTGGCGCAAGTTCTACATCGGCAAGTGGCAGGGCGTAGAGATGATTGCCGTACGCTCTGTGACTGACGACCCGGCCAAGTTCGCAGCCTGCGTCAAGACAGTCATGGCCAATTCGGACTTCCCGCTCATCCTCTGCTCCTTCAATCCAGCCGTTCTCAAGGCAGGACTTGAGGTCGCAGCCAAGGCAAAGCCACTCATTTATGCAGCCAATAAGGACAATTGGAAGGAAGTCGCGCAGCTCGCCTTTGACTATAAGGTGCCGGTTACGCTCAGTGTGCCCTTCGATCTGGATGGCTTGAAGTCCATGGCCGTCACCTTTGCCAGCATGGGCCTCACCGATCTCGTCCTTGATCCAGGCACTGCGCCCAACGGCAAATTGCTGCAGCAGACGATGCTCAACTTCATCAACCTGAGGAGAGCTGCCGTGGAAGAGGCTCAGAGGGATATCGCCTATCCAGTAATGGTGCTGCCCATCAATGCCTGGCTGACCACTGATGATCCAGTTCGTGCTGCCTACTGGGAGTCCGTGCTGACCGCTGCCTTCGTCATCCGCGGCGGAGCCATCATGATCAAGCACTCGCTTGAGGCCCACAGCATGATGCCGGATATGCATCTGCGCTTCAACATCTACACCGACCCGAGGACGCCCGTGCAGGTCAAGCCCGGCATCTACAAGGTTGGCAATCCGGGAGCTGAGTCCCCGGTCTTCCTGACCACCAACTTCGCCCTGACCTACTACACAGTAGAGTCGGATATCGCCTCCAACGGCATTGATGCCTACATCATCGCCATCAATACCGACGGCATCGGCGTGCAGGCGTCTGTGGCCGGCGGCCAGCTAAGCCCCACCAAGATCCTGGACTCCTTCAACGAGGCTGCCTTCAAGTGGGAGGACCAGAAGTTCCCGGCAATGGTGCTGCCCGGAATGGCTGCCAAGTTCTCAGGCGAGCTGGAGGATCTCTTTGCAGGCAAGGCCAAGATCATGGTCGGCCCAGAAGACTCCGGACGCATCATCGGCTGGATGAAGGATTTCTGGCCACCCAAGAACTAAAGCAGTAGACCAAAAATGCCGAGTATGTGCCCCTGGCGGGCACATAAACCTTATTTTTTAAGCATCTTAAGTCAGAATAGATTTCTATATGGAGGAATCAATAAATATGTTATCGGCAAGATACGCGGCACTGGCTCTGGCAGTTATGTTCATTGCCCTGGCCTTCAGCGCCTCTGCCCAGTGGTCCCCGGGCGGAGTGATGGTTTATATGGGTGACCTGAATCTGGCGGCTTCTTCAGTCTCCAGTGGAAATGCCGTGCAGGCCCTGGGCGGCTCTCAGGCAGCAACAAACAGTTCTCCGATAAACAACTCTTCATTGAATAGCTCGATAAATGCAACCACTATCGACAATTCCACTGTCGCCAGCACGTCTGCCGCGCTGCCTTCCGCGGCCCCGGCAGAGTCTTCCGGCAAGGAAATCCTGGATCTATCCAGCTATTCCCGCGACAGGGCCAACAGGAACCTGGCCGGATACAAGAACATCATGTATCCCATCTCCGGGTCGAGGGGCACTACAACCTCTACGTCAGGGGGAGGCGGCTCCTGCGGAGGGTGCGGCTAAGCTGCTCTTCTCTTCGAATATTTTTCCTTCGATTATTAGGCAATGGCCCATCGCTGAAAAAAGCCTTTTTTAACAGCTTCCTTTACCCAAAGATCCGCCCCCTGGATTCATTCTTTTTCTGGTTCTATATCCATATTCATATCCATAGATTCAGCCAGGTCGTTGATCAAAGGCCCAAGCTTCTCCTTCATCTCTGGCCTTAGTTCAATTATTTTGAAGAATATCAGCATCTTGCTCGACATGCTAATATCCTCAAGCTCTGCATTGATCCCTTCCAGGCTGTCGCTGATGGAAGCAAGCGTCTCTGCTATCTCTTCCAGCACTTCTTCGTTCGACATGTTCCAACACATCCCTCGCTACCCTTGCCCTCAGGAAATAAATATAGCTACTCCTCAAGAATCAGCTTGGCTTCAGCCGTATCTTGGGCCTGATATCGACTGGGCTTTCTACTGGATTGTCGTCTAGATCATCGTCTGGATTGACCATCCTCTTGGAAAATCTTGCCAGGGCGCATTCCTTCAGGTCCAGGCGCAGTCCCTTCACCTCAGAGACGATCTCTTTCGTTGCAGAATCGATTTTATCGGCTATCTTTTCCTGTGTCTTTACGATCCTGTCCAGTTTGCCGTCCATTTTGTCGAGCTTGCTGTCCATGCTGCCCAGGCGCGAGTTGGTCTCCTTGAAGCCGTACTTTACTACCACAATCAGCTCCTTGAGGAAGACTGTGGCGGTATCCAGTCGGGAGTCTGTCTCTCTCTCCCCTGAGATCTTGTAGAATCCATCCCAGGCCCCCTTTGGCTCTGAGAGCTGCATCTGCATGTCTTCGACTTTGATAAGGGGATCTTCCATTCGGATGGCCCGGCAGAACCTCTCCAGATCCAGTCTCTCTCCTTCCGCGACGACCAGAACCCGGCCATCTGCCAGATTCCTGACATATCCCTTGAGATCCAGGGTCCTGGCCATGGTCACCACCCTGGACCGGTAGCCCACATGCTGAACCCTGCCCGAAACCAGTGCTGTGAGTTGGAGCATTTTACCGTACTTGCGTCTCTATTTATTTAAGGATAATTCATATCATGCCCAGGTATACTGGAAGCGCCAGCAGAATTGTAGGCAAGCCAACCAGCATCCATACCATGCGGTTGCTGTCAAAGATCTTCTTGCCGTCCAGGGGTCCGAAGGGGAGCAAGTTGAAGGCGGCCAGTGTGAGGTTGATAATTAAGGCGAAGTTGGCTGCCTGAGCGGCAAGGCCGCCTGATGGACCCAGCAGCAGCAAAAGGAAGGAGAATATCACCAATACAATGTTGGTCATGGGGCCGGCCAGGGATATCCAGAGCGTTTCCTTTTTAATCTCTCGCTTTAGCTCCTCCTGGCCGAAGGGATCCTGCAAGTAAAACTCCTGCGGCGCATTGGGTTTGCTTATCATTACAGCTCCCGGTGCGGCAAAGATGAATCCGACAAAGGAAGCGGCCACGGCGATAATAAGCCCCATCATGTTGGCCCTGTATTCTGCCCAGTAGCCAAAGTGCAGTGCTACGAACTTATGTGCCATCTCGTGTAGCAGAAAGCCTGTGCCCACGCCTACAGTGATGATAAGAATCATCTCCAAACCGGGAATTGCCTTACCGTTTATCAGCACAGAGAAGGCAACAACCAGCGCTACCAGCGATAAAAGCAGATCCCTTAGCTCGACTGAACTGATGTGGCCAGCAATGCTCATACAAAAAGGTTATGTGTATTGACTATATCTTTTTGTTGATGGGATTTCCCAATGAATTTATAGTGCAACCGTGAACTGAAAGCCGAAAGCCGGCAGAAGGCCCGGGTGGAGGGCTAGGCAAGCATGCTTTTAATCTTGTCTTTGAGCCTTTTCTCGTCCTCTTCTGTGACGGGAATCTTGGTGGACATGCCGCACCTTTGGGGCATAGGGATCAGCTCATTCTCCAGAAGATCGTAGTAAGCCAGATCAAGGTTTATCTCGTCCATTGCGTATCTTTCCAGAATGGCTTTGATCCTCTCTTGATTTGCCTTGCTGGATGAATAGATCTTCTCCAAAGCTTGCTCTATCTGTTTGTACACGGACTCTCTATTGCATGAGATTCATATTTATGCTTTAGCTTCCCTATTTTCCGGTCGGCGGCCTGCAACATCGCATGATATTGATTGGCATAGTCCGGCCACAGATAGGTTTATATAGAATCTCAACTCGATAGACTGTCGATGGAGCTAAGCATAATTGTCTACTGCATCACCCTAAAATCCGGTTTAGAACGGACCTTTTTCTAGCTTTGGCCCTCCCTTTCAATTAATGCGAACCATTGTTGTTTCGTATTATTATCATAACCGCAAAAAAGGGGGTGGGCTTTTTGTCGTACGGCGTTATAAATATATTATAATATAATTTGGAGGTGACTCGCTATGATGAATCGCACAATGAAACTGCTCCTGCTCTCGGACATATTCGTACTTACGGGATTTGGGCTGATCCAGCCCATACTGGCTATTTACATTAACGATGGTGGCGTGACAGGAGGGACGATGCTCACCGCAGGCATGGCGAGCGCTCTATTCCTGTTCACCAAGTCCATGGTTCAGCTGCCCTTTGGGCACTACGTGGACAAACAGTCAAGCAAGTCAAAGTGGCTTATCCTGGGGACGCTGCTAATGGCAGCCGTTCCCATAATCTACGTTTCGGCAAGCAGCATCTACCATATCTACCTGGCAGAGATGATTTATGGACTTGGCAGCGGTCTTGCTTACCCCACCTGGCTTGGCCTGTGGTCCGCCAACCTGGATAAGGGACGGGAGAGCTTCCAGTGGTCCGTTTACTCCACGTCCACGGGACTTGGGACGGCTGCAACTGGTGCCGGGGGGGCTGCGCTGGCCAGCCAGGCTGGCTTTTTTGCCACCTTTATAGTAGCTGGCCTTCTCTGCCTCCTGGGTTGCCTGGCATTGATAGCCATGGAGCGCAGGAGTGGCAGGGTGGCGGAGAATTTAGGGGGTGAGGCCCGTTTCCGTAGAGAAGGGATGGGCTTTTCCTATCCCGGCTGGTGGACATCAGTCAAATGTCCATCGCCTCTAAGATTTTGATCTGCTGGCTCTTCCGTCCAACATAGACTGCAGAGAAACCTGATATACAGAAAGGCTAAATGGCTAAAATTATGGTAAAGAAAATTGTGCTTTCTGTCGTTATTCTGGCTGGGATGCTCCTGTATATGGGGATTGTTCTTGCCCAGGAGTCAAGCCCACAGACTGGAACCATCATCAAAGCCGGCGAGATGAACGGCCTGTGTCGGCTTGACATCATCAACAATGGGCCAGATGATGCGGTGGCCTATCTGAGCACTATGCAAAAGGAGATTGTGGCGGCGGTTTACATCCGCGGAGGAGAGTTCTTCAATCTGACAGGGATCGATAACGGCAGCTACGAGCTTTACTTTAAGCAGGGTCGGGGCTGGAACGCCAGCGCCGGCAAATTCGAGATCAATGCTTCCAGCAGCCGCATGGAAGAGCCGCTGAGCTTCGAGACCCTGAAGACTCCGGAAGGAGTGCGCTATACCTGGGGGCAGGTCACCCTGGAAGAGGTGGAGGACGCAAATGCGGTTGTGGTTCCTTGAGCGAGGAGAATTTTCCGATTTTAAAATAATTGATATGCTCTTTTGGAATTCCGTGATCTTCCGGACAGAGGCCATGGAAGGGCGCAAAAAGGGGGGCATTTTGCCCCGCTTTGCTCTAATTTTTATAAAAACCAGTCATTATTACACTATGTCACAGACGAAGAACATCTTGCCTGTATCTCGCATGGGCTTGATGGGAATGCCAAGCTGCAGGGCCTCAATCTCCACATGCTCGGGGTTAAATGGATCGGAGCCACCCACGCCGGTTCCAATCTTAAATGAACCTGCTGGTTCGCTGGCGACTTGAGCAGAGGAGGCTGTAGCTGCAACCACTGGAGCAACACCTGCCATCTCGCTGATGGGAGCGACTACGATCGGTTTGCCATTCACTGTGCTTAAATTCTGAGTGGTTTGACTGGCTGCGTCGAGGTTTAATGGAGCATCTGTCGCATTATCTATTGTGGTATCGTTCAGAGTGGTGTTGTTCAAAGTGGTGTTATTCGCGGTGGCATTGCTCTCCTGAGCTGATACGGCGAATGATGCCGCCATTGCTAAAACCAGGATGCTTGTTAAATATATGAATTGCTTATTCATGTTCGTCCTCAAGCGGGGAAGATAGCTCAGGAGCATATCAAATTAACCATTCTTCAGCTAATATTTTAAAAAATTAAAGAAAATCCCCGGGGACTTAAAATCCGCCCGCAATAGGGATGCTAAGTTCAAATTTTGTTGACGAAAAACGGCAAAGCGCTCAGATCCATGATTGTCTTGGCAGGCAGGCCGACCTCGTAAGCAGCCTGGGGCAGGGCCTTGTCGTTGATTGGGAAGAGAGATGGAGTCATTTCACTGCCGCCGATGGCATAGACCGCTCTTTGGGGAGATCCTATCTGCGTTATCCCAGGCTGGGAGGCTGCGGGGCTGGCAGTGCTAACCGGCTCTGCTACGGCAGTGACATTCTCTGGCGCGGTGACATTTTGGGCAGGAGCAGTTGGAGCGGTCACATTTTGAGCAGGTGCAGTCTCATTTTGCACCGCAACCGTCTCATTTTGGACTGGAATGATCTCACTTGTAGCAGGTACGCTCTCAATCAAGGCTGTGTCATTAGCAGCCACGGTCGGCAAAGTTGGAGCTTCAATCGCGGTTTCATTTAGTGAAGCATTCAGAGTCGTGTTGTTCAACAACGTTGTGTTGTTCATGGTAGTGTTATTCATGGCCGTCATGTTATCCTGAGCAGAAACGGCGAGGACTGCAGCTAAGATGAACAGAACGCTTGTAAAATATATAAATTGCTTTCTCATATAATTCCTCGGCTATATGACATGGCCTGCAAGCTTATCAATTTTATGCACTCACTATCTTGCCGCTATCCTCTCCCAGATCGCAGCTATAGCTGGTGACAAAGCCACCATCCTTGCGCCTCATCTCGCAGACGATCTTGCCGTCAACAATGCGCAGGATGCGGTCCGTCTTCTCCGCCAAGGTCATGTCATGCGTCACTAAAATGAAGGTCTGGTTGATCTTTCTGTTAAGCTCCCGCAGCAGGTTATAGATGAGGTCGGAGGTTTTTGTGTCCAGGTTGCCGGTCAGCTCATCGCCTATCACTATGGACGGCCCATTGGCCAGCGCCCGTGCTACGGCCACGCGCTGGTTCTGGCCGCCGGATAGCTGATTGGGCCGGCTGTCCAATCGATCGGCAAGGCCCACTGCAGACAGGAGTTCCTGAGCCCTTTTTTTGGCAAAAGCTTTGCTCTTCTTGGCGATGAGAATGGGCATCATGACGTTCTCTAAGGCTGAGAACTCCGGGATGAGGTGATGGTACTGAAAGACGAAGCCCAGCTCTTGACTGCGCAGCCTTGCCCGTTCTTCCGGGCTGGCTTTGCTCACATCTATCCCTTTGAGGAAGATCCGGCCAGTGCTAGGCGTGTCCAGGAGTCCGATCATGTTGAGCAGCGTACTTTTTCCGCTGCCGCTGGGGCCCACAATGGCCACGAACTC
>CAYXSJ010000119.1:0-7996 GCA_964467095.1 uncultured Methanotrichaceae archaeon
AGGGGACAAAAGCAGCGTGGCCAGCACGCTTCACCAGATGGGGATGATGGCTCAGAATACCGACGATCTGGGCGAGGCCCGTCGTTTGTACTCGGAGAGCCTCAAGATCAAACAGGAGTTGGGAGACAAAAGCAGCGTGGCCAGCACGCTTCACCAGATGGGGATGATGGCTCAGGATACCGGCGATCTGGGCGAAGCCCGCCGTTTGTACTCGGAGAGCCTCAATATAAGCCAGGTGCTGGGGAATAAAAGCGGAATGGCCAGCACGCTTCACCAGATGGGGATGATGGCTCAGCATACCGGCGATCTGGGCGAAGCCCGCCGTTTGTACTCGGAGAGCCTCAATATAAGCCAGGTGCTGGGGAATAAAAGCGGAATGGCCAGCACGCTTCATCAGATGGGAATGATGGCTCAGGACACAGGCGATCTGGGCGAAGCTCGGCGACTGTACGAGGAGAGCCTCAAGATAAGCCAGGTGCTGGGGAATAAAAGCGGAATGGCCAACACGCTTCACCAGATGGGAAATCTGGTTTATGTCACGGGCGATCTGGGCGAGGCCCGCCGTTTGTACTCGGAGAGCCTCAAGATCAATCAGGAGCTGGGGGACAAAAGAGGCGTGGCCATCACGCTGGCTCAGTCCTCGCTCCTGGAAGAGAATGAAGGCCATCTGGCCAGGGCACTCGAGCTCATCAAACAGGCTGAGGCTCTTTTCCTGGAATTGAAAAGCCCCATGGCAGATCAAGCGCAGAAAGATCGTGAAAGGCTGGAGAAGAAGGAGCGCGGGTCCTGAGATTCACAAGGAGCTTTCTGCTTCTCATCAAATGCATTAATCAAAGCCGAATTCATCTTTAGAGCAAGTTCGCCTGAAATGAAATGATCTCACTCACGCAAAGGACAAAACGCAAAAGATAGTAGCCCGGCCGGGATTCGAACCTGGGTGGGGAGGTCCAGAGCCTCCTGTGATTGACCGCTACACTACCGGGCTTCGCCTCTTACCTTGCAGATGGTAGTTATTAATCTATCGATCGGAGGCCCCTTCCGCCTCGGGGCAGGTGAGGAGCACCACCCTGCCCTCGCCGGACAGATCCTCTCTGGCCAGTTTCAGGTTCTTTTGCGGCTTTACCGGCCCTTTGCCTTTGAGAAAATCGTCTACAGGGTCAAGCTCAAAATTCAGGGCACCTGTCCGGTAGTGCATGGGCACAGTCAGTACCGGGTGCATCTGCCCCATTACCTTGTTCGCGCCGGCTGCATCAATAGTGTATCTGCCGCCCACAGGCACAAAGAGCAGATCCACAGGGCCTATGGCTTTTACCTGAGATGGGGTTAAAGTGTGCCCCAAATCTCCCAGGTGACAGACCCTTATGCCGTCCAGCGCGAAGCAGAAGATGGTGTTTTCGCCTCGCAGCTTTCCTCTCTGAGCATCATGATACGACTTTACGCCTATGATATCCATTCCCAGGCTGATGTATTCGCCTGGGCCGAAGATCACCTCTGCTTTGCTTCCTGCCGCGTCGACATTGTTGTGATCCATGTGGTCGTGGCTTATGATTACCACGTCTGCCTCAGTTATAGGCATGCTGTAGCCTACCTCGCCCTCATGAAAAGGATCTAAGAGCAGAGAAAGACCATCTTCGCTCTTTAAGAGGAAACAGGAGTGTCCCAGCCAGGTGACAATCATAAGTGCAAATAAGATCTACAGCTAAAAATCCCTATCGATTCGGGCATCGATCACGGCATGAACCACGCCGGGAGAGTACTTTTTAACCCGCACGCAATTGAGGATTTCCGCCCTGCAGCCCAACGCTGCCGCCGCCTGCTCCACATCTCTAATGGCTGCAGCAGGATACATCCAGGTAGGTACTGTCTGATGGTAATGCAGTATGCCTCCTGGCCTCAGAGCGGAAATGCCCTTTTGCAGGTATCGATCGGTTACCTGGACCATACCCATCACCACTCTGTCGGCGACGCCCTGCGGAGTCACCTTCGCGCAGTCTCCCAGGACAGGCTCCACTATCTCTTCCACATGGTTTTGCTGGATATTCCGGCAGAGGTAATGGTAAGCGTTGGGATTCAGCTCAATGGCAATGATCTTTCTCGGACGGGAATGAACGGCCATGGGAAGAGTGAAGTAGCCAATCCCGGCAAACATGTCCACCACATACTCGTCCTTGCCAAAACGGCTCATTCTTATGCGCTCCTTGAGGTTACCAGGCGAGAACATCACAAGGCTTGCATCCAGATTGAAGATCACTTTATTTTCTTTGTGCACAGTCTTTGTCTTCTTGCCGGCAATGATTCTCCGCACGGGCTCGCGAAAGGGGCCAACGATGCCATCATCAGCCAAGACAGTGCAGCAGCGGGGATAAAAGTCCAATAGAGCCTGGCCGATATGCTGCTCATATGCCTTCAGGTCGGGATGGATCTTTACTACGATTACATCCCCCAGCAGGAACCAGCCGCGAGGAATAAGGCGCTGGCATTCTTGGGGAATCTTTCCTCGCAGATCTTCGGTCAGATCCGGCTTTTTTTTGTAGAAGGCCGGATCATCCTGCATGACGAGCTCGCAGCCGGAGACGGACCTGATGACCGGGATCTCTACATGGCTCTGTCTCTTTACCACCTTGCGGCTCTTATCAAAAACTCCGAGAGAGACTATCATTTTCAGGGCCGCATTTGCATCCGTTCTCTTGGCCCTAACCGCCAGTCTAATTTTTCCGGGTGTAGCTCTGCTCAAAGCTTACCCCTTCTTCTGTCAGATTAAACATCAAGACAGAGGTCTCATTCTTGCGTGTTACAAAGTAATCCTTGCCGTGAACCTGCAAGCTGGTTTCGAAGCCTTCCGGCGCATAAAAGCTGAGGCCGACAGGAATTGTTGTATAGTTTCCCTGCAGATAGATTTTCACGCTGGCATCGCCGCTGGAGTTCATTCGGACCAGTGTGTTTTCCGCATGCGAGATGGTCACAATTCCGCCTCGAGCACTGATGCTCTGGTCGATATCCGGAGGAAGAGCCATCTCCATGTCATTGGCCATTCCCTCAGGATTAGTGATGTTCAGGCCCAGATAGCTTTCATTGCTGTTATTGTAAAGGTATGCGGAATACCCGACCAGGACCGGTGGCTGTACCGACGTTGGGCTCAAGGTTGGCTCTGAGGAGATCCATATAGCGGCGACAATAGCCAGCAATATAGCAGCGCCAAGCAAGGCAACTACCTTTGGCGTCATTGCCATCTTCTTAATGGGCAATGTGGTCTTGGGCGGCTCTTTTGCAGGAGATGAGGCAGTTGCTGCCGTCTTTTCCGCAATCTCACTGGGTGAGGTCGCATTTGCCGTCTCCATTGCCGTGAAGATCTCCTCGAAGGCCTCTGGAGTGTGCTGAGGATACGACGGAAGTTTTGGTTCTGCTTCCTCCCGTCTCATCGAGTCTTCGGCAATGACGGGCGCTTTATTTGCGCTCTCATCTACCGGAAGAGTTTTGGGCACGGCCTCTTCTATCAACGGCATTGTGATTTCCGGAAGAGAGGGCGTCTTCCTTCGCGTGGGCAACACCACCGTGCCCTCTTCGAAGCTCAAAATCAAATCGGTATATGTACCGGTAACATCCACAAACTTGAGTGCGCGCGGAACCAGGTAGGAGACGCCGGAGATCTTAACCTCTTCGAAGAACTCGGTATTCTTCATCAAACGATCCTTAAAGGCGTAAACGGCCCCGCTTTCCATCTTCGCGTCTATCTCGCTAAGGCTGGGGAAGCGGTCCTCCTGCGCGGCCAGCTCTTTAGTAGCCACGACATAGGCTTCGAAGAAAACGCGGCTCATTCGGTTGAGTCGATTGGTGTAGCGCCTATCGAAGAGAAAGGAGAAGCTATCTCCTTTGAGCTGCAAGCTCTCTTCTCGCGAATGCCGCCAGGCAGAGAAAGAGACGTCCATCAGAGGATCATATCTCCAAACCAGATAAGTATTTTATGTATGGGAAAGAGCAGGGTTTTTCTGCAAAATTAGGAAAATGAGTATCAAGACATCGAATAGATCTCATATCAATCTCGTATGACAGGTATCTTTAAATCTCGCAGGCAGAACAATAGAGATCCGATGAAGCATTTGGGATTGGGGCACATTCTTCTTCTGCTCCTTGGGGTGGGACTATCATTGGGGTCGGCGGCGGCAGAGCTGACGGCCTACCAGTATCCGGTACCATCGGCAGAGGTTGGACAGATGGTAACTGTAACCGTATCGCTGACCTACAATGGACTTAATTCCACACAGGCAGTAGTTACTCCCAGTCCACCTCCAGGAGTTGTCGCGAACGCGGCGGGCCAGAGCACACAGCTGTTCCCTGGGGTTACGCAACAGATCAGCTACCCCCTCACGGCGCAGCAGAGCGGGACTTATTGGATTGTCTCTGATATCTCCTATGCAGATGACGGAACCTGGCGCAATCTCCGACTGGAAGCACCGTTTACTGCTACAGCTCAGCCGCAGCAGCAACCTCAGCAGCAACCAATGCCGGGAGAGATAAGACCCGATCAAGGGCAAAACGGTAGCTCAAATCCAATGGGAACGGATCCCTTCGCGACGCAGCCTGGCGGCGGCGCACTGCCGCAGCAGCAGCCCCAGGATACGCAACCTGATAGCAGCATGCCAGGCAGCGGATCTCCTGAAGATGTGCCGCAGGATGGTTATGATCCAGCATCGGACCAGGGAGGACAGCCCCCTGGGGAGCAATAAAATTTTTTATTATTTGCTTTTCTTTATATTTAAATCATCGCGAGTAAAAAGCGCCTGCAGCACAAATCCTCGCTCTTTGATAGCTTCTCTTCCGCCTTCCTGGCGATCTAATATGGTCAGAACCTGCACAGGCCGGTAACCTGCGGCCTCAATACGATCGATGGCTCGGAGAAGGGAAGCTCCCGAGGTGACCACGTCCTCCACCACCGCGACCATTGCATCCTTTTGCAGAGCCGGACCCTCCACATAGCTCATGGTGCCGTGCTTCTTGGGCTCTTTTCGCACAATCAGGCCAGCCAGCGCCCTCTTCTGCAGATGGCTTAGAACCGATATGGATGATACAATAGGGTCTGCGCCTAAAGTGAGCCCTCCTACAGCAGATACCTCCGGTCGGATCATCTCCAGCATCAGCTTACCTGTGAGATAAGCCCCTTCCGGGCTTAAGGTAACGCGTTTGCAGTCCATGTAATAATCGCTGATTTTGCCTGAGGAGAGGGTGACCGGTCTCACCTCAAGTGACTTGTCCTTTAGCAATTCCAAAAGCCTCTCTTTATCGTTCACGTCTTTATCACCCGCTCTTGTCAGAATAGCATGGTAAATAATTCTTACTGCTTTTTTTGGGCCGCTTTTATCTCTGCCAGGGTGCCGAGGTCGGTTCCGTCCAGCAGATAGAGACGTGCACCTTCCCAGTCGGCCATGACTAAGAGCGGCCCGCGCAGATCATCGACAGGCTCGTTTAGGGGCAGTCCGCCACAAAGAATGTTGAAGGCGGGGGCGATGATGATCTCACTGCATCTCGAAAAACCGTAATGCCCTTGCACAGCCTCACTCATCAGCCTTGTTTTCGCCCAAACGGGGCTGGAAGGAGTGTGACCTATTGGGTCGAGAAGCCTCACTGCAGGGTGAAGATGCCCCGCCACCAGTCTGTCTGCGCGCATTACCTTTTCATCCGGCCAGGTGTGGCCGTGAAAATAGCCCACGCCGTCCAGCACAAAGCCGGAGGACGGGCGCACCCGGACACCCAGAGGAGCCATGTCGGCAAGGTTGCTGTCATGATTTCCCGGCACTATATCCACTTTAGCCCGGCTGGAGAGTCGGTGCAAGAAATCAGGAACCTCCCTTTTCTCCTGCCAGCTCGTCTTTGGAACGTTGTGCTTTATGTCCCCTAAGAGCAGGAGACGGTCCGGTTTTAATTCAGCCAAAAAGCCCAGCAGCCTGGTCAGGATCTTTTCGGTCTGGCTGGGAATGGAAACACCACCCAGCCACAGTTCGTGCTCCAGGCCCAGGTGAAGATCGGCAGCCACCAGAACGCGCTCTTCTCCCTCCACCAGGAGAAGGGGCGCATCAAAGACGGGCGCTATCAATCCAAAAGCCTCTTCAGGTGCACTGCCAGCTCTTCCAGGCTGCCGGCAATGCCCTGGCAGGAGCATTCTATCATGAGGTTGACTCGAGAATTATCAGTTTCCCCGGCGCGCCGAAAGTCCGTCCTTATTCCCAGGATTTTTTTGCCCTGCATGAAGAAGTAGCCTGCCTCCCAGGCGGTGCCGTCATCCACCTGAGGGCCGTCCAGAATGGCCACCATGATATCGGCCTCCCTTAAGGCCCGCACATTGGCCTGGAAGATCTGCGCGGGCAATGCCTGACAGGAGACGAGCTCATGGGGCCAGATTATTTGGGCGCCATCCAGCCGATCTTCCAAGAAGGCCTTGACACGCTCGCCCCAGGCGATCTCGCCTCGCGAGAACAGCGGGCCGGAGAGGTAGATCTTATGCATTTAAGCCGCAGCCGCTTCCTTCAGCCTGTTTCTCACAAACACTCTATCCAGGCTGGCCAAGAACCATCCCACCTTGGGGCCCTGCCGGTCGCCAAGGAATGCCAGATAGATGGCCTGGAAGAACTTCTTGGAGTCAAGGCCCTGCTCCTTGGCCACGGCATAGACCAGCTCGTGAATCTCGGCAGCCGTCTTCTCCTCCAACTGCTCGGCCAGGATGCCCAGGCCCTGCCGCTCCTCAGGTGTGAGGTTCTTGACCGCTACAGGAAGCGCCTCTTGCACCTGGAACTTGACGTAGGCGGGAGCATATTTGTCCAGCCAAGTCTGCACATTTCTTGCCCGGCCTACGATCTCCTCGCGCCTGCTGCTGACATCGTAGCCTGATCTTTTCAGGGCCACGAAGAGGCCGTCCTCATCGCCGCGAGCAATCTGTACTGCCGTGACCATGTGCCGGAAGGGAATCTCGAAGGGCCCGCTCTTATTGATATTGGATAGATCAATGGCTCTCTCATCGCCCTTTCTCTGGTCGTACTCGTCCACCAGGGAGAGCAGAGGCAGAGCCGGATCAAATTCGATGTGCTTTTCCGGCTTGTTTCGGATGATCAGGTAGCGCAGGACTTCAGGAGGCACAACGTCGAGCATCTCCTGAATGGTGACCACTATTCCCGTGGAGCTGTGCATGGCGCCCACGCCTTTGAGGTGGATCCACTCATAGACCATGGGGAAGGGAGCGGGATAGCTGTAGATCTCCTCGCTGATGCGCTTGCCTGTATCGTAAGAGCCTCCGGCTGTGGCGTGGTCCTTGCCGAAGGGCTCGACGGTAACATTGAAGATGGGCCAGCGGGCCGGCCAGTCCACTCGCCAGACCAGCTTTCCCCCGCCGCTCATGGAGACGGTGCCCCTGGAGCCGCACGAGCATTCGTAGTCCACTGTCTCGCCCTCCAGATCAAAGCCAGTGACGTGGGTGGTGTTAGTCTTGCCGCATGCGGAGCAAATGGCATCAAATGGGCTCCAGCCCTCCGGCACGTCCCGGCCAGAGACCTCCTTGAGGATGCGGGCGATGTCGTCTTTGCGCCGCAAGGCCGTCTTGATGGCCTCATTGTACTTTCCTTCCTTGTACAGTGCATCGGCACGATATACCTCGGGCTTGATGCCCAGTCGCTCCATGCTCTTCAGGAAGGGATTCAAGAAATGGTCGGCGTAGCTGCCGCAGCATCCCTTGGGGCAGGGTATTTCAGAAAGCGGCTTTCCGATATGCTCGGTGAAGCTCTCCGGCAGGAAGGGATAGAGCCTGCGCAGGCGATCGTAAGTGTCGGCGATGTAGATAAGCCGCGCCTCTACACCCCTATCCAGGAGAGCGCGGTAGACGGCCTCTGCCGTCATGACCTCGCGCATATTTCCGATGTGCACGGGGCCCGAAGGGGTTATGCCCGTGGCGATAGTGTGCGGGCCGCTCTTCTCGAGCTTCTCGGCGATGACGTCAGCCCAATGAATAGACATA
>CAYXSJ010000120.1:0-7989 GCA_964467095.1 uncultured Methanotrichaceae archaeon
TGGCCTCTCTGGGACTGCCGGGCATGAGCGGCTTTGTAGCTGAGTTCATGGTTTTGACCGGCTCGTTTGCCACGCTGCCCATGTATACCGTGATTGTAATCTTCCTGAGCGTGGCCACAACGGCTGCCTATCACCTCTGGGCCATGCAAAAGGCCATGTTCGGGCCGATATTGAAGAAATATATGAATGTGCATGATCCGCATTCGTATGAGCTGTTCTCCATGGCTATGATCATAGTACTCTCTCTGATCTTTGGTCTTCAGCCTGGCCTGATGACAGATATGATGGGGACTGCGGCAACGCAGGTCATGGAGCCTGTAATGACCCTGAGCCAGATGGGGCTGACCCAGATGGGGGTGATCTGAAGTGGATTTTTCACACTACGCACCCCTCTGGGGAGAAGCGCTACTCACCTTCCTGGCAGTTCTGATTGTGCTGCTGGGATCCCTGATGAAGAATAGCGGCAAGCTCATGGGATACCTGAGCGCTGCCGGGCTGGTGGCAGCTTTAGGTCTGGTGGCAAACTATTTCACAATTGCCAAGCCGGCCCTGTTCTTCTTTGATACCATATCAGTCGATGCCCTGTCTCAGTTCTTCAAGGCAGTCTTCCTGATAGTATCGCTACTGGTAGTGATAGCCTCACTGTCCAAGTATACGGGAAAGGGCGCAGACGAGTACTACGCTCTTCTGCTTTTTGCCGCAGTGGGCATGATGGTGGTCTCCAGCTCCGTTGACATCGTCACCCTGTTCGTGGGCTTTGAGCTGGCCAGCCTGTCCACCTATGCCCTGGCTGCCTTTGATAAAACCAAGAAGAACCTGGAAGCGGCAATGAAGTACTTCATCTTCGGCTCTGTTGCCTCTGCTTTCATGCTCTTCGGCTTCTCGCTGCTCTACGGAATGGCAGGATCTACCAGGATCGCTGATATTGCTGCAGCCTCACTGGCCGACTTCGGCCCGGCAACATTAGTGGCTCTGCTCTTCGTTATCGTGGGATTTGCCTTCAAGATGGCTTTAGTGCCATTTCATATGTGGGCTCCCGATACCTACGAGGGCGCACCGCCCCTGGTCTCGGCTCTTCTGGCCGCGGGCTCCAAGAAGATGGGCTTTGCCGCTGCCTTCAGGGTAATTATCGTAGCCTTAATTGCTCTGAGAATGGAGTGGTACCTGGCTTTCGCCATCCTGGCCGCTGTAACCATGACTCTGGGTAACCTTGCCGCATGCTGGCAGAACAATGTTCGCCGCATACTGGCTTACTCTTCCATCGCTCAGGCGGGCTACATTGCCATTGGCATTGTAGTAGTAGGAGCGGCTTATGGAGCAGAGCCGGTTAATGTGCTGAACTTGGGCATGCTACGAGCAGATCAGCTGGGAATTGCCGGCGCGCTGCTGCTCATCCTGGGTCATGCTCTCATGAAGACGGGATCCTTCATCGGCACGGCTCAGGTATCGAGCAATGTGGCCAAGGGAAGCGAAACCGATCCGGATGACATATCCAACTATGCCGGTCTTGCCAAAAGGGCACCCTTAACTGCGTTTTGCATGCTCATCTTCATGTTTGCGCTGGCGGGAATTCCACCCACGGCAGGATTCGTAGGCAAGTTTGTTCTATTTGCCTCGGCATGGTATGCGCAGTTGTACTGGTTGGCAATACTTGCCATCCTCAACAGCGCTCTGTCTCTGGTCTACTACCTGAAGATCATCAGCTACATGTATCTGAAGGAGCCGGCCGGCCCCAAGATGGTTGAGCAGAAGGGATATGTAGTGGCGCTCGTCCTGACGCTTATCGGCGTGGTCGGGATTGGTGTCTTCCCAGAACAGTTCGTCAACTGGGCACTGCAGGCAGCAGCGGTTCTGCTGCCTCAGTAATCCATTTCTCTCGTCTCTTTTTTTGATGCTTGAATCTTCATCAACTCTACCGCCCCGAGTTGAACTCTTGCTCAATGGAGCATCCCAAGGAAAGCACAGGAGAGGAAGATCTGATGCAGCGATGAATAGGAGGGAGGCAAAAGTCTTAGTGTAGGAGGGAATAAAAGAGGTGCTTCGACTTTTGCCGAATATACTGTAATCAATCGCCGATATTTAAGGATTTCGCCTCAAGTTGATTTTTTCATCGACAGTGATATTCTCTTCCTCGCTAAATCCACATCCAGCACCTTGACCGTGACCTTCTGCCTGGTTTTCACCACGTCGGTTGGATTCTTCACATAGCCATCCCGAAGCTGGCTGATGTGCACCAGTCCATCCTGATGCACGCCTATGTCCACGAAGGCTCCGAAGGCGGTAACATTGGTCACAATGCCGGGCAGCTTCATGCCAACTTGCAGGTCTTCCATCTTCTCAATTTCCGGAGCAAAACTGAATGCCTCGAAATCAGCTCGAGGATCTCTGCCCGGCCTGGACAGCTCCTCCAAAATGTCTTGTAGCGTGGCTGCGCCCGCTTTCTCGCTGATGTACTTCTTTGGGTTCAGCTTCCTCAGCAGATCCTCATTTTTCATCAGCTCTTTTACCGTGACGCCTAAATCGCTCGCCATCTTCTCCACAAGAGGATAGCTCTCCGGATGCACAGCCGTGCCGTCCAGGGGATTGTCGCTATCTCGAATGCGCAAGAATCCCGCTGCCTGCTCGAAGGCCTTGGGCCCCAGGCGCGGCACCTTGTGCAGATCTTTGCGCGAGCAAAAGAGGCCATGCTCATTCCTGTAATTCACCACTGCCTCGGCCAGCTTCGGCCCCAGGCCTGAAACATAGGCCAGCAGCTCCCGGCTGGCTGCATTCACATCCACTCCCACCAGGTTTACGCAGGAAGAGACCACATCGTCCAGAGCACGCCGCAGAGCAGACTGGTCCACGTCATGCTGGTACTGCCCGACACCGATGGCATTGGGCTCGATCTTCACCAATTCCGCCAGCGGGTCCATGAGCCGTCGCCCAATGGAAACTGCCCCGCGCACGGTAGCATCCTCCTGGGGAAACTCGCGGCGGGCTGCTTTTGAAGTGGAATAAACTGACGCCCCCGATTCATTGACCATAATGATGGGAGGCTGCAGCTGCAGGCCTTGCAAGAAGGTCTCTGTCTCTCTGCCTGCGGTGCCGTTGCCGACCGCGATCACATCGATGCCATTCTTCATGCAGATCGCCTGCACTTTGGCTGCTGCTTCCTCTCTCCTCTTCGGAGTATCATGGGGAAAGATAACATGGCTCTCTTGCAGCCTGCCCAGGCTATCGATCACGGCCAGCTTGCAGCCGGTTCGAAAACCCGGATCCACGGCCAGGACGCGCTTTTGTCCCAGTGGCGGGTCCAGGAGAACCTGGCGCAGGTTATCGGAAAATACCTCTATGGCCTTCTCCTCGGCATGAGCGCGTGCTGCTGCTAGTGTCTCATTTTCCATGGAAGGGGCGAGGAGCCGTCGATAGCCGTCCTCTGCTGCCTGCATCACCTGGCAGGCAGCCGGGCCGTCTCTCTTTATGAAAAGCTCCTCTAAAACCGCCAGCCCCTCCTCCTCAGCCGGGGCCACATGCAGGCTCAGTGCGCCCGTTCGCGCTCCCCGCAGCATGGCCAGCAGCCTGTGCGGGCTTGCCCGGGTGACCGGCTCGGACCAATCCAGATAGTCCCTGAATTTTGCGTTGTCGTCTTCTTCTTTTTCTTTGCCGGCAGCGGCCACAGACCTGAGGACGCCCTGCGATTGATAGAGGGCCCGCATCCGACGTCGCGCCTCGGCATCCTCGCTCATCCATTCTGCCATTATGTCCCTTGCCCCGGCTAAGGCTTCCTTTGCAGAGGCGACACCCTTCCCGGGATTCACAAAGGCAAAAGCCTCCTTTTCCGGGTCCAGGTCGCCACAGTCCTGGGCAAAAATGCTCCTGGCCAGCGGCTCCAGGCCGCGCTCTTTCGCCGCAGTGGCCCGGGTCTTCCTCTTAGGCCGGAAGGGAAGGTAAATGTCCTCCAGCCTGGCCAGTGTATCTGCAGCCAGCAGCAACTCTCGCAGATCGTCTGTGAGCAGACCCCTCTTGGCCAGGGATTGAAGGATGGCCTCCCTTCTCTCTTCGAGCTGTCTGAGCCGGAAGAGAAGATCGCGTATTCTGGCAATTGCTACCTCATCCAGATTTCCTGTGGCCTCTTTTCTGTATCTGGCAATGAAGGGCAGCGACGCGCCGCTGTCCAGCAACTCGACGGTTGCCTGGACCTCTCTCTCGCCCAGAGACAGCTGCAAAGCCATTTTTTTAATTTGAGGATCGGACATGTCGCTTCCTTCCTGGAATGCAGAGATCAAATGAGAAACGAAAAACGTAAAAGCAGGCTGGTCTTCCCGGCCCGCCGTACATAAGTGCGAATGATGAATTGCTTGATGTGCTTATTGGCGAATTACTCTTTTGTAACTTTGTCAGCCTTGGGCCCTTTCTCGCCCTCAACAACCTCGAAGCTGACCTTGTCGCCCTCAGTTATTGTGACATCCGGCATTAGGCCAGTTGCATGAACAAAATAGTCCTTTCCGTCGTCGCCTGCAATGAAGCCAAATCTCTTGGTTCTGTTAAAGAATTTTACAGTTCCGGTTACCATTCTGATTCCTCAGTATGACAACCTGATATTAGCCGTCTATTTAAATGTAATGGCTGTATGCTCTCTTAGAGATGGCTTCCTGTCTCATTGCCTGCCTTTTATTCCGTCTTCTTCGCGATAGTAGATCTTCGCGGCCTGGTCGGCGGCGATGCAGCCTTTGGCACACCTTCCGCAGTGATTGCACTTTTTCTCATCAATTGTGATGGTCTCTGCCACTGTAATCGCTCCTCGATTGCAGTTAGTCTCGCATATCTTGCATCTCGTGCACATTTGCACGCGCAGGATAGTCATGCAGACACTTCGCAGCAGCTCTTCTGCCTGCTCTTTGCCGGCAATGATCATAATGTGCCCGTTGGCAAAGGCGGTGGCTCTTCCTTTGTCAGTCTTTATCACAGCCGCGCCCAAATCCTCCGCATATTTCACCTCGCCAAGGACATTGAGCGCATTTGCCACAGAGGCAAATGGATGGTTATGAGGGGCGCTAAGTGTCGCTTCAATGGAATATTCCAGTCCGCAGGGCGACCTTCCTCTTACAGCCTGCAAAGTGATATCCTTCTTCTCTGCAATGCTGCCTTTCAGTTTTATATTGTGCTCTTTTGCCATCTCGAGCATCTTGGGCGGATGCCTCTTCCAGCGCCAGAAGCCCCAATCGATGTATCTCTTATCCAGCTTATTCTCGTCCGCCCATTCTCGTAAAGAGGCCGTCCACTTATCATAAAGCTGAGGATGTGTTGCTTTCAGGCTGGCAAACTCAGATTGCAGCGCGGCTGGGCAAAGCCAGCAGCCTATGCGTTCGAAATCCTCCTCGTAAAGCGGATTTGGCAGTGCGCCATTCCAGTAGATGTAGAGCATGACCTCCAGCGCTCGCCAGTTTCTGATGGGCGCGAGAGTGGTTTGGTTGGGAACATAGGGATTTCTCTCCACTGCCTTGATGGCAGAGCGGTTGAAGGATTCATAGATGCGGCGCCCTTCAATGGTCACGCAGCCTTTGGGATAGTGCTCTTTAAGAAAGGCGGTCATAGGCCCCAGCTTGTTGGTCTTGCAGCACCAGCGAAAATCTTTTGCAGGGGGTCCGAAGCTCTTCACCTGCTCAAAAAAGCCGCTCTCTCCTTTAATCTCTTGCAGCCTGAGCTTGTGGGCACTGCACAGTTCCCGCACATATTCCACCGTCTCGGGAAATTCCAGACCGGTGTTTATGAAGAGAACCTCTGGTCGGGATAGTGCCTTTCGGCCCAGGCATAGGCAGGCCAGGCTGTCTTTTCCCCCGCTGAAAGAAATATTTACGGGAAGCCTGTTCTTGGACAGATAGCTTTTGATCTCGCTTAAGGCCGCCCTCTCCAGGTCTTTTAGATGCTCCTCATTGGCGGATATGACATCCTGTAAGGAGGGCCTCTTTTCTTGAAGGGCAAAATCATTCTTCGTCACATCCTTGATGCGGATGGACTGAGAGCCGTCTGCCCTTTTTCTCGCCACACCCACTCCGGAGAATTTGCCGATTTTCAAGATGACGTTATCGCCTTCATTCAGGGCAGAAGGCCTGCTTGTGATCTTCTCCTCTTGCAGCCACTTGCCTTTTATGTGGCCTTTTAGTATTGAGTCGTCACACACAAAGAGGTTCTTTTTTGCTCTGCTGGAAAGAAGGGCTGCGCCAGAAGTCTCCAGATCCAGCTTATGGCAGCTCGCCGTGACATCGAACCAGAGCGTGGCGATGTGGCGGCCCTCCAGGATCACCTGATCGCGGCGGTCCAATCCGGCAATCTTATTGAGCAGAATTATCCTGTCATTCAGAAAATTCGCGCAGTCGTAATTTTGAGTGAAAAGCAGAGAGAGAAGCTCTCTTGCCGCACGAGAACATAGGCGGATGTCGCCTGGCGGCGCGAGCTCTATTTTGCGGCCAAAGCTATTGCAGGTGGAGCATTTTTCCGATATAAGAGGAAGGCTGCAGCTTTCGCACCAGAACAGCTCACTCTTGCCCGGAGAGAAGGTCTTGCTGGAATTATGCATGGACTTGCTTGAGGTAAATCTAGGGAGTATTTAACTTGTAGGATTGCGAAGGGCGAAGCGAGAAGTCCCCATCCTTCTGGGCGTGGGAGCAGTTCAATTACTCGCACCTGCCCAGTTGCACTGATCCTGGCAAGATCTCAAGTGCGTAAAGAGTACATAACTGAATTTGAATATCGAAAGAGTTAAATACTACGATGATTACATTGTTATTATTAATATTATGTAAGAACAAAACCAAAGCAATGAAACGGCTCCGGGGCTTTTTTGCTACCCTCAGCCATCCCCTCACCCTGGGCCGTTTTATTCCCTCTGCTATTTATGATATTAATTTAAAAAAATTTATTATAAAAAAAGTTAATTTGGTTTTAATGCTCTTGCGCCTGTTTTTCCATCCTAAAACTGGGGCCACTTCGGCATGTTGATATCTGTATACCAGAAGGTGCCATACCAGGCATCGACTCCAAGATGCATCTTCTCCCATGGATATTTTTTCTTCTCGCTATCGCATTTTACCTCAGGGCATTTTATGTCTGAACAGATATATTTTGGGCATATTGCAATTTTCTCAGCTGGTGGAGAGATAATAGTATTATTAGCCTCACTTCCAATGATTTCCAGCTCCAATTTATCCATGCCGGAAGACGTGATCCTTGTATTATCGGTTCTGCTTCCTATGATATCCACGGTTACAGATCCTGGGCCGCCAAAAGCATAGGCATAAGAGGCCGATAGCATCAGCGTTAAAGCCAATAAGATTGATATCCTCAACTTCATATCATCAACTCCATTCTCCTCCAGCAGATTTCCCATTTTTGCCAAGCATATTTAACCTAAGTTTTATATATACTAAAAGTAGAAAAATCTTTCGGGCCGATAAGGTCGGATTTCCTGGAGCTTTCCTGGGAAAAAATAGCTTGAAGACGGCGATTTTCAGGAAATAGTGCAGAAAATAGGAAGGAAAATGGTATGGAAAGAAGATAAAAAAGATTACAATACGGCAATTTGCCTAATTGCAGAAGGCTTACCACCCAAAAAACGATTGCTAATTTTCCCATGCATCTTTTTCTTGCGTCTTATCCGGGATTTGTGGGGTGGATTCAAGTGGCATCTCCAAGCCCAGGCGGATGCCTTACTGGAGATTACACTCAGGAGCATTATCATTACTGTATATCAGTTTTTCCGAAATGCATTCATCAGGATGCGCCTCCTGGGTGTACAGGTTCTTAACGCCGTTTTTTAAAGAATGGAGAAGGATCTGATTGGCGCTCGATAAGATTGCACTGCTAGCTATGCGTAAAATAGAAAGTTTTATATTTAGCCTAAGGTTAATTTGGTCAAAGTCAAGACTGCCCTCCGAGGCCCTGTCCTCTTTCACAATTCTGGGCGGTTAGACTGTAGTTCACCTCACCAGTGACTACCTTATTCTGCAG
>CAYXSJ010000121.1:0-7961 GCA_964467095.1 uncultured Methanotrichaceae archaeon
TGGGCGCTCCAGTGTTGATCGATACCATTAATACCGACCCTCTCGAAATAGCGCTTGAAGAGATGAGACTGGGCGTAATTCCCATCACTGTAAAACGCGATCGCTATTTAGGTAGGTGAATTAGTTGGTTGAAGATGAGGTGATAACGGTAGCGGGAGAATACGAGACTCTCATACCAATTGACGAGTACCTCGCTGCAGGCGTGCACATTGGTACTCAGCAGAAGACGAATGACATGATGCCCTATATTTACAGGGTGAGGACAGACGGGCTTTATGTGCTGGATGTTCAGTCCACAGACAAGCGCATCAGGCTGGCAGCCAAGTTCCTGGCGAAATACGATCCGGCAAATATATTAGTTGTATCTGCGCGGCAGTACGGCCAGAGGCCTGCCACCATGTTCGCCAAGGCAATTGGGGCTAGCGCCAACGTGGGCAGATTTGTTCCCAATACCCTGACCAATCCGGCCTTCCGGGGCTTCATCGAGCCAGATGCGCTCATAGCCACGGACCCCAGCGGCGATGCCCAGGCGGTCAACGAGGGCGTGGATGTAGGCATTCCGGTAATCGCTCTTTGCGATACCAACAACATGACCTCCAATGTGGACCTGGTCATACCCACTAACAACAAAGGCAGAAAAGCTCTAACGCTTATCTACTGGCTCTTAGCCCGTCAGGTGTTGCGTGAGCGGGGCGAAGAGGATCGGTTCAAATACACTATCTCAGACTTCGAAATGGAGTTTTGATCCATGCGGCTTCCGGCTGTTGCAGGTCAGTTCTATCCGGGTAGCGGAGCAGAGCTAGAGCGCCAGCTGGACGGCATGCTGCATCCTGAAAAAGAGCTTCCCGTTCTGGGAGCAGTGGTCCCGCATGCCGGATATGTCTATTCGGGACAAGTTGCAGCTGCCGCATATTCTCGCCTGCCTAAAGCTGAAACCTATGTGATCATAGGGCCCAATCATCACGGCCTCGGCTCTCCAGTGGCACTGTCTCGTGAATCATGGAGAACGCCTCTGGGAGATGTCGAGTCGGATCTGGAGTTAGCAGATGCACTGGCCGGCAGCATTATCGATTATGATGAGACGGCTCATCTGCACGAGCACTCTATTGAGGTCCAGATCCCTTTTCTCCAGAAGCGATTTCAGGGATTCAAGATACTTCCCATCTGCATGGGATTGCAGGATGAGCAAACCGCGGTAGAAGTCGGACGGGAGCTTTCTTTAGCCGTGAAAAAGACTAATCGCAGCTGCATACTGATTGCCAGCAGTGATTTTACTCACTACGAGCCCCAGGAGACTGCCAGAAAGGTTGACGCAAAGCTTTTGGAAGCCATTTTAAATATGGATGTCCCAGAGCTTTACGAAAGAGTATATCGCTACGATGCCACAGCATGCGGCTATGGACCAATAGCAGTAACCATCACGACCGCTGCTGCCCTAGGAGCCAAAACCGGCAAGCTGCTTGCCTATGCTACCAGCGGAGACGTGAGCGGCGACTACAGCCAGGTAGTCGGGTACGGGGCGGTTGTCTTTTCCTGAGGAGGGCTTTATTGACAACGGCTTCGGCTCCCGGTAAGATTATCCTTTTCGGAGAGCATGCCGTCGTCTCGGGAGTCACAGCTCTTGGCGGTGCCATAGATCTACGAGCAAAAGTCACCGTGCGAGACCTGCCCGGCAGCGTGCTCATAACGGCAAAAGAGCTTGCTTTGCGAGGATTCTCCCTGGATCTGGCATCTGGCCGGCTCACATCCACAAATGCAGCACACGAAGCCAGATATATCTCAGCCGTGCTCAGAGAATTTGATGTCAGGGATATGCAGGTTTGCATTGAGTCCAGCCTGCCGCTGGCTGCAGGACTGGGATCATCGGCTGCTATCGTGGTGGCAGCGGTTGCCGCCATAAGCGAGCATCTGGGCCAGCGACTGTCCAGAAAGGAGATAGCAACCATTTCCCATCGCCTGGAAAAGAAGGTTCAACAGGGACTGGGAAGTCCCATGGACACGGCTCTGGCAACTTACGGTGGCTATCTGCAGATCGCCCGAGAGACTGCGCCCCTTGCTCTTCCGCCGCTGGAGATAGTAGTTGGATATACAAAAATGGCTCACGATACAAAGTCAGAGGTCGAGAAGGTGCAAGACCTGAAAAAACGCTACTTTGACGTGGTCGATCCCATATTTCAGGCCATAGGGGCCATCTCGAAGCAGGCCGTTCCCCTCATCAGAGAGCAAAGTACAGCGGAGCTGGGCTGCCTGATGAATATCAACCACGGCCTCCTGGAGGCATTGGGCGTCAGTTCCCGGGAGCTGGACGAACTGGTTTATGCAGCGCGAGGCGCTGGAGGAGCATTTGGAGCCAAGCTTACCGGAGCTGGAGGAGGAGGCTGCATGATTGCCTTGCCCGGACCAACAGGCACAGATGCTCTTATGGTGGCATTAAGGCAGGCGAGAGGAGTTCCTTTTAAGGTTATGACGGGCTGTGAAGGCGTGCGACTGGAGGGCGAGCCGTGACCCGGATTCTGAAGATCGGGGGAAGCATCCTGACCGACAAGAACAGGGAACTTACCGCACGACCGGATGAGATCATGCGCGTGGCCAAGGAGATCGCATCCCAGCCGGATGATGTGGTGCTTGTACACGGGGCCGGCTCTTTTGGACACATTCCTGCCAAAAGATTTGGTCTGCCCCATGAATTCAGCCGACTGGGATTAAGAGTGACTCATAACTCTGTGGCCAGGCTTTGTGAGCTCGTAGTGGAGGCACTGAGCTTGGCTGGCGTCGAATGCCTGCCGGTTCATCCCCTTTCCTGCCTTCTCCTCAGGGACGGCAGAATAGACAGCTTTTTTATAGAGCCTGTAAAAGAGATGCTAAAGGACGGCATCATGCCGGTGCTGCATGGTGACGTGGCTATGGACATCACCGGAAAAGCAGCAATAGTCTCCGGAGATCAGCTGGTAGCCCATCTCGCCAGAGCTCTGCAGGCCGAGGTGGTTGCCGTAGGAAGCAATGTCGATGGCATCCTTTTTTCCGGCAGGCCTCTGCAAAAGATTACACGAAAAGAGCTTTCTGCAGTGGAGAGCGCCATTGGAGGCAGTGCAGGTGTGGACGTTACGGGGGGCATGAGAGGAAAGCTGCTGGAACTTTTGGACCTGGCCGATTTGGGAATAGACTCCATAATATTTAATGCAGGCATTGAAGGAAATATTACCAGGGCCCTAAAAGGTGAATTCGTGGGAACTAGAGTTGGGAGGGCGAATTGACCACATCCAGTCGCAAGCTCGACCACATTAAAATCTGTCTGGAAAAGCCGGTAGATGCGAAAAGGAGGCCCTTCCAAGATCTGGTGCTGCTGCATAAGGCTCTGCCGGAGATCGACGAGGCAGATATCGATACATCCTGCGTTTTCCTGGGGAAAAAGCTGAAGGCGCCCCTCATGATCAGTGCCATGACCGGAGGACATCCGGCTGTCAAGCAGATCAATGTTCGCCTGGGAGAGGCGGCTTCCGAGATGGGCATAGCTTTAGGAGTGGGCTCACAGAGAGCTGCAATAGAAGACAGAAAGCTGGAAGACACCTTCTCTGCGGTCAGAGATGCAGCGCCGGATGTTCCCATCATCGGCAACATCGGAGCCGTGCAACTGAAAAGATCCGGGCCGGAAATCCTGGAGCATCTGGCCGAGATGATAGATGCTGATGCCATTGCAGTTCATCTGAACTTCCTGCAAGAGAGCATCCAGCCGGAAGGAGACAAAGATGCCGGCGGCGTGCTGGAGGCCCTGAGATCAGCGGCCAAAGGATCAGTGCCGATTATGGTTAAAGAGACAGGAGCCGGTATATCACGGGAAGTGGCACAGGATCTGATCGCGGCTGGAGTTAAGATGATTGACGTCTCGGGCGTGGGAGGGCTCTCCTGGGCCGGCGTTGAGTCTTTTCGTGCTGCAGAGGTCGGGGACGACGGGCTGGAGCAGATGGGGAGGCTATTTGAAAACTGGGGAATTCCAACGCCCGTGAGCATTGTCGAGTGCAAAGCCGCCGGAGCGTTTGTCATTTCCTCGGGAGGAGTGCGAAGCGGCCTGGATGCGGCCAAGAGCCTGGCACTGGGCGCCAGCCTGGCGGGCGCAGCCCTTCCCTTGCTCAGGCCAGCTACAGAAGATAAAGAGGCAATTGTCAGGGTTATGAATGATTATGTCCGTGCGCTGAGGATCACAATGTTCCTCACCGGATGCAAAGTTGTGCCGCAGCTTGCCAATGTTCCTCTCGTGGTTCTAGGAAGGACCAGGGAGTGGTTGGAGGCGCGGGGTTTTGACTTGAGAGCATTTTCTGTTTGTAGAGAGTTGGCAAAATGAAGGATATTGCAATAATCGCTGTGGGCGGCTACAATGAAATTGGCCGCAATATGACGGCGATAAGGATTGGAAAAGATATCGTGGTAATGGATATGGGAATCCGGCTGGATCGGGTGCAGATTCACGAGGACACAGACGTGGAATCGCTGCATGCTGCCGACCTGATCAATATGGGGGCCATTCCTGATGATAGTATCATGGAAAATGTTGACGGAAAGGTAAGGGCTATCGCCTGTACTCATGGTCACCTGGATCACATTGGAGCCATCTCCAAGCTGGCCCACAAGTATCATGCACCCATCATTGCTACGCCGTTCACAGCGGACCTCATCAATCAGGAGATCAAGTCCGAGAAGATCTTCGGGGTGAAAAATCCCCTGCAGGTCATGAAAGCAGGAGAACGATTCCAGGTTACTCCGGACATCGAGCTGGAGTTCATTCGCGTGCAGCACAGCATTGTGGACTGCGTCTTTGCCGCCATTCATACTCCCAAGGGCATCATTGTTTACGCTAATGATTTCAAGATCGACCGGTCTCCGACTTTGGGCGAGCCACCAGACTTTGCCAGATTAAGGGCTTTAGGAAAGCAAGGCGTGCTGGCGCTCATCACTGAGACCACAAACGCATCCATCTCGGGAAAGACGCCATCTGAGAAGATAGCCAAGGACCTGGTTTGGGATGTGCTCATAGGCACGGAGGAGTCGAAATCCGGTGTCATGGTAACCACATTCTCCTCGCACATTGCCCGCATAAGAGCCATAATCGAGGCAGCTCACAAGATGGGAAGAAAGCCCGTGCTTCTGGGCCGTTCCATGGAAAAATACTGGGGCACGGCGGTGAGAACTGGCTACGCTGGCCAGGGAGATGTGACTGTCTTTGGCAGGCGCAAGTCTGTGGACAAAGCCCTTAAGAGGATCATGACCGAAGGCAAGGATAAGTATCTGCCAATTATGACCGGGCATCAGGGCGAGCCGGGAGCCATATTGAGCCGGGTGGCCAATGGCGAGACCGACTATCTGGTGGAGTCCGGAGATCGGGTCGTCTTCTCCGCAGGCATCATACCCCAGCCGCTCAACGAGTCCAACCGGCACACGGTTGTCACCAAGCTCAAGATGCGAGGCGGCAGGATTTACGATAACGTGCACGTCTCAGGTCACGCCTGCCGGGAGGACCACTGGGAGCTTCTGCGCATGATTCAGCCGGAGCATGTCATACCCAGCCACGGAAACCTGATCAGCCATGGCAGCTACCTCATGATGGCCGAGGAGACGGGCTACTCCCTGGGCTCCAATATTCATCTGGTGCGAAACGGCCAGGAGCTCTTGATCGACTAGAGGAGGATGACGCAAGAATGACGAAGACGATGGACAGAGAGCTGGATAAAGAGCTGGACAGAGAGCTGCAAACGCGGGCGGCCCTGGTAACGGAAGCTATCGAGGAGCTGCTGCCCGTAGTGCATCCGCGCCCTCTCTACATGGCCAGCCGGCATCTGGTGGATGCGGGAGGAAAGAGGCTTCGCCCATCCATGCTGCTCCTGGCTGGACAGGCCGTGGGCGGCGACGCGAAAGCTTTAGCTCCGGCAGCCGTATCCATTGAGCTGATTCATAACTTCACGCTCATTCATGACGACATCATGGACAATGCCGATGTACGGCGCGGGCGTCCCGCCGTGCACAAGCTCTGGGGGCAGTCGGGAGCCATTCTTGCCGGCGACACCCTCTACTCCAAGGCCTTCCAGGTGCTGGGGATGACGAAAGCCCGGCCCGATCTCATTTTGGGAGCCATGAATATGCTCTCCAAAACCTGCACCGCCATATGCGAAGGCCAGTGGCTGGACATGGAATTTGAGGCAAAAGAGCGTGTCTCCGAGGCGGAGTACATGGAGATGATTGAGAAGAAGACGGGCGTTCTCTATGGAGCCTCAGCCAGCATGGGAGCGCTTTTGTCCGGCGCTTCGCCAAAAGTCGTTGCCGCGCTGGATGAATTCGGCAGGCTGACCGGCATGGGCTTTCAACTGCAAGATGACGTTATCGATCTCATTACTCCCGAGAATGTCTCGGGGAAAAGGCAGGGCGGAGACCTGATTGAGGCCAAGAAGACATTGATCATGATTCATGCCTTTGCCCACGATGTTCCCGTGAAGGTATTCGGCAAGAAGGACGCCACTGCGGAGCAGATCCAAGAGGCCATCTCCCTTCTGGAGAAGAGCGGATCGATCGAGTACGCCAGATCCCGAGCGGAGGAGATGGTGCAGAAGGGCAAGCGTGCACTGCAAGTCCTGCCGGATTCAAAAGAAAAAGCCACGCTGCTGGAGCTGGCCGATTACATGGTCAGGAGACGGTATTAGGAGTCATTTATTATGCACAGCCATGATTTAAAAGGGCATGATTTAACCCGCCATGAGGTGGAACATCTACTGCATCACTGGATAGAGCACAACGAGAGCCACAGCGCCTCTTTTCGAGATAGAGCGGCGCAAATTGCCACGGTAAGCGAAAAGGCGGCCCAGGACGTTAGTCAGGCGGCTGAGCTCATGGACCAGTGCACGGAAATGCTCAAAAAAGCTATGCAGGATCTTTAGGAGGAGTTAGAAAAATGGAATTGGTTTACACTTACGCTATGGAGGGCAGCAAAGATATGCAGAAAATGCTGGATGAGGAGTTCTGGAAGCGGCTGGGGCCCACGGTGCGGGAGGGCAAGGCTATGGGCCTGGAAAAGGAGGGCATGTGCCTCTACATCAAGGCCCGCGATGAGCTGGCCGAAGAGGCGCGAAAGCTGCTCGCCGGGACGGCGGCCAAGGAGATGAAGGGCGGGGAAGGCGAGGCGCTGCTCAAGGCCTTCCGGGACGAGGCGGAGGCGGCAGAGGCGGGCATGGGGGCGATGTTCGGGTAGTAATTGAATCTATATATAAATCGTTGAACATGACAGGGATCTGGAGCTCACCCAAATCCTTTCATACCTGGGAGAACATAAGGATCAAAAATGAAGCTCAAAATTACTATCGTCGGTCCAAAGGTGCATGATGTCGGCTACCGGGTGTTTTTGCTCAAGCAGGCAATGAACACGGCCCTGCCGGGACTTTCTACCTACAACTGGGAAGAAAGTGGCCAGCAGGAGGTAATAGCCCTGGTAGAAGGAGATGAGGCTCGAATCAAAGCCTTCCTCAAAGCAATTGAGAAGCATAAGCCGGAGCTTGCCGAAGTCTATGAAGTGACCAATGAGCCCTATGACGGCGACGTTGGGCGAACCAGCGAAGTGGCCATGCTTTGCTCATTCGTTCAACTGGACAAGGCCATTCCACTGCTTCTTGACATGAGGGATGATCTCAAAGCTGTGCGGAAGAATACCGATATGATTCCTCAGATGAGCGAGGACCTCAAAGCTGTGCGAAAAACCTCCGATGCGACGCTTGAAGAGATCAAGGGCATGAGGGAAGACATTCAACCTGGATATGCCACTAATTTTAGGCAAATGCAATCTGACGTCAGGGCGATAAAAGAGCGCTTGGGAATGCCTTGAGGGCTTAGTTAATCCCGTATTTGGCTGGGCAAATCATTTTCTACCTTCACTGCATTCTCTTTTAATCTTCTTTTAACTCGGAACGAGCACAACAAGAGCCACA
>CAYXSJ010000122.1:0-1079 GCA_964467095.1 uncultured Methanotrichaceae archaeon
GTCAAGTTCCCTTCAAGCCCGATGGCTCCAGGCCAGTGTACTGCAGCGATTGCTACCAGAAGCACAAGCCTGCCAGACCACCCAGAAGATACTGATTACTAAATGGGTAAAAATGGGTACAGGGTTGATCAAAAAGCCCTGTAGAACCTATTTTTCTTAGATGTTTATAGCGTTGTTACTTCTCTTATATTTTAAACCGCTTTCAATTGCAAAAAACAATAGAATAGACGAAAGGCTCGGTCTGTCCCGACGCCTATCTGCCTTTTGCCGGTGCCACCTCGTCCACCCCGCAGGCGGCGATCTTCTCAGCGAGCTTTGCCAGCACATCCTTTCTCATGCCGCCCACGAATTTGATCGACCCCACCACCAGGTGCCCGCCTCCGGACACGCCGCCGTTGGGAATCTCCTCCATCAGCTCTTTGACCATCTGGGGAATGTTCATTTTGACGGCACGGCTGCGCAAAACAGCAAAATCCGGGCCGTAGCCGATGGTGACCACGGGCTTGTCTGCATACTTCTTGCACAATCGGTCATGTACCTCGCCACTGGTCTTTCCGGGCGGAGGGAAGGTGAACTTGTGAGCGAAGTTCTCCACATCCAGCACATTCATGATAATGCCGTTGGGCAGTTTCGTGCTCTTCACATTGCCCATGCTCGCTCGCAGCTGCTCGTCAATGGCGGCATTTGCCTGCTCGCATAAAAGCTCCACAATCCTCTGGTGCCGATCCAGCCGGCCCAGGCATAAAATGTCGTTTATCAGTCCCCGCCCCTCATTGAAGCGCAGCCAAAATGCCTCATAGTCCAGGGCCAAAGCGACCTTCTTCAGGTCCTCTCGGCTGTACCTGTCCTCAACCAGCTTTATGTAGGCTGCCGCCTCCGGCGCTTCGCTCCTATCGCCCACAGCCGAGACTGCCGGGAAGTGCTTGATCTTGCTCTCCACCGAGGGATAGATCATGCGGGCGATCTCCGTGGCCAGCATGCCCGTGGTCAGGCCGAAGTCGCCCCCCTGATGGGCCGGATTGACATGAGCAATAAGGTACTGATCCACGATCTTATGGGGATGATGGTGATCGACGACC
>CAYXSJ010000122.1:1103-7879 GCA_964467095.1 uncultured Methanotrichaceae archaeon
TAGACCTGGGCCTGGCGCATGGCCGGAACATCCTCTTCAGTGGAGCCGTTGTCCATTAAAACGATGAGCGGCATCTTCTGGCCGTGCCGGGTCTGATCTTCCAGTGCATAGGTCAGATCCTTGGTCACGTCCTCCAGCTCGTAAAAGGGCGCTTTGCTGGGGGCACGCCGGTAGTTGTAGTACTCGGCATCAGGCCCGCCTACCTCCTTGATGAGCGGCAAAATCGCCATCTCAATGGCTACCGCCGCAGTGATGCCGTCGGCATCGGCATGATGGCGCACCACTATGGGCTGGGACTTGAGAACAGCCCGGCGAATCTCCTTGGCCACTTGCTTCATGGCAGGCAAGAGCCGGGTCATGATCTCGCTTTTCACAAGAAACTCGGTCTTGGAGGGCTCCGCGCGCCTGTCAATGGCCTGTTCAATCAGGTCCTTGACGCTTGACGCCTCTCCGCCCCAGAGCCGCTTCATGGACTTGATCTCGACCTGAACCTGGTTGTTGCGCAGGCTCACCTCGCCAATGACCCGCACCATCATCTCGATGTCGATATCGGCGTAAGCCCGCACTCCCGCCCGCTCAAAGGCGGCACAAAAGACCAGCCCGCTGTCGTCAGCGATGGTGAAGATGGTAGGTCCTCCCGTCTGCTTGACCTGGATGACCTCTCCCTTGATCATGATCTGCTTGCCCACCTGCTTTTGCAGATCCGCGGTCTTGGATAATGCAAGCTCCTTTTCCACCTCAAAAGTGTTGTACTCCTTCAGCTCAGCCGGCTCAAGCTCGATGTTGCCGTTAGCGAGAATATTTCGCACCGTGACGAAGATTTTATCGCCCACCTCCGGCTTGCTCTTCAGGTATTTGTTGTGGGCAAGACCCCTCACGCTCTCGGACAAATCCACAAAGGCGCCAAAGTTGGCCAGGCCATTGACCTTGCCCTGATAAATCTCCCCTATCACGATATCTTTAACATCGCATGCAGGATCGAGAATGTGCACGAGCGGCTTCTTGGCGCAGCGCTCGCATAGCTCCATTTTGCTGGAAAGCTTCGCCCCGCAGACCACGCATAGATACTCGCGCCCCAGCCCTCCGCAAGCCGGGCAGCTTTCCGTGACCGGCATCTTGCCAGAGCCATGGCATACGCTGCATTTCGTGGAGCCGCTCTCAATAAGCTCCTTCATATCCTTGTCCGTTGCTTCCCCCAGGGAAATAGACTCGGTCTTTCCGCTGCCATCGCAGTTGGGACAGGGCTTCTCTCCTACCACCAGGTAGCCCTTGCCCCGGCAACTCTCGCACAGGTTCATCCTGGAGAATAACGCACAACAGGAATTTAGCTATTTTGCAAGGGGCCCGGCCAAAGCTTTCAAAAAAAAGAGGCCAAATAAGACTAAATAAGATGCCAGCCCTCCCGCGGCCATGCGAGTCGTGGTTTTGCGCATCGGCCACCGGCCGGAGAGAGACAAGAGGATCACCACCCATGTTGGCCTGGTGGCCAGGGCATTCGGAGCGGAAGAGATGCTCCTTTCCGGGCGCGACTCTCACGTGGAAGAGAGCCTGGCCGATGTTGCAGTGCGCTGGGGAGGCAGCTTTCGCCTCAAACCGGATGTCTCCTGGAAGGGCGAGACGGTTCGCTGGAAGGAGGCGGGAGGGAAGGTGGTCCACCTCACCATGTACGGCTCTAATCTGCCCGATGTAATTGATGAGATTCGCGGCTGCGAGAATATCCTGGTGGTTGTGGGGGCAGAGAAGGTACCGGCAGAGATGTATGATCTGGCGGACTGGAATGTAGCCGTGGGAAATCAGCCCCATTCCGAGGTGGCAGCGCTGGCGGTCTTCCTGGACAGGCTCTTTTTGGGCCAAGAGCTCCATGAAGCATTTAAAGGCGGCCTTAAGATTGTGCCCTCTCCTCACGGAAAAAAGGTCTTGTATCCGGAATGCTGCCCGGAAAAAGAGAGTGATGGGCAAGAGCCATAATGACCGGCAAATTATGATGAGAATATTAGTAATAGGCATCAACATCAGACACATTGCCCGTTCAGCCAGCCTGGCAGGCCATGAGGTTTTCGCAGTCGATTGTTACTGCGACGTGGACCTGGCCAGATGGGCAAAGGAGACGGCTAAAATGCCGCGAGATGGGGCAGAAGAGCATCTCTCTTTTTTTATTGAAAAATTTCGCCCCGATGCCGTCGTCCTGGGGCCGGGCCTGGAAGAGGCATCAGTCCAGGGAGTGCCTGTGCTCAACAATCCTCCTGAAAAGACATCTCAGGTCTCAGATAAGCTCTGGCTGGCTCATTGGCTGGAGGAGAGGGGCTTTCCCTTCATCAGGACGAAGATTGTCGCTGTCGCAGATAATCTGCATTTTCCCTTCCTGGTCAAGCCTCGCAGGGGCGCAGGGGGAGTGGGATGCAGGATAGTTCGAGAGCCCTCTGAGCTGAAAATGGAAGGTGGCATAGAGGAAGATCTGATCGAGGAAGATCTCATAGCTCAGGAGCTGATCATTGGCCGGCCCGCCAGCGTCTCAGTCATTGGGAACGGTCGCGAGGCGCGCGCCATTGCCGTCAACGAGCAGCTCATAGGCCTCTCCTGGGCTGGAGCGAAAGGATTCAGGTACAGCGGGAACATCACGCCCCTCGCACCCCCGCAATGCGGCATAGCGCAGATGGCAGAAGAGATAATCGCGAAGCTGGGGCTCGTGGGCAGCAACGGAGTTGATTTTCTGCTCACCGAAAATGGTCCAGTGGTGGTCGAGGTCAATAGCCGCTTTCAGGGCAGCCTGGATTCTGTGGAGATGGCCGGAGGAGACAATGTCTTCCAGGCTCATCTGCAGTCCTTTTTAGGAAGGCTGCCGATGCGGCCAGCCCAGCCTCGCCGCACTGCAGGCAGAATCATAATCTACGCCCCCCGCGATCTGACCATTGAGGCTAATCTGGTCAGAGACTGGACGGCAGATGTGCCGGGGATAGGATCGCGAATAGCCGCAGACGAACCAGTCCTGTCCATAATGGCCCTGGGATCAAGCAGAGACATAGTATTAGCCCGACTAAAAACGAGAGCTGCAATGCTCGGTGATATAATAAAAGAATAATGGCTCAGATCACCAGGATACTACCCTGTAGAGCCAGTTGCTGACCAGTGTCCAGACCTTGACAAAGCCCGATCCTTTCTCCAGCTTTTCTTTATCCTTTTCGCTGTACTTTTTTTTATCCTTCAACCAAGTGTCCATGATATAGGGTTAATTCTCTTTGGAATTTAACAATACCGGTCAATAGTGATGGCGCCATTGGCGCAGGAGAGCAAGGAATGCGTGTTCCGGCATCGGTATAAAAAGATAGTGCTCAATAAAGGTAATATAACATAAGGGGGATGATATTGGTAGAGAGAAATGCTGGGGATGAAATGAAGTCACCGGAAAGAATTACCATCGCTTTAGATGAAGAGACAGTAGGCCTGTTCAAGAAGATGAAGGAAGACCTGGGCATGTCCCAGAGCGAGCTGATGCGAGAGTCATTGAAGTTCTTTGGCAAACACAAGATGCTCTTTGACTTCGCCGAGGACAAGACGGTTTATACCCATGCGGAAATGCTCTCCGCAGGCGAGCATGTTATCCTGGATATCGATCACTGGATATTGTTTTTAAACTTCATGGAAACTCACCCGGACAGGGAAAAGTTCTGGAATCTGCATAAAGAGGTCTGCCGGGCTCATGCTGAGCAGTTCAAGCACAAGCTCTTCAATGCAGAGAGCATCCTGAGAAGACTTGAGAGCTGCAACCTCTTTAATATGAGCAAGACCAGCAAAAGCGAGTTCACCCTCATCTTTGGCTCGGATGCACCCAAGAAATTCGTGAGGATTGAGCTGGAAGAGATCTTTGCCGGCATGGGCTTCCTGGTTGAGATCAAAGAGGACTTCTCAAAGCTAAGGATCAAGGTAATTCAGGATCTCTAGCACCACAAATTTAAGGAATGAATAAGATCGCACAATCCATGGATCTCATAGCCCTGGTGCAGGGATTCATGGCCAAAAAAGAGATGCAGCTTAGCGATGAGCTCAGCGAGAAGTACGGTGTTCCCCGGGAAGAGGTAGCCGACGTGATAGAATCTTTTTTGTCGGATACCTACGGACCGGCGAGCAGTCTGGCTCAGGCCATTGCCGGCAAAGAGGGGGCACTGCTGCTCTTTATCGGCAGGAAAGACTGCCCCATCTGCCAGAGAAGCGAGCCGATTCTAGAGAGCTTTCTGTCCTGTCACAGGGATTTAGAGCTGGTTAAACTGGACTATTCCCAGCCTTCCGGCCTGCTTTATCACATGATTCATAACCAGGAGAAAGGCATGCTCCCTTTGATTGCTTTTATCTTCCATGGCACTATTAGGATGATCTTTACAGGAGAGTGCCTTCACACCACCATTTATGAAAAATATTATAACGACATGCTGGCTGAATGCAGCCAAAATATATATGCCTACTGAGATTACAGAAGTGATGCGAGGGAGATTATGACCTTAATTGTACTCAACTTCAAGACCTATCGTGAATCGACCGGCCCGGAGGCTCTTCGCCTGGCGAGAATATGCGAGGACATTTCACGGGATTATTCCGTGCAAATGGTGGTAGTTCCCCAGGTGGCCGATATTCAGACCATATCCAGTGCAGTGAAGATACCTGTCTATGCTCAGCACGTGGACGGAGTAGGATACGGCGGCTTTACGGGCCATGTGACAGCAGCGTCCTTGAAAGCCGCGGGCGCTGCCGGATCTCTCATCAACCACTCCGAGCGAAGGCTCATGCTGGCTGATATTGAGGCCTCCATCTCTGCCTGTCGCCAGGCAGGCATAAAAACGATAGTCTGTACCAACAATGTGGCCACAACTCGCGCCTCGGCCGCCATGGAGCCGGACTATGTGGCTGTGGAGCCGCCCGAGCTGATCGGCAGCGGCATTCCCGTATCCAGGGCGAATCCAGAGGTCATCTCTAAGTCCGTTGATGCCGTCAAAAGCATTGCGCCTCAGGTGGGGGTCCTTTGTGGAGCGGGAATAACTCACGGCGAGGATCTGAGAAGCGCCCTGGAGCTGGGATCGATTGGGGTCTTGCTCGCTTCGGGAATTATAAAGGCAAAAGACCAGCGCAAGGCTTTAGAAGATCTGGTGACGGGAGCTTCTAAATGATTGCGGTGCATGTTCGTGTCTCGGGCCGAGTGCAGGGCGTTTTCTATCGCGCATTTACCCAGGACCGAGCACGTGCTCTGGGAGTGAAAGGCTGGGTGAGAAACATTCCCAGCGGTGGAGTGGAGGCCGTGCTGGAGGGAGAGAGAAAGCAGGTTGGCGAGCTGCTCAAAGCCATGAAGGCGGGCCCCTCTGGAGCCATAATCCTGGGGATGGAGTTCTCCGAGCTGGAAAGCAAAGGATACGAAGATTTTGAAATAGAATATTAAGGATGTGATCTCATGCTTACCGTCAACAGATACAAATGCTGCTACTGCGGTGCCTGCGTCGGAGTCTGCCCGACATGTGCCCTGGAGCTGGTGGAGACCTGGCTTGAGGTCTCGGCTGAGTGTAAGGAGTGCGGCCTGTGCACCAAGATATGCCCCGTGGGAGCCCTCGAGGTCAAGGCATGAAGTGCGACTTGATAGTAGTAGGAGGGGGCCCTGGCGGATCTATGGCCGCAAAGGCGGCTGCCCTGGCCGGCCTCAAGGTCGTCATGCTGGAGAAACGCCAGGAGATCGGCGATCCCGTGCGCTGCGCGGAGGGCGTAAGCAAGAGGGCCTTATGCCGCATGATGAAGCCAGAGCAGGAATGGATATCATCCGAGGTAAAAGGGGCGAGAATCTATGCTCCGGACGGAAAAAGCATAATCATGTCCGAGGACAAGAGCGGCGGCGAAGTGGGCTACGTCCTGGAGAGGAAGATCTTCGATCGAGGCCTGGCCATGCAGGCTGCCCAGGCAGGTGCGAAGGTATTGGTCAAGACCCGCGCTTTGGGACTGCGAAAGAAGGACGGAGCTATCTGTGGAGTGTCGGCGCTACGAATTGGAGAGCCTCTGCAAATCGATGCGCCCCTGGTCATCGGCGCGGACGGAGTGGAGTCCAAGGTGGGACGCTGGGCAGGCATCGACACCACTTTGAAACTGCAGGATATCGAATCTTGTGCTCAGTTCCTGGTGCATGATGCATCCATTGATGAAGAATATACAGAGTTCTTTTTGGGAAACAGCATCGCTCCCTCAGGATATGTCTGGTCGTTTCCCAAGGGCGAGAAGCTGGCCAACATTGGACTTGGAATTCAGGGCTCCAGGTCCAAGCCCGGTGAGGCTGTGCGGCTGCTGCGCCAGTTCATTAAGACGCGCTTTCCCAATGGCAAGATGGTGGAGATGGTCGTGGGAGGAGACCCCTGCTCCGGGCCCGTTGACTCTGCAATTGCGGACGGCGTGATGCTGGTAGGAGATGCGGCTCATCAGACCGATCCGCTAACGGGAGGTGGCATTCTCAATGCCATGAGGGCAGGAGTCATTGCCGGAGATGTAGCGGCAAAGGCCATAGCTGCAGGCAATGTCAGCCGGGCAGGACTGAAAGAGTACGAGGACCGCTGGCGAGAAGATATCGGCAAGACGATAGCCAGAAGCTTCCAGCTCAAAGAGCTCTTCGTCAAGCTTAACGATAAAGACCTAAACCAGCTCATCGGCTCGCTGGCCAAGGAGGACATATCTAAAATGGATCTGCCGGGAATGCTGCGCGTTCTCTTCCGGCTCAACCCGAAGCTGCTCTGGGGGCTAAAAAGCCTGATAATTTA
>CAYXSJ010000123.1:0-7819 GCA_964467095.1 uncultured Methanotrichaceae archaeon
GGCCCCTAATTCCAATAGCGAGAAGATAATTAACATCTCTTATGATGCAGCCAGGCTAAAGGCCACGAGCATCTCAGGGGAGTGCAATGCCACCTGGCAGGTGGATGTAAAACAGGGAAGGATAGGCGTTTTCCTGCCGGGTGGATGCGGTGCCGCTAATCTCACATTTGCGGTGAGCAACAAAGCCCTGGTAAATGATACAATCAAGCTGAATGTGACAGGCACGAGCGGCTTTAAGCCTGAGACCGTCTCCAACGGCACCATAACCATTGTTGAGGGCGATAAAAGGGCAAAGAAGAGCCATGCCCTGGGCATTTTAGCCACGCTAGTTGCCTTGGCCGCGGGAGCCTATGCCTGGCGCAGGAGATAGCCCATATTCTTTTTTAGGCGATCAGAGAGTGCAATTCATAAAGGCCAGGTGGTGGAAGTAATGCTGCTAGCTGAAACAGAATGGCTATGCAAAACGGTCAACGGCCTTGGCAAGCCGCGGCCTGGAGCGGCGCCCAAACCTTCTCGCGGGAGGCCCACAGGGCTGACTCGCGGAAACCCCAGAAGAATGAATAGATGGTTTGTGCTTATGAATCATAATAATCAAGAAGCACGGCAGCCTTAATGGTCCCGCGCCGCTTTTTTAATCGCTCTTCCCAGCGCCGTGCTCATGGCCTCAATCTTGCTCCTATCGTCGCCTCCTTCTGCGGATATGAACAGGTTGAACCGGCCATTGTAGGCCAGGGCGCGAAGGAAATGGCTGAAGTTCTCCAGGCCCATGCCGCCCAGAGCCTGCGACTGCAAAGCGAAATTGCCGCGGTAGCCAGGCTCGCCAAAGCGCACGACTGCGGTGGCAAGAGCCAGGCCGGAGGGAACCATAGAGCTTCCTATGCCGCGTTTGATTTCCTGGGCGAGTACGCTGCCCAGAGTGATGGCAGTGTCTTCAGTGGTATGGTGGTCGCCTGTCTCCAGATCGCCTCTGGCCTTGACGGTCAGATCAAATCTCGCGCCTCTGGCTATGGCCGAGAGGATCTCATCCATGAGCTGTATTCCAGTATCGATCTGGATAGCACCCGAGCCTTCTGTGTCCAGGAAGACTTCAATGCTGGTCTCTTTTGTCTTTCTTTTTCTCGATGCCGACATAGGCTCTTATCTCCTTGTTTTTCCTTTTTAAGCTAAGCGATTGAAGGCTATTTTCTTTTTCAGGACACCTTTTTTCAAAGTTTTTCATGACATGTGGATAACTGATGCCCCAGCTCATAAAAACCACTGACCTATCAATGATCGGTATTTGACCAATTCGTGCATAAGTTTTTTATGCTACTCTGAATTACAGAGTCAATATTGAGAATTATGCAACAAGAAATTAATATGAATGAAGCTATAGAATTGGCTAGAAATTATTTCAGCAAGCTTTATCGAGAGGAAGAATACTCCAAAGCAACGGGTTTAACCATTCCGAATTTGATAGGATTTAATACAATCAGTGCTACAGAGGAGGACGGGCTATATATTATTAAGTGTGAAGTTAAGGATAGCTATTTCTCTCTAATTAAATATGTGTATACTCTTAAGATCGATAAAATGGGTGAGCTAAAAGAGCTCAAAAGAGAATGAGCGGAGATTTGCTTAGATATAAATCTTTGCTCTTAGATACGGGGCCGCTTCTTCTCTATTTAGTTGGGTTCTATAATACTAAATATTTGTCTAACATAAATTATAACTCTCAAGATCATGCATTACTTGTTGATTTTTTGAAATATCGAGAGATCGTCGTCACACCACAGGTGCTGGCTGAAGTATCAAATCTGGCCAATAATAGGCTAAAAGAAGCTAATTTTTCAAATTTTTTTACCAATTCTATTAATATTCTTATGAACGCACGCGAAGACTATATAGAAAAAGACAAAATCTTAAAGAGAGCTAATGAAGTTGCTAAATTTGGCATAACTGACACATCTCTAATCGAAGCTTCTTCAAGTGGCAGCAGCCGACTGCTATTGACTTCCGATGAAAAATTGTTTTATTATTGCTCCGGAAAAGAAATTCCTGTCATCCAGTTGAATTCTTTGAAAAACATATTATAATATTATTCGGATAACTTGGCATACACCTTCTCCACCATCGCCATCGGTGAGACCGAGTTCATATTCAGCCCCAGCTCCTCCGGCCCCAAACCTAGCGCTATCCCCACCAGTTGCGTCACATAGAGTATCGGAATGCCGATCGGCTCCCCGCGCTTCTGCTCCAGCACCTTTTGCTTGGCATCAAGCATGAGATGGCAGAGCGGGCATACGGTGACGATGACCTCCGCTCCCGCTTTTTTCGCTTCCGATAAAATCTTAAAGGCGATGTCCTCAGCAGCCTTCTCCTGGGGCATGAAGATGGGCCCGCCGCAGCAAAAGGTCTTGAGCCTAAAATCCACCGGCTCCGCCTGCAGCCTCTTGATCAGCGTTTCCAGAATGCTGGGAAACTCCGGGCTGTACTGGCCCGCCGGCCGCGTGAGCAGGCAGCCGTAGTAGGGAGCGACCAACAAATCCTTGAGGGGCACTACGATCCTCTCATCCTTCTCAGCAAGAGACTCCAAAATGACATCCAATGCATGCCGTATCTTGGAGCCACTGTACTTCCTTTCCAGGACAGCGTTCACCTTCTCCAGGGTCTCTGCCTCCTCCAGCCTTTGCGCCGCAGCGCGCAAGTTGCTGTAGCAGATGGAGCAGGCAGTCATGATTTCCAGATCGGTCTGGGCCATGTTTCTGGCTGCCAGGCCCGCAGCAACCAGCTCATTGGAGACGTGCGTCGCCCCGCAGCAGTTCCAGTCAGAGAGCTCCAAAAGCTCAATGTCCAGAGCCGCGCACACGGCCTTCGTGGAGAGATCCATCTCCTTTCCTGTCGATTTGGAGACGCAGCCTGGATAGTAAGCCAGCTTCATTTTTCCCTCAGCTCCTCAACGATCTTCTTGACCTCATCTCTGCCTTTGATCTTCTCGATTTCCAGGCCGATCTTGCCCTTGGGCAATAGCTCCAGCCCCATCTGCATGGACTGCACCGCCCCCTGGGGAAAGACGAGCAGGAACTCGCCGGTGAGAGCCAGCTCTGCTATCCGGCCAAAGTCCATTATCTGCTTTAAGAAGAACTGCTCGTAAGATGCGTCCTTGCTCTGCCGCCCTTCTCGTTCGGCTATGTCTTTTAGAGCCGAGACCACTGCTTTGGGCCGGATGCCCCTCGGGCAGCGCACCGTGCAGAGAAGACAGGAGGTGCACAGCCATAGGGTCTCATTGTGCAGAGCCTCCTCCTTTTTGCCTTCTAAGCAGAGCTTGACCAGCTTTCTGATGCTGGGATTCATAAGTGGTGCCGTGGGACAACTGGCGGAGCAGGTTCCGCACTGAATGCAGGTCAATACTTCAGCACCAGCCAGGTGCAACACCTCTTGCTTGAACTGTTCATCTCTGGCCATTCTCACGCCGCCTCCTCAGTAGTGCCCCTGGCGGTATCTTCGGTGCTACCCTCGGCAGTACCATCAACAGTATTCGCCACGGCAGCCCTCTTTGCTTCATCTTTGTGCAGCCGCTCTACAATCTTCCTGCTGGCCTCTTCGGCGGGCTCCCTCTCGAAAATTTGCCGTATCTTCGGCTTTCTCAGCAGGGGCTCCAGAGGCTTTAGGGCCTCGTCCACTAACCGCAGCAGCTCGGGATCTATCTTCGGCTTCTCTGGTGCGGGCAGAGGCTGACGTTCTATATCCGGCGGAGAGACAGCCCCGCTCACATCCGGACGCTCTCTCTGGCCGGTCTTTATGGCAGAAATGGCTTGCTTCCACTCCTCGGCCCAGGGAGTCTCCTTTATCTCCGTGTGCCTGACATCTGACCGCTCGACCTCTATGGCCGAGACGGGACAGGCCTTCTCGCATGCCCCGCAAAAGATGCATTGATCCTCGACCGGCGCAGCTTTGCCCCGTTCGTCCACATACCAGCATTTGGCCGGACAGACGTTGAAGCAGGCCTGGCAGCCCAGAGGATCGCAGCGCACCAGGTTCTTTTCGACCAGCTTTATCTCGCCCTGGAACGGCTTTTTAATGTCCATGGCCTCATATGGGCAGACCAGAGCACATCTGCCGCAGCCGATGCACAGGTCCTTGTCGATCTCGATCTTGCCTGCGAACTCTTTTTCGCCGACCGGCAACTCCACTTCTAAAGGCTCGCCCTCTACTGTTATCGCTTCCTCGGGGCAAAGGGAGACACACAGGCCACAGTAGTCGCAAAGCTCCTCGTCCACCAGGAGCTGCTCATAGGGCAGCAGATTGCGGGGATCTTTCGCTCTCTCTTTCTCGTCCTTATCGATCAGCAAGAAGGCTTTGCAAAACTTTGCGCACCGGCCGCAAAGATTGCACTTCTCCTGATCAACGGCGATATTGCCTTTTATTCCCGAGCGCAGGGGGCCATAGTCATCGCGAGTCTTATTGAAAGTGACTTTTATGGCCTTGGTGGGGCAGACAGGCTCGCAGAGCAGGCAGGGCAGGCATTTTTCGTTTGGAGTGGCCTCTGCCAGCAGCCGGGGATACTGTTTTTGGGTGATGAAATCCACCACATTTTTCATATCTTCTGCTTCACCCATCTTTTCCGTCCCTTCTGTCGTTTCTGCCGCTTGCGTCATGTCTGGGCCTCGACTGCTTCAGCTGCCTCCGGGGCGGATCTTTTTTCTCGAACAGTCATCTTAAAGGCCTTCGTTGGACAGAAATTAACGCACATGCCGCAAAAGGCGCACGCATCCAGATCTATGAGCACGGGCGGCGCGTCCAGTCCCTTGGCGATCTCCTGAAGTGGCCCCTCCTGCAGTGCTTTTTTCGGGCAGAGAGCCACACAGATGGAACAGCCGGCGCACTTCCTGTAATCATAATCGAGGACGATCTCTCTCTCTTTGGTCTTCTGCCTGGCCAGAATGTGAGTGCCCTCTGCATCCATATCTTTCTCAATTTCCATCATGGAAGTTTCCCTTTTTTCAGCTCCGTTCCGATGGGGCCCATGGCCTTCAGCTCGCCTATGAAATCTTTCAGATCTCGGGCATAGATCTCGCCCTCGCTGGCTGCACACCAGACGATCTTGACTCTTCCCGGATCAAGGCCTATTTTCTCCAGGACGCCTTTGAGCACATTCACCCTCTGCAAGGCCTGATAGTTGCCATCCCGGTAGTGGCATTCGCCTATGCGACAGCCTGCTATGAGCACTCCATCCGCACCCCGTCGCAGCGCTTCCAGGACAAAGCTTGGGTCCACGCGAGCCGAGCACATTACCCGGATGTTGCGAGCGTTGGTCGGGTACTGGATGCGCGATGTTCCGGCGAGATCTGCTGCTCCGTAGCTGCACCAGTTGCAAAGGAAGGCCACAATGAGGGGAAACTCTCTCTTCACCTCTGTAGCGGCCCGCACCTGGGCCAGGATCTGTTCATCAGAGAAGAAGCGCATGTTGATAGCATCTGCAGGACAGGCTGCGGCACAGGAGCCACACCCTTTGCAGGCTGCCTCGTCCACGTAGGCAGGGCTTTTCACGGCAATGGCCTTCTTGGGGCAGAGATCGACGCACAGCTTGCACTTGATGCAAAGGTCCGGGTCCACATAAGCCGATGTCGGCTCCAGCTCCAGTGTGCCTTTATGCAGAAGCTTGACAGCTTTTGCCGCTGCTGCGCTGCCCTGGGCGATGGAGATGGGGATCTCCTTGGGACCGGAGGCGCAGCCGGCAATGAAGACTCCATCGATGTGCGCCTCCACGGGCCTCATCTTGGGATGGGCGATCTCAAAGAACCTGTCTGGCCTTCGGGATAGGCCGAGCAGATTGCCCACCACGTCGGCTTTGCTGTCCGGCTCAAGGCCCACGGACAGGACGGCAAGATCATGCTTCACCCTCTTCATTTCGCCTGTCAGCGTGTCCTCAAAGAACAGGAAGAGTTCGCCCTCAACCTCTTCGATGCGGGAGACGCGGGCGCGCACAAAGTTGATGCCCAGCTTCTGGGCCCTCACGTAAAACTCTTCATATCCTTCTCCGCTGGCTCTGATGTCGATGTAGTGGATTGTAATATCTGTATCCGGATACTTTTCCTTTACCAATTGCGCATTCTTGAGCGATGCCATGCAGCAGATGCGGGAGCAGTAGAGGTTTCCCACCGTCGAGTCACGCGAACCGACGCACTGCAAGAAGGCTATTGATTTGGCGATCTGGCCTGTGCTGGGGCGCACCACCTCGCCCTTTGTCGGCCCGGAGGCGTTCAGCATCCTTTCCATTTGCAGGGTGGTGATTACATCCCTGTACCTGCCAAAGCCATACTCCTCTTTTCGGGTGGCATCGAAGGGCTGCCAGCCGGTGGCCACGATGATGGCACCCACATTTAGCTTGAAATCCTGGGGCTCCTGATCCAGCTTGACCGCCTGGGCGGGACAGGCTTCCACACAGCGGGCGCAGCCTATGCAGGCCTTGGGATCGATGCAGGCCACCAGGGGCACCGCCTGTGGATAGGGAATGTAAATAGCCTTTCTCTTGCCGATGCCAAAGTCGTATTCGCTGGGCACCTCTGCCGGGCAGACCCCGGCACATTCGTTGATGCAGCCCTTGCACAGCTTCTCGTCCACATAGCGTGCTCGCCGAACGCCGGAGACGGTAAAGTTGCCGACGCTGCCCTCCACACCCAGGACCTCGGCGTAGGTGATAAGAGTAATATCAGGATGGTTGAAGACCTCGGACATCTTGGGCCCCAGGACACAGATGGAGCAGTCGTTGGTGGGAAAAACGTCGGTGAGCAGAGCCATATAACCGCCGATGGTGGGCCGCCGCTCCACCAGATAAACATGCAGGCCCGAATCGGCCAGGTCCAGGGCTGCGGCAATGCCGGCGACGCCTCCTCCTATGACCAGAACTTCCTTGCTGACGGGTATGCTCTCCGTCTCCAGAGGCCGCAGCAGCGCAGCTTTGGCCACGGCCATGCGAATGAGGTCCTTGGCCTTTTCCGTGGCCATGGCCGGCTGATCCATGTGCACCCAGGAGCACTGCTCCCGGATGTTGGCCATCTCCAGCATGTAAGGATTCAGGCCCGCTTTGCTAATGGCCCGGCGAAAGGTGGGCTCGTGCAGGCGGGGCGAGCAGGCGGCCACAACAACGCGATCAAGCTTCAGCTCCGCGATATCCTTCTGGATCTGCTCCTGGCCGATATCAGAACAGGAGAACTGCAGATCGCGGGCTACGGCCACATCGGGAAGCTTCTCGGCAAAGCTCTTCAGCTCTTGCACATTCAAGACGCCGGCGATGTTCAGGCCGCAGTGACAGACGTAAACACCAGTGGGCATGAGACTTCAAAGGTATGAACGCCTTAAGTCACTTAAAGTTATGCCATGATGGAACAATTAAAACCTCTAACCTCTACATGAGATTCGCAGAGATCTCATATGATCTTTACCTTCATATATCTCGGAGAGTGTAATGAGAGTGTAATAGCAGATATCAAGTTATAAGGTAGATAAATAAATGGTGAGAACAGATAACGGTGACAAGAAATGACAGCTAAAGATAAATCGGGATTCTTATCCGCCATGCTTTGCATTTCGCTCTTCCTCATTGCAGGATTGCTGGGGACTGGAGCCGCTGAGAACTATAACCTTTACGCTAGCAGCGCACCTCATACTGCACAGGAGCGTGCAGAATTGCTTAAGGCAATCCAGGGTGAGGAATTGAAGAGCACCCCTCAAACTACGCTGAGCGGTACAGATCTATATAAAGCACTTCAGAATCCCTATGCATACAAAGATCCTCAAGCAAATCTGGAGCTGGCAAATACATATAAAGCACTTCAAA
>CAYXSJ010000124.1:0-7747 GCA_964467095.1 uncultured Methanotrichaceae archaeon
GAGCTGAAGATTGTGCGCTTTGTGCACGGTGGTTAAGAAGGAAAAGCCATGCTGAGTGACGCCGAAAAGATGAGATACTCCCGCCAGATCCGTCTCTTTGGCGAGGAGGGCCAGGAGAAACTTAAGAGGACGAGCGTCTTCATAGCCGGGGCTGGGGGCCTTGGTTCCGTCATTTCCCACTACATGGCGGCAGCCGGCTTCGGCAAAATTCGCATCGTAGACTGCGACACTGTGGAACTCTCCAACCTCAACCGCCAGATACTGCATGCCAATGCAGACGTGGGCCGGCCCAAGGCAACGTCGGCTTATGAGACTTTAACCGGCATAAATCCGGAGATCGAAGTTGAAGCGCTGATCCAGACCATCTCCGAGGACAACGTCGATCAGCTCTTGCGAGGCACCCACATGATTATGGATGCTATGGACAACTTTCCTATCAGGTACCTCTTGAACCGGGCTGCTCTGCAAAGAAAGATCCCCCTCTTTCACGGGGCCATCAGCGGCTACCTGGGGCAGGCTACCACCATCATTCCCGGCAAAACGGCCTGCCTCTCCTGCATCTTCCCGCGAGCCCCTCCCGCATCAGTCTTTCCGGCTCTGGGCAGCACTTGCGGTGTGATCGGCTCCATTCAGGTGACTGAAGCAATCAAGTATGTCACCGATGCGGGGAAGCTTCTGGAGAACCGGCTCTTGTTCTGGGATGGCCTGAATGGCTGCCTGGACGAGATGGCCTGCGAGCGCAATTCGGCCTGCCGGGACTGCTCGGATAGTCTGCAATGATGTTATGTATTAATAGGAATATTAGCAATATTGCGTTTATCGGTAGTGGTAGTTCGTGACCATTTGGCTAAAACCAGTGACTTAGCCACTGGAAATGGTGAAGAGCCAATCTAAAATCATAGTCAAGAGATGAAGATATGAGCGAAGGCAAAAAGGCGCTGTTGGTTATGGGCTGTCCGGAAGTGCCGGTGCAGATGAGCATGGTGATCTATCTCACCCATAAGCTTAAAAAATCCGGCTGGGATGTGACCGTGGCTGGCACGAATGCCGCCGTCAAGCTGCTCAAGGCCGCCGACCCTGAGAGCTACTATGTGCAAAAGACGGTCGATCTGGACGAGCTGATTGGTGACGTCGTAGAAAAGAAGGTTGACTTTGACATATGCTTCGCCTTCATGCACAGCGATGCAGGAATGACCTACGGGGCCACATTCAGTGCCATCTCCAAGGCCAGGCTTTATGCGGTGGTATTCGGCAAGAATGCCGAGGCTCTGGGAGAGAGCATCGACTATCCTGCTGAGAAGATCGTGGCCAAGGCCACCCATAACCCAGGTCCCCTCAAGAACAAGATCGATAAGGTGGTTTTGTGAGCTGTATCGAGCAGATGAAGTACAAGCTGTACCTGGAGCGCACCACCTTCAAGGATGCCCGCCAGTACATCGAGAAGAACTCTGAGGAGGTCTACTACGTCGATCCCGGCTACAAGATCCTCAAGGACTACTACATCATCGGCGTGCCGCCGGTAGCTATGGGCGTGCGGGGAAAAGAGATTCTCTTCACCTACGTCAAGCCCTGTCACGGCACCTTCGTCATGGGGATCGACTCAGAAGAGGAGATCACCCGGCTGAGGGAAAATGAGAAGAAAAAGATCGAGAAGTCCTTGAAAAAGGGCGGCTTGAAAGGTAAGGCCGATTCCGGGCAGGCTCCCATCAGCTTCCGTGATATGTACAAGAAATAAAGTGGTTATGAAATGTTGGTGAAAGTTCTGGCATTTGCCAGCTTCCGGGAAATCCTGGGAAAAGAGCGAGAAACAGAAATAAAAGAGGCTGCGACGGCAAAAGAGCTGCTGGAAGAGCTGGCCCAGGCCAGCCCCAGATTCAAAGAGGCGGCCTTTGACGAATCCGGAGAGCTACGCGATTATGTTCTGCTCATGATCAACAGAAAAAGGATCGATCCCAGCCAGGATCTGTCGAGACCGCTTCACGAGGGCGACGAGCTGGCCATATTTCCTCCCCTGGCCGGAGGCTGAAAGCTCTTGATCAAGATCACCGAGGAGGATATCTCCATAGATGAAATGATGAAAAGGGCCCGGAGCAAGGATGCAGGCGCTACTGTCACATTTCTAGGCACCGTCAGGGATGACGGCATCGAGCGGATGGAGGTGGAGGCTTTCGGGGAAGCGGCGCTGGCGGAATTAGAAGCCATCCGGGAGGAGGCCATGAGCCGCTTTGGCCTGAAGGCGGCAGAGGTAGTGCACCGCACTGGGACGCTTGCCGTGGGCGAGAGCATCGTGGCTATCGTCTGCTCGGCCGGGCACCGAGAAGAGGCTTTCTCCGGCTGCAGATACATAATTGAGGAGCTGAAAAAAAGAGCGCCCATCTGGAAGAAAGAGATTGCAAGAGACGGAGAGCGTTGGGTGGGACGGAAGTGAGCCGAAGGCCATCAGCCTTACCTGAACTGGGTGGCTCAATCGACTGAACAATAGTTATTTTTTCATAGCCCGAAAAGAATGAGTGAGAAGGTTGATGCCCTTCATGGTCGTCGGCAGCCATTCGGCCATGAGCCAGATGGTAAACTAGGCAGGCGGCATCAGCATCTTCCAGGTGGGAGCCGAGTCCGTCAAGGTTGCCTGGGTGTGGTCGTGCTCAGGGCTTTTCGCAGCTGCAGGCACCTGGACGGGGTCCTCGGGATAGACCTGGAAAATATCCTTGATGTCCATGTGGGCATATTTTTGCAGCAGCTCGGCATGGACCGATCTCGGATCGATGTCTTGGAAGAGATCCGGATGCAGCCACTTGGCGTAGTAGAGCATGGTCACCATTTCGGATAGGCCGCTGGCCATGTTTATGTCCGCGATGTAGACCCTTCCCGTCTTGACGGCATCGATTCCCTCAAATCCCGGCTGGGACATGATAGCCTCCTGCTTAGCCTTCATCTCCTCAATGGAGGGATAGGCTCCCTTGTGCTGCTCGGAGGACATGGAGTAGATCATAACTTCTGGATTCTGCTCAATGACCCATTCCATCTCGACATGAGGAACAGTCACAGGTAGGTCGGCTGCGATGTTTCTGCCGCCCGCCTCCTCGATTCTGGTATTTCCGGTTGATGCTCTATTGCCCGTCCAGTCTATATGGCCCATGGACATGAAATAGACGGACGGCTTCTTGGACTCGGGCAGCGTCCCAACTCGGTCCAGGACGATGTGATAGTATTCGTCTATCCAGTCCTTCATCTCCCCTGCTTGTTCTTTCTTTTGCAGCAGCTTGCCCAGATCCTCGATCATGGGAAGCAGGGTATCTATGTGGAGCACTCTGTATCTCAGAACGGGAATTCCATAATCTGTGAGCTTTTTCTCATCATCTTTTGGAAAGAGTGCACCGGTTTTGGCTATGACCAGATCCGGCTTGATCTCAAGTATTCGCTCAATGTCGGCCTCGCGCCCGGACACACCAATGCATTCCTTTTCCTGGAGACTGGTGGGTATATTGCAGTCTTTTGTCACCGCTACAATTTTGTCCTGTGCATCCAGAGCACACAGCACCTCTGCAGCTCCAGGCGAAAGGCAGACGATGCTATCTGGATTCAATGGAACGGTCACATTGCAGCCGTCTTCATCTGTGAGCATGACGGTCTGGCCGCTCTCTGCAAAAACCGGGATGCTGAGAAGGGCCAGGATGATCAACCAATTTGCTAATCTCATGAATTCACCACCATAAGACATCATCAATTCATTAATCAACTTGATTTGTTTTTCTTCAAAATAACTTGTTTATCAGGGGCATTAAATAATCTTCGGTGATGCTGAATGCTCAAGAAAAATTGTTTAAGTTTAAGATAGATTAAGCAAGTAAACTTTACACCAGTTTGTATTGATTTATTTGGGAGATACTCCAGGTTAACACCACAAAATATATCAATTAGCACGACATATTTAACGTTAGTTTTGAGTCTCAGTAAGATCGAACGGAGGACAAACTATGCTGGATAAATTCATGTCGGAACACCTCTACGGAAAAAATATCGAGGTCTATTTCGGAGGCGCTGAAGAGGAGAGAATGCAGGGCAAGCTGGTGGGAAGCGCAGATGGGGTGATTGTCCTGGAGTACAAAGACAGAAGAGATTACATCAACGTGGAGAAGATCGTCGCCGTCTGGGAGACGTAATTTTCTTTATTTTTCGTCATGCATCAGGGCTTTGCCCAGCAAGAGGGAAGGATGGCCGATGGGTGCCATGAGCGACTCGTCGAAGCTGCGCCAGTGGATCTGATCCACAACAAGCCTGGTTCCAGCTCCGTTGAAGTTGCTGTTCATGGCAGTCATGGCGATTAGTGTAGTTAAAATGCTTCGCAGGCAAGTCTGCAGTCAAATCAAAATCATCCTGATATCCCTGGAAAAAATAAAAACTTACCACATCATATTTTTGCTTTTCACCAGAATTCTTTCTTTCGCCTCATGAACAGATAGACAAAGAACGGCACTCCCAGGAAGGCGGTCATGATCCCTACGGGCAGGATCACTGGGGCCAGGATGGTTCGCGCTGCGGTATCGGCCGCGAGCAAGAGCAGTCCGCCCACCAGTGCAGAGGCGGGAAGCAAGAACCTGTGGTCTCCGCCGAGGACCATGCGCGTGATGTGGGGCGATACAAGGCCGATGAAACCGATGGTGCCGGTAAAGCAGATCACGCTTGCCGTTATGAGAGACACAGCCATCATGCAGACGACCCGCGTCTTTTCCACATTCACACCCAGGCTGGTGGCCGTCTCATCCCCTGCGCCCAGGGCATTAATGTCCCAGGATTTGAGCAAGAGATAGGGAAAGCAAATGGCGATGACGGCAGAGACTATCCAGACCTTGTCCCAGGACGACCTGCCCATGGAACCCATCATCCAGAAGACCACCTCTTGTACCTGCTCTGCCTGCCCGACATACTGAAGGAAGGACGTCATGGCCTGGAAGAGGTACATGATGGCAATGCCAGCCAAGATCATTGTCTCGGGAGTGATGCCCTTGTACTTGGCCAGGCCATAAACGGTCATGGAGGCGAGCAGTGTGAAGACAAAGGCATTGCCGATGATCAGCCACTCGCCACCCACAAAGCCTGCTCCCAAAATGATGGCGAGAGCCGCTCCAAAGCTGGCCGCTGAGGAGATCCCCAATGTGAATGGGCTGGCCAGGGGATTTTTGAGGATGCCCTGCATCACTGCACCCGCGATGGCCAGGCCCATTCCCGCTACGATGGACAGAAGAATGCGGTGCAGCCGCAGTCCCCAAACTATAGTGTCTGCAAACCAGGATGTATGAAAGCTGCCTGGGAAGAACCTGGCTAAAATGGCAGAATAGACATCCAGGACACTGATATTGGCAGAACCTAAGGTTGCGGCCACACCTGCCAGAAGAACGATTCCTAAAACGAGAAAGAGGAGAAAGAGCATCTTTCTACCCACAAACCGCTGGTACTTCTCCCTCAGCAAGACATTTTTGGCAGTGATTTCTGAGGGCATCTCAGCGCTCCAATATGGTGAAATGGCTTCGTCTTTTCCAGGCAGAAGCGGGATTTGATAACCTACTTTTGCCTGCCGTTAGTATCAGCAAACAGATCCCCATTCCTTCATAGATGATCCCAATTTTTGCCTTTATTCATAAGATCTCATCTTGCGATTTAAGTTATTATTGATAAACATTTTGGATTAGGTATTACTTAATCATAAACTCCCAACACTGCATAGGAAAATGCAATTATATTATATTTAGAATTAAAAAAATTAGCATGATTGGCTTTCCGATTAGCTAGCTCTCGCAAGCTCCGGGAATACAAATGTCCTGTCCTCCGGATACTTGACGCCCAGGAGATCCAGATACTCCTTATAAACACCATCTGCATCTAGATTCGCATCGGGGTGTAGCAGCTTGGCCATGTAGGTCGTTCCTACTACGCTGCCCGGTCCATAGAGCATCTTGCGGAAGACAATCCAGACATTTTCATTCTTGATGGCGGAAACGGCACTCCCCCCAGTCCTGCTCATAATCTCATCGAGAACCTGCTGCGCAGCAAGTGTATTGCTGGACGGAAAGGCTTCCCAGCCCAGGATGTCGTCTGCCTTGGCCTGCAGGATGATGTCCGGATTCTTGCTGATCACCGTCTCCCAGCTGGCAGTAATGGTCTCATCCGAAGAAGATCCAAAGACGTTCAGTCCTCCGGCTAGCTTTATGCTCTTATCGATATCGGAGTTCCCTCCATTGGTCTTGAGCTCTCCCAGTCCCTTGGGCTGCGTCGTTTCGAAATAAACCCTAGGAATGCCCTTGCCCTCGACAGCACTGGAGATAGCTTCCTTCTTGGAGTTCTTCCAGGCGAGATACTCCTGGGCTTTATCCTCTTTGCCCAGAATCGTGCCCAGTTGGGTGATCTCCTCATCTATGCTGTCACCCTTGTAGAAACTGAAACCTGCAACAGCGATATCCTTGAAGGGTGCCAGCCCCTCTGCCACAGCATCCACTCCATAAGACTTTCCCCCCATTTTGCCGGAAGGATAGCCCAATACCAGGATATTCGGCGTTATAGCTTCCTCATTTCCCTTGGCAATCTGGCCTATGACCTCATAATCAGGCGCGCTCCATTTGCCCACAAGTGCCTTATTCTTAAGATTCGGGAAGTACCAGCTAAACTTCTGAACGGTATCTGTAACGCCGACAATCATGTCCTCTGCACCCAGAAGTATGACTGCTTCTGCAGCATCGGTACTCAGTACAATAATTCTCTCCACCGGCATTTGCAGGGTAACATTTCTGCCAGCAGTGTCGGTTATGGTCAAGGGGTATTCTGCAGCCCAGGCGGTGCTGCAGAGGAACAATGCTATCAACGGTAGTATTAGCAAAGCTGAAACTGACTGTATTTTCATATCTATTCCTCTCATTAGTCTCAATTATTAGCATAATACTGATATAAATCTCTTTTGTTAATAAATTTTTTAGCTAAATTGTTATGAAATATAGCTGCATTTAAATCGAACGAAGCGCTGTTTTTGATTATTAAAAATGTAACAGCTTGTTTCAATAAAAATACTTAAGTTCCTTCTGGACATTTACTAATCTATGAATCCTTGCGCTTCAAAGAGAAGGGCGCCATTCTCGTCCACCTCTCGAAATACAGCCCAGGTGGCTCCGTCTCTGGGAACTGGATTGTGGTCGTCGTCGAAGTAGCGTATCTCCGATCTGACTGCTCTGATCGGGTATTCGTCGAGTATTCTTTTCTTCATAACATACTATTACGGTTTTTCTACTATAAAACAATTTTCTACAGTTAGACGTAATATGTGTTAATTTATTCTGAATTATGTAGCAGGACCTACTGCAATTTTGTTTATAGAAGAGGTGCGTCCCAAGCAAGATTCAAGGCCTCTAGTCTATATAGAGTGCTGGTGCGCAAAATGGTATAATAGAAAGGATTCGCTCGAGAAACTTTGAATAGACTTGTGAAAGTCAAAATGTCACTGTGCATTGTGCTCAATAGCCGCCTGCAGCTCCAGCAACGTAATCGGTTTGGCCAGAAAATCATTTCCCCCTTCATTCATACAGGTCTCTTTGCAATGAGCGCAGGCGGTGACAAAAACTATTCTTGGACCACGCGGCCAACGTTTCCGGATGATTCTGGTTGCTTCTATGCCATCCATTTCAGGCATCTGGATGTCCATAAGCACCAGATCATAGGAGCGATATTCAAGCGCTGCTAAAACCTCATAGCCGTTGCTTGCTAT
>CAYXSJ010000125.1:0-7702 GCA_964467095.1 uncultured Methanotrichaceae archaeon
GGCGGATCCATCCCCTCAAGATGTGCCGGCCATTTGCGTTTGTTTTTTTGTTCTTGTTCTATTTTTTTACTATCTCCTTTTCAGCCTGATATGCAATCGGTCGGAGTAGTTGATGCCCAGGTCCATAGCCAGATCCCATGCCTCTCTGGCTCCCTGCATATCCTGGTCTATGCCGTAGGCCATTACCCAGATCCTGTCCTTTGCCAGAGCGGGGACAAGATCTTCCAGAAGTTCAGAGGTCCAGCACCAGGGTGCTTTGCCCAATACAAATTTGAGGTGGACGTTCTCTTTTCCTGCCCAAAAGTTGAGATGAAAATCCGATCCCCGCTTGGGGCTGACAACGGCGTAATGGATCTTTTCCAGGATCGCTTCGGGAATGGGATTGGTGCCATTGGTCTCGATGTGAATCTCCTTTCCACGACTATGCAGCAGAGATATCAATTCCGACAGCTCCATCATCTGCAAGGTGGGCTCTCCCCCTGTGATGACAACTCTTCTGCCTTGAATTCTCTCCAGCACATCTGCAATGGATAATTCCCGACATGGTTTGAGGTCTGTGTCACATCCCTGGCAGCTGAGGTTGCAGCCGGCCAGCCTGACGAAGGCGGCCGGCCTTCCCATGGCCGGGCCCTCGCCTTGCATGGAGTAAAATATCTCTATCAGGCGCATTTGGCCTCTTTCTCTTTCCAACTGAGATAAATGCTCTCCTATCAACACATACAAGGCTCTCGGCTTATAATTTTTATCTTAATCTGTTTAAGCACCATATTTTCTAAAATTGTTAATATAATTTTTTATTTACTTTCAGCGTTTGACCATAAAATATATAAATCATAAATGCTAACTATTTAACATTATAGTTGAAAAGTCTGCGTGAAGTCTGTTTGGATCTGGTCAGTATGATACGGATTGGAATTGAGGTCAGCGGAAGAAATCTGCGCTGTGCCCTCCTTGAACACCCGGAAAGGTACTTCTTCATTCTGCTGGCAGATGGCCGAGCCACTCTATGCATTCGAACCTGCGACTCTCAGGGCGAGAATATGCAAGCGCACATCATCGACGGTCTTTCGTTGAATGAAGATGGAAACCTCTATTCGGTATTCGAAGACAGCATTAACGATGCTGTTTTAGAGCTGCAAGACTGGAAGAGTCATTCGTGTCTGGGAGATGAATATCCACTCTCATTTTCTCTGGTGCAGATGATTTCCAGGATGCCTGATCTGGTGGATTGGATCATATCATCTATTCTCTCTGACGGAAAAAATCTGGTCATCTATTCTCAGGATTTATAAAAATCTCCTTGTAGTAGTAGCCTGAAATGAAGTCAATTGACAAAGGAAGGAAGGTCCACAAAATGATCATAAAAGACTTGTCAAATTGCAGATACTTGACGGCGGCGGATAACACAACTCTCTGCGAGCTTCTTCATCCTGCTCGGGAGGGGCTGGACCTTTCCTTCAGCATCGCCCACGCAGTATTGCAGCCCGGCGTTACATCTCTTCCTCATCGCCTGAAAACCTCTTCCGAGGTGTACTTCATCCTGGAGGGTGAAGGTGAGATGCACATCGACTCCGAGAAGGCTGCAGTTCGAGCTGGCCAGGCCATCTTAATTCCGCCCGGCTCATGGCAATATATTCGAAATACAGGAGACATGTCTCTAAAATTCATTTGTATAGTTGACCCCTTTTGGCGCGCAGAAGATGAAGAGGTTGAAGTGGTTGATGCGGCTGATGATAAGAGCTAAATCATAAATATTTATAATTCGGAAAGCTGGCTATCTATATTCTTAAAGTCATCCAGCAGATTTATGCCTCTTTCGGTTGTTTCATATAATATGGTCTTTCCCTGTTTGACCTCGATTAGATTATTTTTTACCAGCAATTCTATATAAGGATCCACGGTTCTGAAGTTTAGGTTTGCTTGATACACAATTTTAGTCTTGTTAGCACCGTTCTGGCATATATCCAGTATTCTCGAAATGATTACGTGCTTGCTTCGTTTCATCATCTCTTTCTCCTTGATATAATCTGCCTGGGTCATAAGACTTTTTTAATTTCAGCAATATTAATTAGATCGGCTAAACATTAAAGGTTTAGCGAATCGTTTATTAGTATCACTGGTATTAATCTACTATAATCCTTTTTGTCAAATAGGTTCCTGATAATAGACATATTGAATTTATCAGAAATGACTCTGTGATTCCATCTTCCAATCTAGCTCGATATTAACATGCAAACAATCATTTTATTTATTAATTTTTACTATAGATATAATATTGTTTGGCTTTGATAGCTAATAATAGTTTCTCTGATTAGATCCTGTTACGCGATGAGAAATAAAAATTGAGGATTTCGAAAAACTATGACATTTCTTTGCTTTGCTCCGACCGATTCAAATATAAGCATAGCAACAGACACGGTATAATATAACCAGACAAGCCTTCCGGGAGAGAGATACGATCTGAAAACGGTGCCAACAACTATGCTAAATATAACGGTGTTGCTGTTATTATCATCACTCATGCTTGTACTTGCTGCGACAGGCGCTGCTGCCATAGCCTCTCAGGATCCCGTTTCTGAGATTTTTAAAGGCAATGGCTATCTCGCGGAAGCCTCGTCTTACAATAATTCATCTATCTCTTTTGCTGGCCAAAACAGAGTCGTCAGCGCTCCCGTGGACCTGACTGCAGGAAACGGCTACTATTCGTCTCATCCTATCTCTATTGGCCTTGGAATTGGCAGCAGAACGCAGCTTGCCAATGGAAATTCAGCTACATCCATGAGTCATGAGGTTGACTCTGCGCAGGAAGTTTCGGGGAGGATGGAATATATGGTCTCTTCCGGCAGCAGCCAGAGTGATTACGAGGACATCAGCTCCGCCACAACCCACATGCAGATCGATGAAACCGTCACCAGCGGAAAAGTCCGTATCGGTGTGCTTTCGGGCAGCGATAGCTCTGCGGGCAACAGCGGTTATAGCGGAACAGATCCTCTCATTAGCGCCTGGAAAAATCCGGCCATCGAGATCGAAGAGGAATACATAGGCACATATCATATATCCAAAAATTTTACTATTAATAACAGCTACACTCAGAAGAGGTTTGCTGATGGCTGGCTGAGCTGCTGCGGCGAAAGCTATGTGATATATCCTCCAGAGCCGGTGTTCATAAGCGCAGATGATGTCTTCAATTGCGTAAGATGCAAATAGTAAGGTCCAGGCCATTTTCGCATCAATCATAGAATCTAGTTAAATAGATATATCATGAGTGCCCAATAAAGCAAAGAGTCTCTTGATTTCTGAGTCCTGTGATTTCTGGGCAGATGCAAGCGGCCGTTAGGCTGCAAAAAATAGGAGTCATAAAACTATGAAGACATATCCGTATCCTGCTGGCAAGAGCATGGTGAAGTGGATTTCCACTGAATGGTTGGGAGATCACCTCAATGATGAGAATGTTATGATCCTGGATGTGCAGCCCAATGTGCACGACTACATAATGGGTCATCTTCCCGGTGCCATATACCTTAATGAAGGCCTCCTTCGGTCAGCTAATTCCGGGCTCCCGGCCGTTTTTGTCTCGCCTGAGGTCCTGCAGCCCGTCTTTCGCCAGGTAGGTCTGCAGCCAAACAAGCCCGTAGTAATATATTCCGCTTCCGGACGGTACAGCAAATGCACAGCGGGCCTGGGAGACGGTCTGGAGCAGACCATGATGGCCTATTCCCTGATACGCTTTGGACACAATAATGTCTATATTCTGGATGGCGGCCTGGAGAAATGGAAGCAAGAAGGCAGGGAACTGACCAAAGTATTTCCTTCCTGGGAAGCATCTAGCTTTAAGGCCTCGGTGAGAGATGAGTACTTCATCGAGTATGAGGAATTCAAGAGAATAAAGGATCGTGAGGATGTAATCCTCTTTGATGCCCGCCCCTTCGAGTCCTACAAAGAAGGGGGCCTGTGGATCAAGAATGGACATATCCCCGGGGCCAGGAGTTTCCCCTGGCGAACGCTCATGACGAAGGATAATGCCAGGCTCATGAAAAGCGATGAAGAGCTGCAGGAAATGGTGAGCAAGTTCAATATCACATCTGACAAGACCCTGATCATCTATTGCGGCACGGGACGGGAGGCTACAAACGAATTCCTCTTCTTTAAGTTCTACCTGGGACATGTTAAGGTCAGGATATACGAGGGATCGTTCACGGAATGGTCTTCTCATGCTGAGAATCCAACGGTTACGGGAGAGAATCCACGCTGAACAATGCTAAATAAATGCGCATCGGAGTGTAATGCTTTATGCTATTGGAAAGAATTGTCTCTTCCGGCCTTGCTCATTACTCCTATCTGGCAGGCGACAGGAATCTGGCCCTGGTAATCGATCCCAGAAGAGACGTTGATGTCTACATAAAAATGGCATCAGAGGCAGGAATGAGGATTGCTCACGTCCTGGAGACGCACCGGAATGAGGATTATTTTGTGGGATCGATGGAGCTGGCCGAACGGACGGGGGCGGAGGTCTGGCATGCCGACGACCAATGGAATTATCAATATGGCAGTCCGGTCTCCTCTGGCAGGAAATGGAGGGTTGGCCGCCTGGAGGTCGAGGCCATTGCCACGCCCGGCCACACCCCGGGAAGCATGAGCTACCTTTTGCGGGATCCGTCTGGCATTCCCTGGATGCTCTTTTGCGGTGATGCTCTCTTTGCCGGAGAGGTGGGCAGAATCGATCTGCTGGGGAAAGAAAAGGCCATGGAAATGGCCGGCCTGCTTTACGAAAGCCTCTTTGCCAGGCTGCTGCCGCTGGGCGATGAGGTCATACTCTGCCCGGCTCATGGGTCCGGCTCAGTTTGCGGCGAGTCAATTGCCGAGCGCCTCTGGACCACCATTGGCCTGGAGAAAAAGAACAATGCGAGGCTGCAGGCAAAGAGCAAAGAGCAGTTCGTATCATCTTTATTGAAGAGCCATCCGGATAGGCCCCCTTACTTTCGCCGCATGGAGCAGGTGAATTTGGAGGGCAGGCCGATTTTGGGGGCGCTGCCCTGTCCCATGCCTCTGGACGCCAAGGACTTTTCTGCTCTTTCCGGCAAGGCCCAGATCCTGGACACACGCCAGGAGCTGGCCTTTGCTTCCGCTCATGTTCCCGGCTCCCAATCCATCTGGCTGGATGGCCTGGCCAGCTTTGCCGGCTGGTTTCTCAGCTATGACCGGCCCATTCTTCTCGTCGGTGAAGGCAACTTTATCGATAACATGGTTGCCATTCTCCTGCGCCTGGGTTACGATGACATTGCCGGATTTTTGGCGGGAGGCATGTTGAGCTGGCATATGTCCGGCCTGCAGTCTGCTGCCATAAGGACCCTTACGGTGCAAGAGCTCTGCCGTCTCCTGGATGAGGGTGAGAAGATCTGGATCCTGGATGTCAGATCCGAGAGCGAGATTATGAGAGACGGCAAAATAGAGGGCGCCCAGCATATCCACATCACTGCTATAGCTGAGAGGATGGACGAGGTGCCAAAAGATAGGGAAGTATACATCTTTTGCGGCAGCGGCATGCGTTCCATGATCGCGGCCAGCTATTTGCAGGCCCGCGGCTGGAAGAGTCTGGCCGTCATTTTAGGAGGCATGGCCGGCTGGAGATCGAGAAAGTGCCCACTAAGGCAAAGATAATGACCCATGATGAGAAATTATTATTACCTGTTCCTGCTTATTCATCCCTGTGAAAAACCGCGAGGTCGCCGGCCTTCTTTACGAGATGGCAGAGCTGTTGGAGCTGCATGCCGAGAACCGCTTCAAAATCATAGCCTTCAGCAAAGCCGCCCGAGCCATCGAATCTTTGCAGGAGGATATCAATAAGGTCTGCCGGGAGAAGAGACTGCAGTCCATTCCGGGAGTGGGAAAAGCCATCGCCCAGAAGGTGGAAGAGTACCTCAAAACCGGCCAAATAGAGGCTCATCAGGAGCTTTTGGCCAAAACACCCCCCGGCCTGGTAAAGCTTCTTCAGATATCTGGCCTGGGTCCCAAGACCGTTTTTCTGCTGCACGAAAAGCTGAACATAACCAACCTGGAGGAGCTGGAGACGGCGGCCAAAGAGCACCGCATCAGAAGGCTTCCCAGAATGGGGCCGACGCGCGAGGCAAACATTTTAAAATCCATTGAAAGATACAAAAAGCGCAGCACTCGCATACTTTTCAGCACGGTCGAGCCTATTGTAAATGATATTCTGGTCTATCTGCGGGGCATGGAAGGCCTGGAGAACATCACCGCGGCAGGAAGCTTTCGCCGGGCGAAGGAGACTGTTGGAGACATCGATATCCTGGCTACAGCCGCCAGGCCTGAGGAGATCGTTACTGCTTTTGTTCGCATGCCTCTGGTGGATGAGGTGCTGGCCAAAGGCCCAACCAAGGCCAGCGTCATAGTGAAAGATACGATCCAGGTGGATCTGAGAATTGTGGAGCATCATTCTTTCGGCACAGTGCTGCAATATTTTACGGGCTCCAAGGAGCATAACGTCCGGCTGCGCCAGCTTGCTCTCAATCGCGGCTACTCCCTGAGCGAGTACTCTCTCACCCGTCTTTCGGATGGCCGGGACCTGTTTTTCGATCGTGAGGAGGAGGTCTACTCTGCGTTGGGGCTGCCCTATATTCCTCCCGAGATGAGAGAGGACCGAGGGGAGATCGAGGCGGCCTTGCAAGGCAGGCTGCCCAGGCTGGTGGAGCAAAAGGACATTCGTGGCGATCTGCATGTTCACAGCAACTGGTCGGACGGAAGGGCTTCTCCCCTGGAGATGGCCCGTGCAGCTGCGTCTCTGGGCTACGAGTACATTGCTCTTTGCGATCATTCCCCATTGGTTGGCATCGCCGGGGGTCTTTCTCCCGAGAAGCTGGAGCAGAAGATCAAGGCAGTTGCTGCTGCCAATGAAGAACTGGAGGGAGCAGGCATTACAATTCTGGCGGGAACTGAGGTGGACATCAAGGCAGACGGCAGACTGGACTATTCCGACGATCTCCTGGCCAGATGCGACGTGGTGGTAGCCTCCGTGCATATGGGAGTGCAGCAAACAGAGAGGGCCATAACTGGAAGGCTGATCTCGGCCATAGAAAATGAGAATGTGGACATCATCGGCCACCCTACAGGGAGGATCATCGATCAGCGCGAGCCCTATGAAATGGATATGCAGGCAGTCTTGGAGGCGGCAGCCAGGACGAATACAGCCCTGGAGATAAATTCTTACCCCAGTCGCCTGGACCTGAGCGACGTCAATGCCAGAGCTGCTAAAGAGATGGGGGTAAGGATGAGCATTAACTCCGATGCTCACGATCCTGAGCAGCTTCTGACCATGAAGTACGGCGTGAATGTAGCCAGGCGGGCATGGCTGGAGAAAAAGGATGTGCTAAACGCCTTATCCCTAAAGGAGCTCTTATCTGAGCTGAAGCGCTAGACAGTGAATTCGGGCATCTGCTTTGGGAGAGGTAGGAGGCTGTGCGGGTTGAGGGTGCCTGCCTGAAAAGCTTTTACAGGCAGGTGTGGAATTGGATTATTCCTAATAGCAGTATTCTTTATACCTACACGTCCCTGCATTCTGGCACGTTCCTGGGTCTCGTTCGCAGAAGATAAGATCTTGCTTGCTATCCCTTTCCTCAATAAACCACTGCCTAACTTCGTCGCTTATGATGAAGAAATCCCTATCGATATGAGGCGTAGGATGGTTTTT
>CAYXSJ010000126.1:0-7589 GCA_964467095.1 uncultured Methanotrichaceae archaeon
AGATTAAGACCAGGGTTAAGACCATGGACAAGGAGCTGGAAGGAACGATGCCAGATCCAGCCGAAGAGTTAGGTTTTATCTTCGATTTTGCCTGCAAGGGGCAACTCATCGGCAATACCTACTACCCCTGTGGAAGTCTTGATGATATGCAGTGTAGCCCTGAATGTCAGCTATACCCACTGTGAAGATGGTGAGTGTAAAAAGCTGGAATAGCTCTAAAGCCTCATTTTTAGCGTGCATGAGGCGGAGGATTTGGTGACGAGAGTCTTTCTTGCAGGTTGGGAAGATCAGGCGAGTCTCAAGTCCCCTCAGCACCTTTTTTACTGCCGAACACCAATTCTGTATTCGCCTTAAAGATTGCGATTGCTGGGCAGCTGCATCTCCGCCGACCAGCTTCCCAATATTGACCACGTAGGGATGGACTTCATTCTGGGCCAGCAAGATGGAGGCAAGAAAAAATTTTCAATCTCCTTCAATTCAATCTATTGCTTGCATTTCAATTATCTCGGATATGTTAGATTTAGCAGCGAGTTGGTTGAATATTGGATCTTGCCATGGCCAGATAATATCCTTAATCCGTCCAAGCTTCATGAGAGGAGTGGTACCATTAGTGGAAATTACATTTAAACCAATATTCTTCTCAGATGCACATCTCAATCCAATATTAGCTTTCGCAAGATCGATGACAGTGATCTCTGGGCTTTGTGCTTCCAGGAAGATGGAAGCATTTTGTGAATTGGAGATGAATATCCTGGCAGATTCTGATCGGACGATATCAGTTATCAGGGTATATTTTTTGTCCCACATGCCCCTGCGATATAACTTTGTTATTTCATTGAATACCTTATCCTTATTTTCAATGATGCTAATATTGCACCCAGCCGCGTCGAAGAAGACGGCGTTTTCGCCGGAGAAGTTTATTTCTAGCCCAGCCTTAGCGAGCGGAATTTCCCCCCCTATTTTTAAATCTCCTTTCGCATACATAGTTGTTTCAACCATGCCTGCACTTTTAAAATCATAGTGAACGGATGAGTTGGAAGATAGAGATTTGACTTCAATGTTATATCGCTCTTTGAGGTTTCCTAATCTTTGGAATAATTTACCGTGCAATGTGCCGAAATCTCCCAGATTAAGAGGCGTATCTATTGGCCATGCAGCATACATACGCAAATTGTTATGTACGCTTTCTGAATAAATATCTGCTAAACCCATAACAAACCCTTAATTAGCTTAGCAAGATGAGAATTTAAGTCTTTCCCTAAAAATGATTTGCAAGGGCTGGACCAAAGGAGAATATTAAACCACATGTGTGGCCTATTTAGAATGATGATAAATGGATCCATAACTCCAAAGGCTTTTTATAAAATTCATTTAATAATCATATCATTTAAAATATTTTACAATTAATAAAATAAATTAATACTATAATCAATGCAAAAAGTTAAATAGGAATATGATGCGTAATTAATGTTAAAGCTAAATTTCCAGGCAAAGCTGCGGCACAAAGATGGTACAATATCGAGTTGATCCTTTCCCTCGTATGATACTCATGCCCTTTATCCCCGATGTAACAAGCATCGTGTATTATGGTAAAAGTAAAGAAAAGGAGAGCATCCATGGATGCAGGATTCTTTCTATTATCGCAGATAGAAGCATTATCCGAAGAATTGGATATTGCCAGGAATTCGATGGAATTATTGGATAATAAAAAGTTGCTCCATGCAATGCGGGCAAGATTTCTTAACTTATTCAATATAAGGCAGGCTGAACTGGATTGTCTTAGAAATAAATCAAAAAATAAAATTTCAGTTTATGGCGAATTAAGCGATGAATGGAAGGGACTGGAAGATTGCAGCAATAATTGCGCCGATCTCTTTCGGGAATATCTTGCATATTTTGAAGGGGCCATGCTTCGCAGTTCTCCCCTGGATCGCAATGAAATTTGCCAAGCAGCCGATGAATTATTATATTATCTTAGTTATTGGTCAGATGTCAAATGGGATCGATTTACAATAATGGCCGCAGAAGGGGAGTCTTTTGCCGAGATGACTGAGATAATACGGGTTCGTTTCCCTGAATTCAATATCTGGAGATTGCCACTTGTCGCTCATGAATTTGGTCATTATGCAATGTCCCGGATAAGTTGCGATAAACAATATCCGTTCCGGGATATGGCCCCGGAAGCTATTGTGCGAGAAGAGGAGGACTTCAACCCTGAGAAACAGGCAGAAAGAAAAAAGAAGAGCCATTTGCAGGAAATCTTTTCAGACGTTTTCGCAACTTACGTAATTGGACCGGCCTATGCATCAACATTGATACTGCTCAGTCTCAATCCAAGAGATAATTTAGCTTGCGTAGATGGGATAACTCATCCGAGTCACAATAAAAGGGTGTATTGTATCCTTAAGATGCTTGAGGAAATGAGCCGACAACATAAGGAATATAGCGGCATAATTGACTATCTCAAAGAAACGTGGCAAATGAAATTAAAATCCGTCGGTTATTCCTCTTTATCAAAAGAATTGGAAAACGATTGTGGAAAAGTAGTTGATAGTTGGAATGAAGTGCTGACAAAAGCATTATCCGAGGTAAAATATAATGGATGGATGCGGACAGAAGATTTAATGGAAGAACTTAATCCAAAACGGGAAAGTTCACCGGAGCTAAATCGAGAGTGCACTTTGCCTGATGTAATGAATGCTGCCTGGCGATGTCGTATAAAGTATGCCCATCAAAATGGCAAGGGCGAAAACAGCGTAATGGTGAAAAAAATAAACAATCTAGCCCTTGATCTCTGCCGCAAAGTAATAGAGGAACAAGGATCAAAATATGCACCAGGATGGTGCAAATGATGCTATCCAAATAGAGGTAATGTAACCCTTGCCTCTGCATTAAGATTTAAAAATGCCTGCAATTATCCTTTAGTTGGATACGACCCTTATCTCTGCTGCTGAGCAACTGAGAATTCGATAAAATAAAAAATTAAGATTAAAAAATGAGCTGCTGGTGAATACCATGGACGACCTAATCATGAGAATACGGCTTGAATCGTTAAATAAAAGTTTTATTAAAGTTAAGAAGCCATTTAAACTTATCGATGAAAGATTTGATGAAATTGATGACCTACTTGATGTTCTAAAAGGCGGGGAAAATAGCATTTATTCATCTTTAGAAACGATCAATGACGATGTATCCTTCGCCCATCAAAAAGTGCTCTCTATGAAGAAAGATATAGAGAAAGGACGACCAGTAGACCGGAGAAAGGTAGATGAATCAGATGATTATCTGAAAGAAGCTTTGAAATATTTAGAAAAAGTTTTTAATCTCTTGAGTTCAGCAGAAGAAAAAGTTGATCTGACTCATGATAGATGCATAAGGATCAAAAAAGGAGATCCACTTGAATTAATGCTATCAAATAAATCTGACGAAATGATGGCTCGGGTCAGTGCTATCAAAAATGATTTTGAATTATCTGAGAGCAAGAGTAATGGCGATCGGGTGGGTAATCTGTTTAACATCTGGAAAAATTTAAGCCGATTAACCTATAAAGAAAGCCCTGAAATATTTTCGGAATACGTCGATTCTCTAAGAGGAATGGCCCTTCGCAGCACAGGACTTGATAGTGAAATATGTAAGATATCTGATGAATTGATCAAGAAGTGCAAAGAAGCAGGAAACGTGGGTTGGCAGTCATCAATAACCATTCCAGATCAAAAAGAGGCTTTGAATACAACCTTTGCTCGCATCATAAGGATGGGTTTCCCAGAATGGTCGATTTGGACACTCCCCTTAACGGCCCATGAATTCGGTCACGTAGTAGCCAGTGAAAAGACTGATAAATTGACTGTGAATCAATTTGAGACTATGAGTCTCCCAAAGGAGCACTTGGAAGAATATACCGCCGATGCATTTGCCACTTATGCCATGGGACCGGCTTATGCTTATGCTGCGATTCTGATGCGTTTTGATCCGTTCTTGGCATGTTTCGATCAATGGGAATGGGAATATCCGTATCCTTCTTGCGCTAAGAGAGCCTTCGTGATATTGAGAATATTGGAGAAAATGCAAGAAAAGGCATCAAGAGATGATCCTGCTGCCAATAAAGAGACTTATAATGATGTAATTACAGGATTGAGGAACGAATGGAGGGCTGCCCTAATTCAGGCAAAAATTCCAGAAAATCAGATTGATAAAGGTGAGATTGACCAACTCAGATCCAATTTAGAATGCCTAAAGAGTCATCATCCCAAGTTTGTGTCTGATAACTTTTTTAAAGCTATTGAAAGTCTTAGAAATAAAATGGAATTCAATCTTCGAAATCTCTGCCTAATAGACGCTAAAAGAGATGAAGATGCTCTGACAATTGAAGATAGAGATATTCTATCAAAACTCGTTGATTGCCTATGGAATATGCTCGATCCTATTGCCGTGAGTTATCCCTCCACTTCTTGGCAAAAAAGCAAAGATTTCGGTGCTAAACTTTTATCTGAAGATAAAATTGTGATTCCCAGTAGCATGGATTTGAAGGACGTTCTCAATGCTGCCTGGTATGTCAGGATCGCCGACCTGTCGATGACAGAATTCATTGAAAATAAGGCCCAAGAAATAATGAAAGAAATTCTAACAAAGGTAAAAAAAGGCGAAACAGATAAGGAGTCTCCTTACGGAAAGGGGGTCTAATTTATGCCTGAAAAATTTGTGCAACCGATGCAGTACATGAGTATGCAGGAAAATTTGAGAAAGCTGGGGGACAATCTCAAACAAGTCAGGGATGAATATAGCCTGGGCAGATATGATGTGGCAATAGATCATCTTAATAAAATTGTCTCATTTCAAGAATCCGTTCTGCAAAGAGTTGACCTGGAAAGAAAAAATCAGATGGAATCTGATTTGCTATATGCTTCTGTGCGATGCATGATGGGACGAACCTATGATAAATTGGGAAAAAAAGAAGAATCAAAAAGAGAAATGGAAAAATCGGTAGATCTCTTCTTCTCCGTTTGGTCGGAATTAGAAATCAAGACCGAGCAGCATTATGCGGACTACGGTATGGCTCTCTGCATGACTGATCAGAGGGAAAAGGCCATTGAGATACTTCAAAACGCAGAGTCCTCCGGCCTGGCAAATTCCGAAAGCTACCTTCTTCTTGGCACAATATTTTTGGAAGAAATAGAGGGCATAGCCCAGAAGGCAGAGAGATATCTGAATAAAGCCTTGAAGCTTGATCCCGGCAATCCAATGATTTATAGGAGATTGGCGAAGGCTTTTGAGCTGCAGGGAGAGGTTGTCAAAGCGGCCACGGCTAAAAAAGATGCAGAATTTGCCCTGGCAAAACAGAAAGAGAAAGCAGGGAACTATAAAGAGGCGCTCTTGGCGATCGACAAAGCACTATCCTTTGCTCAAGAAGACGACGATCTTCTTGAGACCAGGGGAGAGATATTGCTGGAGCTTGGAAGTGCAGAAGAGGCTTTATCTTCGCTTCAACAAGCTCTCAATAAAAACGAGAGATCGGTTTACAGGCGTCTCTTGCTCGGTTCTGCTCTTACCCGTCTGGAGCGCAATGAAGAGGCACTGGCAGAATATGATCGAATAATAAAAAAAGAGCAGAATGCTCCGTTAATCTTTGTGAGAGTACAGAAAGCAGTTGTCCTGAGAGAATTAGATCGGATAGATGAGGCAATTGAAGAACTCCTCCACTGTCTTGAGATTTCACCGTACTTTCCTCCAGCACATATCGAGCTGGGAAAAACTTTTTATGATTTAGGCGAAATTGATAAGGCTCTTGAGAAAGCGGAACAGGCTTTATCGCTTGAATCCACGAATTCAGATGCATTGATCTTAAAGGGTAAAGTTTTGCTTAAGCGGGGCAGAATTGAGGAGGCCGAAAAAATTTTTAGATCATTGCAGCAGAAGCATCCCGACTCAGTAGAGATCACCTCTGAACATTCCGATGCTTTGGTGCTTCTTGACCGTCCTGAGGAGGCACTTAAGGCCATTGATGAGTTCCTGACTCGATACATGGACGCTAAAATCTTGAGATCAAAAGTCGAGCTGCTTATTTCCCTAAAAAGGGCAAATGAAGCACTTCAAGAGGTCGATAATCTCTTATCTCTTGAACAGGAGAATGCAGATGTATTATTATTGAAAGGTCAGATAATTTTGATGCAGGGGACAAATTATGAAAAATCAGTAGAAGTACTTGAAAAAGCAGTCAGCCTCAACCCCAAGTCTCAAGACGGTTTTTTAATGCTAAGTGATTCATTTCTGTCTTTAAAACGTTTCCGTGAAGCTCTGGATGCAGCAAACAGCGTTTTGAAACTAAATCAGAAAAATGTTGATGCTTTAACCAATAAAGGCCTGGCCTTAATGGAACTTAGAGAATATAAATCGGCAATTGAATCCTTTGATAAATCAAACGGTCTGCAACCCAACAATATAAAGGTGCTCTGGGGACGAGGTGAATGCCTGCGATTTTTGGGTAAGTTCGAGGAAGCAATGGTTGATCTAAGAAGAGCCTGGAAACTGGCTCAGATAAGCGAAATCCCAGACAAAGAAGAGATGAAGATTAAAATTCTCCATAGCCAAGTGCTGTCTTTGTTGATGTTGAACCGGAATGACGAAGCACTGGAAATGGCTGAGGAAGGAAGCAAATTAGATCCTCGTAATTCGCTAATTTTAGCAGACTTAGCCGCAATCTATCGTTTTAAAGGAGAATACTTGCGTGCTATGGCATATCTTGATGAATCATTTAAATATGACCAGCTAAACGCAATGGCTTGGACCTTTAAGGCCATCTTGTTAATAGATATGGCTGAATACCAGGAAGCATTGAACTCGCTTGAAAAATCAATCAATATATATCAAGAAAATGATCCAAATAATGAGTGGAACTTAGCTATGAAGGGATGGATTACCTTGCTTCTTGGACCGGAAAAATGTCAAGAGGCAAAGCAGATGTTCGAGAGAGCGCTTGCCATGAATCACGACCATCCCAATCTTATTGCGCTGTATGGACATGCCCATACGCTTCGGATAATAAAGAATGAAAAAGATGCAAGAGACGAATATCGCAAGGTCATAGATGCAGTTGAGATGCTAGGAATGATGAATGCCAATATTTTATCGGTTTTAGGCATGTGCCATTTCTATTTAAGACAATACGATGAGGCTTTGCGCCTCTTATTCGATGCTCGATCTTTTAGTCGAAATGCCTTGATAATTGATGGCAGTGCATTGACCATCCGTTTCCAACTAGCTTTGGCGCTAATGTGTAGTGGAAGGCACGACCAAGCCCTGGAACAATACAAAAGTGATCTAAAATTGGCAGAAGAAAAAAAGAATATAGATTATCTAGGGCCTCTTTATGTGGCTATTTTTGATATGCAGGATGCTGAGAGGGAGATGCCGGATCTGAAGGAAAATAAGGAGTTCCAAAGCGCAAAAGATTTGCTGAGAAATGCTTTTGATAAAATCAAGGCCTTTCATGAATTGCAGTGTCCCAGTGGGATAGCACTCCCATAAAATTCCATTCATAGCCCAACGCTCTTGAGAAGGTAGCAATGGGAATCACGGGCACGCCATGGCCGACG
>CAYXSJ010000127.1:0-7578 GCA_964467095.1 uncultured Methanotrichaceae archaeon
TGGTTCGCCTCCGGATCTATGCCCGCCAGAAAGTTGGGAGGAGAGCCCAACTTCGGAGGATATGCGCTTGAAATGAAGTGCTTGATTGTGTCCGTGTCTGGTCGTCTCACCTCCAAGATAGCCGTGGGAGGCGGGTTATAAGGAACTATTTGAGAAAGATGGCGGAGGATATCGGAATTGTGCAGCGGGATTGTGAAAAGGTATGAGGAGAATTGATGGGAGAGGGCTGGACGAGAATTATAAATTTATTAGATATTTATATATGCCGAAAATTATTTAGTATTCATTTTCCCTGTTCGCTATTAACGTTTTTTAGCGTACCATCATCTAATCGGAGACCTGTTATAAATGCAATCGTGTTTTGTATAAAGGAGAGAAGATCATTATATGTAAGTAACTCAATTGATGGATTCATTCGCTCTTTCACTCTCACCTTTTCGCGTTCATCATCAGAAAGATTCCATCCGAGAATTAAATAGCACTTAGGATTATGGAAATTCATACCTTTGTCTCGGAGGTAACTACATTGCCGAAGAATAAAATCTAGATACCTTTCGGTTTGACTCCATGCCTTATTGAACTCGGCGCTAAAATCCCCACCTTTGCCAAATACTTTCATCGTTGGGGGTTTAAGCTCGATAACATCCCTGCATCCATCAGTTGACCTAATACCTGTAAAATCTGGTATATTTTTATCGTCGAGATTAATATGTCTTTGTATTAACGAATATTTGAGGCCCAATACCCAAGGAAAGTGTTCAAGTAATTCCTGATATTTGGATTCATCGCTTATGTTTTGACTAAGCAATTCATTTAGTTCTTTAATAGGTCTTTCGAGATCGTTGATCTGATTGGGAGGAATTGTTTTAATGTATTTACCAAATTCATCATCCTTTATAAAAATGAAGTCTTCTGGGCCGAGTTCATCTCCTTTTCTCGCATCACGACCCGCAATGGCATATTTCACTTCTCCATTGCGATATAGTGCTATTAAGCCAGTAAAACGTTCTTTGCCTTCCAAAAGAATGATTCCATCCTCGAACCATTGATGGGTATCAGGCGAAACATAACCTTCCTTGCCATTTTTTCCTTTACCTTTAAAACTATAATTCTGTGTAATAGCATATCGTGTTTGAGCTAAGATTGTGGATCTCATCTTATTTTGCAGAAAGAACTCCGCATAAGTTGGATAATCCTTCACCGTGGACGGATCTAGGATTGCTCTTAAAATATCATCCATTGATCCATTGCCTAGTAATCTCCCAACGTCTGAATCTGTAAGTTCCTTTAGGATGCTGGATAGTTCTCTAATAATGTGCAATCCACGCCCAAATTTATCTTGATTTGCTTCATCTTCGTGATGCGAATCATCAATCATTTTAATTCATCTCAATTTGAGTTTATTTTAAGGCAGAATTGGTTTATGTGAATGTTAGCATAAATATGCACTGGTCGTGGTATAAGTTAATCACTTAGCTACAAAGCATTTCGAGCCTCAAGACTGGCCGATACGTAGGCATTCCGCTCAGCAGACGACGACGGTGATCGGCAGTCGGGCGCGGCTGGCCCGCAGCCCTGCAGAAATCGCAAAGCTGGAGACTGCTTCGAAACCTCTGCAAAAAAAGTCTCGGTGCGTCCTCTGTGCGCTCTGTGACTCTGTGGTGGCCCGTAGTGGTTCGGTTATAAATATCCGCGAATAGTAACAGCCAACCGAAAGCATCTATTCCTAATCCTGTGCCCGCAAAGCTGCTCACTCCGGCCCACCTGGCACGGGCGCTTGCCTGGCAGCCGGACCCGCCTGGGCGGACGACGTCTGTCGCCCCGGATGGCCTTTGTCGAGAAACGACTCCACCGGCGCGGCTGGCGCTATGGCGAAAAATTGTCCTTCTCTCATCGGATCTTCGCGGCTTCGCGCCTTCGCGTGAACCCGTGATCTCAGCCCGATCAGCTCGGCCCACAAGCGTCGGACCCAGGAGCGCGAGCCGTGGACCCCTCCAAGGATGCGACATGAGATGCTGCCCGTATGGGCCGACCCACGGACCACAGACCCGGAGTATGAGCCGAGGATCAGAGACAGGACGGGACTCCTCAGGTCCCTTATCTATTTAAACGCAGACTTCCAACATTGTAACAAAGCATCGAGCAAAAAGAGAAATGATATCAAATGAACAGATTTACAGATCTGAGGGACAAAGTATTGCCCATGCTCAGGCCTTATGTTAAACGTATTGCCGTCTTTGGCTCCTTTGCGAGAGGAGAGGAGACACCAGAAAGCGATATCGATATTCTGGTGGAGCTAAAAGACCCGGAAAAACGTCCCCGACTGGGTCTGGGATGGTTCGGCCTGGAAGAAGAGCTCAGCCGCATCCTGGGCAGAGAAGTGGAGCTAATTGCAGAAGGAGCGCTTAGCCCTTATTTGCAGCCTTACGCTGAAAAGGATCTGGTTCTGTTATATGAAGAAGGATGATTCAGTCTATCTTCGCCATATCATTGATGCCTTTACGCAAATAGAGTTCTACATGAATAGCGTCTCCCATGAGGAGTTCCTGCGCAACAGACTGCTTCAGGATGGAGTGATAAGGCAGCTGGAAGTGATGGGAGAAGCAGCCCGCAATATCTCCGAGGAGCTACGCAATGAGTATCCAGAGATTCCATGGCGTCAAATGATCGGCCTCAGAAACCGCATGATTCATGCCTATTTTAACGTAGACCTGCAAATTATCTGGGAGATTGTTCAAGGGGATATACCCGATCTGAAGCATAAAATGAAGTGTATCATTGATGCCATTAGTGAAGAGAGTTCACCGTAGTATCAATAGAGAACCGTTTTCCAGAGTTCATCGATGAGGGCTGCGCGCCTTACTTCTTAAGCTGCCTATCGCCCTTCATCAACGAATCTGTGACCACAAGTAGACCTGTCTCGAAGCGAAGATGCTGCCCAGATGGACCAGCGAAAGGGCGAAGGACCGGGAGCATGGCCAACACTCCGGCAAGGCTGCAACAAGGTCGCAGGGCTGCCGGGCGAGACTAGCCCACGGCCCGCAAGGATCGCCAAGCAGGACGGCCTTTTAACTTCCCCCAAAAAGTCTCTGTGCGCTCTGTGGCTCTGTGGTGTGATCGGTAGTTGTTCGGTATTAATTTTCAGCTAATAATAGCAAACAGTCATTCGTTTCCAGAAATCCAGCCCCCGAAGAGCTGCCCATCCCGGAGATAAGCCCCCTGACACCTGGCCCGACCGGCCTCCCGGCCCCCAGGCGGCAAGCCCACGCGGGCACGCGCGCCCGTGCGAGAGCCGCTCGAGCGCACGCCCGGCAGACCGCGATGCGGCCCGGACGACCCGGCCCCTCAACGGACTGACTTAGACTGCTCCTTCCCTATTTGTCTCTAAGAGCCTCGAAAACATGCTTTGCTTGAGCCATCATGGCATCATAAGACCTTTCAGAGATCTCGATGGAGTCCTCGTAATCACAGGCATTCCTCCACTGTCTCAGCCTGTCCAGGTTGCCGGCAATCCTGGTCATTCCACTGGATCGAAAATGCTCTCTAATCCGTGCATGGTCAGAAGCATTGCACTTTGCAGCAAAACTCTGTTTTTTCTGTGCATAATTCCTGGCGTGACAGAATGCAGCATAGTAGATCCTGCTCATTGAGCATCTGAATGCAGCTTCAATTGTTATGGGCTTGCTATCCCTGCCCATAAGGGCTTCTGCCAGATCGAGGTATTCTCGCCAATCGAAGGACATGGAGCTTATAGTTCCTTATTTTGGCAGAAGAAAATCAGTGGTCACCAGGAGCCATCCCGATGCAGATCCCAGGGCCAGCTCGAACTCTGCCATGGCTTCATCGATGCAATCCAAAATCTGCTCTTCGTACACATTCTTTCGAACGTAAAGCGTCAGATACTCATCATGAATCTCTGGATCGCGGTAAATCTCCAAAAAGAGCTTTGCATCCTCTGGGAACATCTTAATCAGTTTGCAGCAGATCGGTGGAATCAGACAGCTTAGATCCGGATGGGCAAGAAGGTACTCGCTGACCTCAGAGGGCTCTGGAATCATCACATGCATCGCTTTTAGAACTTCCGTGACATCTTTGACATCCGATGTCCTGCCATGAACTGCGTCGCTGGGAAGAAAGCTGGCTCGTGAGGTCTTTCTTCTTGCCTTCCTTCCGGTATTTATTGGCAGATCCGACTTGCCCAACTGAGCTTTAGCGCGCATTAGATGCCTCAAATCTATCTTGATTTAGGGACACTTAAGTTTAGCGGCAGTCATCAGCCAAACTTATGCAGCCCCGGACAGTCCCAGCCCACAGCGTCAGACCAGGAGCGCGAGCCGTGGACCCCGGCAAAGATGCGGCACGGCCGATGGGCTGCCGGGCGAGGCTAGCCCACAGCTTGCAGGGATCGCAAATCGCAAAGATGCAGATATTCAGGAAGATATTCGCCGAAGAGTCTTTGTGGTGATCCGTAAATTTTATGTCATACCTTTCCGGAGGCAAGCCCCCCGACGTCAGGCACAACCGGACTCCCGACCCCTCAGGCGACAGGCCCGCGCAGACACGCGCGCACCCGCACGAGCACGAGACTTGCCGTGTAGGTTGCCCAGCAGGCCTGCAGCCAACTCTCCGAAAAATCCGGGCAATCTATTTTCTACCCAAACCCAGTGACTTCATAAATTGAGTGAATTCGAATTGCTTATCGAAATGATTGGTAGTAATCGGAGAAAATGCCATATGCAATCAGATAAATATGTGACTACAGCCTCAGCAAATATTCTACCAGCTCGTCAGCATCCTTGAAGCGCCTGCAACGTCCTTCAAGAAAGTCCTCTAAACCTTCAGTTATTCCGGAGATGAAATCCATATCATCAGGTGATTCCTTTGAAGGCATTACAGCCTTTAATTCGCATTCAGAGCATGCCATGCCAATACCTTTTCATTCTACAGTCAATAGTGCCCTCATAATTATTAAATCTTGCTTCTACGCTCCCATAAACTGGATTTATCATCACCTTCATCCGGCCCTCGGACGACAGACCCTGGAAAAAATGCTGTGGACCCTGAGGTGAGGACGGATGCGAGAGAACGGCTGCCGGGCGCGGTTGGCCCGCAGCCCTGCAGAAATCGCAAAGCTGGAGACGACTTCGAAACCTCTGCCAAAAAAGTCTCTGTGCGTCCTCTGTGCGCTCTGTGACTCTGTGGTGACCGTAGTGGTTCGGTTATAAATATCCGCGAATAGTAACAGCCAACCGAAAGCATCTATTCCTAATCCTGTGCCCGCAAAGCTGCTCACTCCGGCCCACCTGGCACGGGCGCTTGCCTGGCAGCCGGGCCCGCCTGGGCGGACGACGGCTATCGCCCTGGATGGCTTTTGTCGGGAAACGACTCCACCGGCGCGGCCCGAGGGCGATGGCGAAAATTGTCCTTCTCTCATCGGATCAGGCACCCGCGCCCATCTGGGAGCCCACGAGCATCCGCACATGCGCGCAGGGACCGGCGAGCGGCTGGCCATAACGGATCACGACGATTCATGAGGGAAAATTCTTTACTTGAGCAATTCGTTTCACTTGCCATGAAGGACTATGCCAAGATTGTCCCCTGCCTGGATGTCAAGGTGGTGGACGGGGTGCCCTCCGTGGTCAAGGGCGTCAAGTTCGTGGACCTCAAGAGGCAGGGCGACCCGGTGGAGTTTGCCCGCCGCTATCAGGAGCAGGGCGCGGATGAGCTGGTCTTCCTGGATATCACCGCCTCTCACGAGGGCAGGAAGACCATGGTTGATGTGGCCCGCCGCGTCGCCGACGAGGTGGACATACCCTTTGCCGTGGGCGGGGGCATTGCCAGCATCGATGGGGCCAAGCAGATCCTGGATGCGGGCGCAGACAAGGTGGGAATCAACACCGCGGCGGTTAAAAATCCTGATTTTGTGAAGGAGGCTGCCGGCACCTTCGGCTCGGAGAGGATTGTGGTTGCTGTGGACGCCAGGAGAAACAGCAATATCGTCCCCGGCGTGAACGTCTACCGGATGGAGGACGGCTCGAAGGCCTGGTTTGAGCTGGTGATCTACGGCGGCAGGACGCCGGTGGGAGTAGATGCCATCGACTGGTGCCGGCGCATGGAGAGCCTGGGAGCAGGAGAGCTTCTGCCCACCAGCATGGACCGGGACGGGACCAACATAGGATACGATCTGCCCCTCACCCACGCCATCTGCGATGCTGTGAGCATACCGGTTACCGCCAGCGGCGGGGCCTCCACTCCCCAGCACATCCTGGAGGGCTTCACCCAGGCCCATGCGGACGCTGCTTTGGCGGCAGGGATGTTTCACCGGGGAGAGTACACTGTGGGCCAGGTGAAGGACTATCTGGAGGGCAAGGGAATCAAAGTGAGACGGTGAAGGTCGCCTGAGCCGGTCTGCTCTCGCGACCGGCTGCCTTCCTCAGCGCGATCAGACTGCCTCTTCGCTATAAATTTTTAGCCGAGCAGCCGTCCCGTCGAGGAGAGACTGAAAAAAAAATTCTTATTTGATGTTTTTGCCTGAATCCTTGCCAGGCACTGCTGCCTTCCGGCTATCTTTTCCCTTCTCTCCCAGCCCCAGTGACCTGGCTAGATCCCTGAGATCCCTCTTTCCCCGCCTGGCAGGCTTGGAGCTTTTAGCGGATGTAAACGGGGCAACAAGAGCCTCCGATTTCTTCCTGGACTTTGCCTGTTGACCCTTCGAGTCCCTATTCCCGGCCTGGGGCTCGCCTGGGCCGGCCATTCTCCACTCGGCAATCTTCTGCTCTATCAGATCTCTGCCCTCTTTTGCATCTACTATTATCATCTCCTCCCTGACCCAGTCCGGCAGGAATTCGTTGACGCTGCCCAGGCCTCTCTCGGCAAATCTGCGGTCGCAGAAGAGCAGCACCCCCCTCTCCGACTCGGAGCGGATGACCCTTCCCGCCGCCTGAAGCCCCCGGTTTATGGCCGGCAGGGTGTAGGCGATGAGCATGCCCTTGGCTTTGCCGTACTTTCTGGTGTAGTAGCCGTTGATCTCCCTTTGAATCTCGTCATAAGCCGCCAGGGGAAGCCCAACCACAGCCACACCATTAAGGGCCTCGCCCTTGTAGTCGATGCCCTCTGCCAGCTTTCCTCCGCACACGCCGGTGAGAACTCCTCCCCCCTCTCCGGCAAGGCGGAAGAATTCGTCGAGCAGCCGGGGCACCTCGTCAGCGCTGCGCGGCTCCGGGCAGAGCGTCTTGCCAGCTCGCCGGCATGAGGTGAGGCAGACCTCCCGGTAATTGTTCATCATGGGATATGAGGTGAAGAAGACGGCCACATTTCCCGGCACGCATTCAATGACCGACCTGATGTGCCCGGAGATCTCTCCCCGGATGTCCGAATCCTCCCTGCTCTCCAGTTGCGTCGTGGCCTTTTTTGCAGCCAGAAGGATGCGGTTTTCTCTGGGAAAGGGATTGGGCAGGGAGAGCTTCTCCGCCCGCCCCTCCTCACCCAGGCAGTACAGCTCGTAGGCTTCCAATGGCGAAAAGGTGCCGGAGAGCATGATGGTGGCATTGATGTTATCTGTGATCCGCCGGATGTTGG
>CAYXSJ010000128.1:0-7567 GCA_964467095.1 uncultured Methanotrichaceae archaeon
CTGAGTTGATGAGATCAATCCATATGATTCAAGATCCTCAAGCTGCTTTGAAACTGCTTTTACCAGATCCGTCTGAGTGGGATCGATTCCAAGATCTTCAAGAAGGGTGTAACTATCAATAACCGCCCCTCGCTTCAAGATAGTCATGATTTCTTTATTATATTTCCTAACACCATCGTAACTGTCCACAAGGAACGCTTCGCTCCTGTATCTTTTCAATTCATTCTCATATTTCGCTTTGCCAACGCTGTTTATCTTCAGCAGTTGGCAGGTAGAGATAAACATATCTTGACTTGTCTGGCATCACCATAGGACCAACCTCCATGTAATATGCTCACTCCAAGGTAGTTAAATATTACTAGTAAAAAGGTGCGGGGAAAGGGATTCGAACCCTTGAACTCCTGCGAGAATAGATCTTGAGTCTATCACCGTTGGCCTGGCTTGGTTATCCCCGCATCCAATCCGCCCTAGGGCAGATCGAGCATCTTCAACGCACCTATTGGTTTATCAATCTTCCCATCAATGAGGCAAAATCAGCCACCTTCATGCTCTGCAGTTTTTTCTGCGCAGCCAAACCACAGAGCCTCATGCGTCGCAATGGCTCACGCAGATCCAGTGATAATAGCCGTGTATGCCCGTGCCCGTGACCTCATCGAACTCCTCCAGCTCCTGGCCGCAGATCTGGCAGATCTCCCCGTCAGGCACATCGATCTCATTGTCATTGCAGAGAACCACGACCATCACACGTATCATGCCGCAGTCATGCTTTAAGCTTTCGGACGGCAGCAGATGGCAGCGCTATGCCAATGCATTGTAACGTATATAAAAAATTTTGAATTATAAACAAAATTTAAATTCAATGAGGAACAATTGCACTTTAGAATTTGTAAAGGGGAATTGAAAATGAATTACAGAGGAATCGAGCCATTCTGGATGAGGATGGCAATGATGGCTGTGCTTATTGCCTTTGCTTTTCCGCTGGCTATGTGTAGCGGAGATTTCCTTACACCCAACACGAGCATGAATTATCCTCCGGATTGGCTGGAGGGAGGATATGTGAAGAGCTTCGATCGGTCCGAGACCATGGATCCGGGTATATCCGGCATGGTGAAATGGCTGGACGCTCCCGTCACATCGTATCCCTGGTACAGCAGAGATGTAACCTTCTACAAGCAGACGCAGCCCACATCGGCCTTCTCTCCCTACACGGAGTACTACAAAGCCTCCGGCACAGTAGCCGTGGCAGATGGCGAGATCATAAGCAATCCCGCGAGCATCAATATCAGCCAGATCGTGCCTGCCTACATATTCTACGGGGACGGCCAGGGCCTTCCCTTCCGTCAGTATCAATCGATGTATCCTTCCAGGGCCAACGACCTCTGGATCCGGGGCAACTCCAACTGGACTCAGTACATAACCAGTCCGGCGGGATCGACCATTGAGCTGGTGGCCAATGTGCCTACGGGCGGGGCGGGAGGAGTGTATCAGACGGTACAGACAGAGACCTCCAGCATCAAGTCAAAAACATATCAGTTCTATCAGGGCTATAACACAATGAACTTCTACGCCAGCCAGATCGGCAGAAATATGCTCTACTTCGTGGTGGCAAATCAGCCCAGCAATGTGATAATTGTCGATGTCTTCGCCCAGTCTTCTCAGGCTCAGTCCTCCCAGGCCCAGACCTCTGCAGGCCAGGTGCCAGGAGGAGTTACCGTTCAGCCGCCATCTACATCGCCATCATCATCTCCATTGGGCGATACTCAACTCACAATATACTATCCCGGCACAGGCCCCTTCCAGGTTTATATCGATGGAATTTATGCAGGCGACGGCTCAGGTGGGACATTTGCCCATAAAGTCAAGGGCGGCACATCCCATGTGATAGCTATCTGGGATGGATTCTGGATGTATCAGAATAGCGTCTACTTCGAGAGCGGACAGCCTAAGATAATAAATGTCGAGGCGGTATAGCTTTCTTTCCTGCTCTTTTTTTTAAATCTCTTTTCTCTGTGGTGGCCGTTCGTGGACTATTGAGTGTAGCCAGTGGCTAACGACGTTTTCACCGCAGAGGCACAGAGGATACAGAGCACGCATCGCCAAGAATCCTTTTTTCGGGCTGAGATCGCCCCTCGTGCCCCTTCATTGGCCCATGTGCTCCACTCTTTCTATGCTCACTATGTTCTCCCCCGCCAGGTCCATGATGCGGCTGAGCATCTCTCTCCTGCTGATGGCAATTCTACTCCGCCCTCTGAATATCTGGCTGCTGACGCTCCTCCCTATCAGGTCGTCGTGTCCGCTCCTGGCCCTCAGGACCACGCTTCCCGGCAGCATCGTCGTGCTCTCCGCCAGACAGTCCAGATCTCCGTCCACTATGCCGATTACGAGAACGCCCAGCCGTGCCAGGATATCGCCAGCAATGGCCGTAGTGTCGTCCCCCACGGTGACGGCAAATCCGGCTCTCTCCGCAGCCTCGAAGGCGTCCTCTGCACAGTGGTCTATGAAGACGGCATAATCCAGTCCATCCACATCCTTATCCTCCTTCTCAGAGCCGGCCCGGCTCTCCTGGGTGGCTTTCAATTTTGGCTGGGCCCGGCTGCGTCGAATGGAGCCGCTCCTGATGATTGCCTCTGCCAGGTCGAAGGGGGGCAGCTTGTCAATGCCATGCTGCTTGGGAATAATGCCAAGTAGAGAGGCAATCCTGCCGCCGCGGACTTCTACCGCCACGGGGCCTTCTGTCGCCCGGCCTATCACCGTCCCGTTAATGGAGACAAGCTCTCCAGGCAGGACACCGGATAGCGTTCGCCTGTTTGTGTTCCCTGCCGTTGGTCGGATCTCGCCTGGCATGGGCTCGGCCTGGATTGGAGGCTGGCTTGAAGGCCAGGGCCTGATGAGGTCAAGCCCCAAATCGGAGGCCATCTTTCCGATTTCCTCTTCGATCAATGCCTCGATCTCTTCGATCATCTCTGCGGCCAAATGGTCCGCTTCTCCGGACAGCACCGCCAGAAACCTCCCTCCGCAGTCGATCTGAATGAGCGGCTTTGATGTGCCTGCTGCCCTGCCCACCATTGCGCCAAAGGCCAGTCCGCTCTCCCGGCTCTTGGCCTGATTGAGCAGGAAGATGATATCGCTGTCCGCTTCCAGGTCCCGGATGGACTGGCTCGGCCTCCTCCTGGGGCTGACTGAGATGAGCCCCTCCAGTCCGGCATCGAAAAGAGCCAGCCGGCCCATGGTGCCTCCCAGAACAGGCGTCACCCGGCCAAATCCCTTCAGGTAATTGATGAGTTGCAGGGCTCTGCCGCTGTCTATGATCTCCGGGCCGTGGACCACGACGCCGATGCGGCTGTTTTTTGCCTTATCCGGACCTCTCTTTTGCATCTGCATCTACTCAGCGTGTTATTATTGGTTTCTGGCCTTTCGCCTCGCCTTCCATTCGGTATAGGTCATGCCGCGCACAGAAAATGCCACCAGAATGGCTGCCCCAAAAAAGCAGAACAGACCAAGCAAGGTAAGGATGAATGCCTGGAAAAAGAAGAGGAACGCGACACCCAGGCTAAAGAGCATCCATGCTGTCAGAAGATAAGCGATTCTGCCGCCCATTCCCATATTCCCTTTTTTCAGGTTACGAAGAGATGCCACAATTTTTCTACCTTTTTATATGTATTTACATTTTTCTGAGAGCTGGCTGAGGTCGGCAGGATCATTGGTTCTCTTGGAATGTATCGGCAGGTGTTTTAATTATCTTTCTCATTCAAGAATTGGCGATCTGCTCCGTAATAACAGTTGGAGAGAATGAAAGTATTCAGACGGCCATAGACGTTGCTAATTCCGGCGATATAATGCGGGAGCGAATGCAATCGAATCCGGGGACACCTCCAAGCGCAAACCCATCATCGAGCTTCCACAGGGAATAGAAGGTGAAACCTCACGCAAGAGGTCCAGCATATCAAATGCAGAATTCAGTATGCCATCAATGTCCAATAGATAAACCTGATAGATGTGCATTCGATCAAGGGTGAGCCAGCGACTTTATCAGGTCACCGGGAGAGACAAAACCCCAGAGAGATCCCTTATCTGAGACGGCAATCTGGCCTGCTCCGCTCTTGCCTATCATCTTTATGGCCTCGAAGATGGGCTCTTCGGAGTCGATGGTCAGGAAGCTTCTGGTCATGATCTGCCCAACTTTCTGCCCCATCCTGCTCTCGGCCACGGCCCGGACGATGTCGCCCAAACTTATTATGCCCGTCGAGCCGTCATCGACTATAGCCTCGTGCACTCCGTTATTTATCAATATTCGTGAAGCATCCTGGAGGCTGGCTGAGGCCGGTATATGCAGAGCCCTGTGCGCGATGGACTTGACTGATACTTTGGGAAGAGAGATCATCTCTTCGATGCGGATTATGAGCCGGTTCATGGTATCGTCTCTGCCTGCCACAGAGCCTCTCATGAAGAGCTTGTTTACCGGCGTAGGACCGACGTCTATTTTGTCGCCAATATTAAAATTCCTTATGTCGCCTATGATGCGAACTACTCCGTTGCATAGCTGCTTGTGCATAACCTTGTCAAATACAATCTCGCTGGCGGTTGTCCCCTCCATCAGCACTCCATTGCAGATTACTGGAACAGTAACCATATCGGAGGGTGCATCCATTCGCAGCGCCTCATGAGCGGCACCGGTTGCCCTGTATCCGCCCTTGGGCCCGGGTACGCCCTCTATGAGATTCAGGGCTTTCAGAGATTGCATCTGGTTTCTGATAGTGCCTGGATTTCGATCGATCAGATCAGCGATCTCATCGCCTCTGACCGCCCTTCCTTCTGTTCGATGAATGTTGATTAAGGCCGTCAGGATATCTCTTTGAATAAGGGTCAAATCCATAATCAATCAGTATTATCAATGATAAAACATCTATTTAGACCTTATTGTAGCAGAATGTGCAGCAGCTAAAATTGTCTTTTCATGAATTGTCTGTAGATAAACGCCAGCAATAATCCTGCAACAAAGCCGCCGATATGGGCCCAGTAGGCGACCCCACCCATATCCGCAGCAGCCCCCCATGAGGATACGCCGCTGAAGAGCTGGAGCATAAACCACAGGGAGATGAAAATAAGAGCTGGTATCCTGGTTATGCGGCTGAAGATCACCAGGAAGACAAATATGCGCACCGTGCCCGTGGGCAGAAGTAGCAGGTATCCGGCCAGGACTCCGGCTATTGCCCCGCTGGCCCCCACGTTGGGGATCTGGGAGAGCGGATTTGCGGCTATCTGGGCAAAGGATGCGGCCAGGCCGCAAAGCATGTAGAAGACGAGGTACACCGCCGGCCCCATCATATCCTCCACATTATCTCCGAAGACGGAGAGGTAGATCATGTTGGATGCGACGTGCAGCAGGCCACCGTGCACAAACATGGATGTGAATAGTGTGAGGTAGAATGGCAGGGCGGTGCTCTGGCCTCCGAATAGAGCGGCTGGAATCATGCCGAATGTGGCGAAGAAGGCATTAGATCCTTCGGCTCCCTCGGTGAGCAGCAAGAACACTTCGTAGATAAAGACCAGGATGTTAACAGCTACAATCGCCGCTGTCATCACTGGAAATGTCCGTCGCGGCACAATCTCTTCAGTTCCCGTAGGTACGAACATCTCTATCCTCAAAGCCTCTTCATTGCATTCGATTTCTCTGTGCTGCAATCAGGGCAGCTTGAAAGCCATTGCTGTTCCTGATAATGGCTGTGCCCCTGCTCTGAAGAGTACGTAGTCAGACGATAGATGCAGCTTTTTCAGGTCGAATATCATCGAGTACAGCTCAGTGCCATTCTGTGAGACAACATCCAATTCAAGAGAGCTTGAAAAGGCTGTTCCGCTGGCCAGTGCAGAATAAGTTTTATTAATCTGGCTATGGGTGATGCTGCCGGGACCAAATACCCTCGACCCTGATTGATAAAGCTGCAGATTGATTATAGACCCCTGGGAGAGGGTCAGACTCCAGCGGCCGGAGGCGTTGGCGACGTCCTGGGATGTATCAGCCTGTGCTGCCTGCTGGCTGGCGGCAGTTTTTGATGCGGCAGAGCCTGCTCCTATAGGTCGATCCATCGACGACTGCATCTCGCTTATGGCGGGGTCCGAAGATCGGTAGCCTACCGATGGTGAAGTGAATATCGGATCCTTGAAATACTGCGATATTTCGCTGCCACTTCCGCTGCTGCTTACATATCCCCCATCCAGCCAGTCGGCACCGGCAGTCGCCATTAGCATAAATGCCAGGAACGCGATGGTCAAATAATCTCTTATCATTAACTTACCCTCAATGTGCTGTATTTCCTTCATTGAAAATAAACCTATCCGCAGAGGGCAATATGGGAAAAGGGCAATAGTGTCGTCTGCACAGTCTTAAAACCTCTGGCCAAAAGATTAATTATCTCATCCTGCCATCGTAATTCGTCAGTGAAAGGCTATTTGCCCGGCAGACTCGTTCTGGTGCTCGCAGCGGTTTTAGCTCTGGCCCTGGCATTTGGGCCTCTCTGCTTTGCCCAGGCAGCAGATAACGGCAATAGGGGATTTCTTTTTGATGAGTCTTCAACGGTAAGCGGCTCGGGCGATGTCTCTATTAAAGGATCTTTTAACGATTATGCAGTGGCCTCCAAGGGGTGGATGAAGGGCTCCGGGTCGATCCGCCTCGAATCACTGCGGAACATGAATAAGACCGGTCTGAAGGTGGGCCTCACCCAGAAATCTGATCTGGTTTTTGGGGGCGGGCAGCTTAAAAATAGAAAGAAGATGGAATTGCCGCTATTCCAAAAAGGGATCGGAGCTACTGTGAGCGAGAGGTTCAATCTCAGCCACGTCGACAAGAATGAGTCGAGTTTTATCAGGTCTCGAGGCGGAAACAGTAATTTTATGGTCTTTGACACTGCCCTCGCCTTTGAAGGACTCTGGGATATCAAGAACACGCGAGGCTTTTCTATCAATATGAATAAAAGCGAGGAGCTTTATAAGGGGTCATTCCAGGCTCAAAAGAAAATTCAGCTCGATGATTCTTCTGTCTGAGAACGAAAAATAGAAAAGTAAAAGACATTCAGCTAGGCCGTCTTCATGCTGGCCGCTTCCTCCAGCCCCAGCTCATTGATGGACTGCTCTCTCATCTTGAACTTCTGGATCTTGCCGCTCACTGTCATGGGGAAGTCCTCAACGAACTTGATGTATCTGGGAATCTTGAAGTGGGCGATCTTTCCCTTGCAGTAGGCCTTGATCTCATCCTCGGTGGCTCTGGCATCCTTCTTGAGCTTGATCCAGGCCATGATCTCCTCACCGTACTTCTTGTCCGGCACCCCGATGACCTGCACGTCGCTTATCGCCTTGTGGGTGTAGAGGAACTCTTCGATCTCCCTGGGATAGATGTTCTCTCCGCCCCGGATGACCATGTCCTTGAGCCGGCCTGTTATCTTGCAGTAGTCCTGATCGTCCAGCGTGCCCAGGTCTCCGGTGTGCAGCCACCCCTCCTTGTCAATGCACTGCTCGGTTGCCACCGGATTGTTGTAGTAGCAGCGCATGATCATATAGCCGCGGGCGCAGATCT
>CAYXSJ010000129.1:0-7551 GCA_964467095.1 uncultured Methanotrichaceae archaeon
ACGTCATCGGCGTAGCTCACATCGGCTGGATCTCCAGGGACCCAGAGGCCGAGAAGAACCTCAAGGGCCGCCATGCCGAGTATGGCAGATCAGTCGAGGACCTGACTGGCGTGTTCTCCATCGAGAAGTTCATCCAGCTCTGGGGCAACTCCACATGCGGAGCCATCAGCGTTGACTGGCTGCCGTGCGTGTAAATCGTGGAGATTCCCATCTCCTTTTTCCATCAACTTAGGCCGGTACGATAAGCAGCAAGAAACCAGGAAGGTTAAGCCACACCCACCAATTTTTGTCGTCCTGGCGGTAGTCCTTCGTGACCTTCAAGCCAAGCGTATCCGCGTAAAATGCTTTTGCCTTCGGCATGTCGCTGACGGCCATGCTGAACATCATAAGTTTGTCGACTATTTTGCATATGAGTGCTGTCTTTCATAAGCTTATCAGGAAACCCGAAGTTTAAAAAATTATCGAAAATCACAGGGATAGATAACGTTAACCTGAAAGCTCACTTGAAGAACTCTCCAGCAGTTATGCTTCTGATTATTTTCAGTTCCTATAGCATCAAATTAGAACTATTATCTTTCGCCTATCTTAAAATTCACCCGTAGACTTCATTGATCAACCCCAGCGCCGATTCCTGCACCCGGTCCACAACCTTTGCAGGAATATAGGATCTGGGCGTCTGGGAGCGAGCCAGGCAAATGAACGCCGGTCTGGTGACGCTCTGCAGCACCTTCCGAACTCCTTCCAGCCTCTTTTTTATGACCACTTCAGGCGGGCCCCGGTCACCGTTTCCATACAGCCCGTCCAGATCGAAGCCGATCACTATGGGTAGGAGGCAATCCTGCAGATCCCTATTAAAATCGCTTTGCGTTACCTTGCCGGGCTCAGGAGTGGTTTTGGCGCAGCCGCCTTTAAGGCCGGAAGCTGCCTCATCCCAGATGATCCATTTGCTTCTTCTTGCATTGTGATGACTGCTTCTTTCGACCGTCCCGGGCACGCCGACCGTCTCCGATCCCGAGACTCTCCCATAAGCATCAATTCGGTTTTCCTGAGGGCTGTAATGGTAAAGGGCCCCCAGGACACCATAATGAAAGCCGGGGCAGGTGAAATTTCCCTCATTGACCTTGCTAAGGGAGTAGTCTTGCAGATAGGGCATTAGCTTTTTCAGAAATCGGAATTTCTCTCTACCTTCCCGGGCGGGCAATGCCGGACAGCAGTGGAACATGTCGTGGTGGGCATCTATTCTCACCACTACCAGCCTGCACTTTTGGCGCAGGAATTCCTGGAACCAGTAGGGAAGAATCTCGTTATGGGGGTCGATAATAACCGTCTTTATCCCGCCGACGGAAAGCTCGACCGGGGAAAAACGGCTGGCACCTGGATACATGGAAGCACTCCGTGAGACAAGGGCCATTTTGTCTTCAGCCTGAGCCCCAATTTGCTAACTATTATTAATGTATGTTATAGGCCATCTAAACTTAATAAATTTATCGCATGTTCATCTGCATGATCACCGACAATGATATGATACAAAAAGCATCATTTCCATGAAAAGGAGATTTAAATGAGATTTCAAAGCAGTCTTATTCTTGCGTTGCTCTCTGCCTCTGCCATCATCTGGCTGGGGGCAGCGCAGGGCAGCGTGGTCATCAATGAGGTTGAGGCAAATCCGGCAGGAGATGAAGATGCATTCAAGCCGTCTGTAACGGCATGGTTTGAGCTTTATAATAATAATGATAAAGAAGTTGATATCAGCGGATGGAGCGTAAATACGTCGCTCGGAAGATCGGTTACCTTTCCCCGGGGCACGGTAATCAGAGGCATAGACTATTATGTTTTGGATGTTAAGCCCAAATGGCTGGCTCACAGCGGCGAGGTTCTGGTACTCCTGAATGCCACAGGAGCAGAGATGGATCGGACGGCAGCTCTCAGCGACGAAGAGGATAATGAGGGCGCCTGGACACGAGATCCCGACGGAAGGGATACCAACAGCACGGATGACTGGAAGTTCCTGGTCTCAAGTCGCGGATTTTGATGGGATACGAGATCTCGCTCAAATTGGCCTGGGATGAGCTGGACAGGCTCGCTTTGCAGGATTGCACAGTCTCGCTCCTGGGGGAAAATTACCAGGTGAAGGCGAGCGAAAGAGCTGTGCTGCAGCCTGCGGGCGCGCCCGCCGAGCAGATGCAGGCCGTTCTCATCCTGCACTACCTGATCGGCCTTTCGAAGCACGGCTACCGCCTCACAGGTGAGTGGATCTCCTTCAAAGAGACGCCGGGAGGCAAGCTCTTCTGGCCTGCCTTTCAGGAGAGCACCATAAAACCGCTTGTGCAGAGCTTTCATCGTGACCCGGAGGGCCTGGTGCAGCATTTGTCAGGACGCCTGGGAGGCAGGAGGGTAGAGGGCGGGGATATAGCGGTCGAGCTGGCCACTTTTCCCGGAATCTATGTCCGAATAGTCTTCTGGAAAGAAGATGAGGAGCTGCCGCCCGAAGCGAGCATGCTCTTTGACAGAGGGCTGACGGAGATCTACTGCACAGAGGATGTGGCGGTTCTGCTCATGGCGGTGGTGCAGAAGGCCATAGGATGAAAACAAGATGAAAGAAATTCCTTCTGCAGTTTCCATCCGGCGATTTGAATTGGCTGCCCTTATGCGCTATTATCAAGCCTGTGAATCAGTCCCACCTTTGCCGCTTTCCTGGTGACATTGCTGGCACCGGCGTTCGGGTCAGCGCTTCTGAACTCATTGATGCTTGCGGTGAACATATCCGACATCAAGCCCCCCGGAGTCATTTTGAATGAGGGGCTCTCAAAAACACCGGGATTTAAATTCGTCAGGTCGATGGCAAGCGGATTTCCCCAAACATATCCCGGATCCATTGGATTTATTATGGTCCTGTTGATTGATTTGTTGACGGAATCACGATTGGGATTTATCGCGTCCGACGGTGATTCTGCAAGAACTGGTGCTATCAAGGCAATCAAAATGGCTGCAACTACTGCTTTAAAATTTCCTCTCAAATATTTCATATACCGTCTCCTAGATATGCATTTTCCATTCGTTCATCCATTCTTGGCAAGACAACCTGGGTTCAATCACACATACAGCTCTCTTCCACGACGTTGAAATACCGCCCACTCTACGGCAAATAACGATATCAACTATAACGATTATATACTTTACGGTAATATGAAATCAAATTATTTGCGTACCATAAAATCTATGACCACATTGCTTCTGTGCGGAGCATAGCTTCTCACAATCTCTTTGTAGAGCACCTCTACCCTTACGCCTATTTTTTCTGCCGCTCTTCTTATGAGAGCCTCATCCCTGAAAAGATCGTCATCAGGAGCTATACAGTAGTAATGGACCACGCCCCCCTCCTTTGCCGCCCGCATGGCTGGAATAAGGAAGGAAGAAGCGCTGTGGGGAAGGTTCATAATGACGTGATCGGCCCTGTTCTCATAGCGCAGGGCCAGCTCTGCGCCGTCGCCTTCCAGGATCGCGATGCGCTTGATTTTATTTAGAAGCGCATTCTCTCGCAGGTATTTCACAGCCACGGGATTTTTATCTATGGCGATGACGTCAGCCCCCTTTTTGGCCAGAAGCAGCGCGAACGGCCCCACCCCTGCGAACATATCGAGAACGACGTCACCAGGTCGAACCAGGCCGGCGATGCGAAGCCTTTCCGTTCCCAGGCGGGGAGTGAAATAGGCTCCTTCCAGATCAACCCTGTAGCGCAGGCCGTGCTCTCTATGGAGGGTGACGGTGCGAGCCTCTCCAGCCACATGCCTGAAGCGGCGGGTGCGAAATTCCCCTTCCACATCGGAAATGGGAGCAATGACGGTTTTTATGCTCTTGCTGGTGGACATGAGGGCGGCGGCCACGCGCTCAGCATCGCGGTCCTCAATCATGGCAATGTCGCCCACCACCTCGAAACTGGGCCGAAAGCCCAGGATATCCTCCGGGCAGAGCACGCGCTCTTCCGGCTGAAAATTGATCTGCACCAGCTCAAACTGCATAGTCCCGCATAGCTTTGCAGCCGACTTTTCATCAACATCCAAAACCGGCAGATAGACATGAGATTCATCTGAGCAAATCTTGCGAGTGCGGTCGAATGCGCCCGCGTCCACGAGAGCCTTGCGAATTTTCTCTCCACTTTTTCGGCTAACCTTCAAACCCAGGGATTTATCCGGCATCTGGAGAGACTAAAGGAGGCTTTCTATTAATATGTCTGTCTGGGCGGTCTATGTCCTTATGCCTTCGTGGTGATCGATACTAAGCAGCCGAATTGCAGATGCCTGAAATAGCTTTATCTCTTATCGGGTCCTGCACAAAATCATTATGCTAAAACGCAATAACGGCAGCAAGCCAATATCAGCATCAGAGATCTCTCAATATGTCTACTGCCCGGTCTCCTGGTATCTGAAAAGATCGGGAGTGAAGCCCCAATCAGGCGGCCTGAAGACAGGCATCGTTGAGCATAAAAAGGCCGGGGGCAGGCTGATACTTCTGGAGAGACGTGAGAAGGCTGCAGGAATATTCCGGTTGCTGGGCTATTTATCTGCGATTGTCGCTGTTTTGCTCCTGGGACTGATTCTATGGACTTATTTTTAATCTTATTTTTCTTAAGTTTAATTCTCGTGTTTTTAGCAGTTGCTTTTCAATTGCTGTCTAAAAGAGAGTCGTCATCGGCAAAAACCATGCGCATGGCATATGGAATTCCTGCCGGAAAGGTGATCTACTCGGATCTGGACCGCCCGGGAAAAGCCCTGTATTCCAGGAGCCTTGGCATCAGCGGCAAGCCGGATTACATAGTAAAAGGCACAGGTCGCTGCTTGATTCCTGTAGAGATTAAAAGCGGACGGGCCCAGAAGCCCCATATAAACCACGTCATGCAATTGGCGGCATACTGCTACCTGGTGGAAGAGAACTACCACAGGTCGGTGCCCTACGGGATAATCGTATATTCCGACGGATTGCAGCACCAAATCAATTTCGATAAAAACCTGCGATCCGATTTGCTGGCAACGGTAGACGAGATGAAGAAGTCTTTAGGGCATGATTGCCCCAGGAGAACGCATAACTATATACAAAAGTGTCGCCACTGTTCATTTAGCTGGAGCTGCAATAGCCGTCTGGGATAAGATAGCTAAAGAGGGGCATAGAGGGCCATGTCGAGCGGAATTATTATAAATTTTGAGACCGCAGAACGAAAGGATTGTCATGATGTTGCGTTTGGCCTTATTGTCCCTATTGTTGGTTCTGGTTTTCATGCCCGCAGCTTTCGGCCTGCCTGACGAGGCAGCCGGGCGTGTAGTAAGCGTTATCAGTGGCGACTCGCTGGGCATTGAGATGCTGATTGCCGATGCGAGGACAAACAGCATCGATAGCATCAAGCTTGCCGATATCGAAGCACCCTCAACCGTGACCGCAGAAGGCAAAGTAGCTCAAAAATACGCCCTTTCCTTGCTGAAGAATAAGACGGTATATCTGGACATCAATGATAACACCTCCAGCGGACGCAATGAATGGAGCCAGCTTATCTGTGTCGTCTATCTTATGGATTCGGAATACAGGCCGGTCTGGCCGCCCGTTAACAGAATTCTTGTGGACGGCGGCTACGCCAGGCTAAATGACGACACGAATAATGAATTCAATTCATCTGCCTGGTGGCAGGAACCGCCGATCTTCCCGGCAGGGAAAAAGAGAGACCTGCTAAAAGCCATGCTGGAAGAGCAGCCTCAACCAGAGCAGCAGCTCGCTGTCGAGCCTTCTTCGTCTCCTGCAGGCGTGATAATGGGCAGCTACAATAAGGGCAGCGTCTTGGAGAAGGACAGCGCATCCGGGCGCATCAGCATCGGATACCGCAAATGAGGCAAATTCTTATTAACGCTTAGGTAAATCGATCATCAGAAATGAATTTAAGGATCGTCTTGAAGAACCTCGGTTTGCTGGCCATCCTCCTAGGGATACTCATGGTCATACCCGGGCTTGTTTCGGCCATCTACAAAGAGCCCTTGGGTGTTGTGGCCTTTGGCGCTACTTCCATAATCGCAGTCTTGGCGGGCCTTGCCATGAACCATTCCAGCGAAGATTCGAATATGGGCCACAGAGAGGCTTTTGCTACCGTCTCTCTAAGCTGGCTTTTGGCTGCCTTTCTGGGCGCTCTTCCCTACTTTTTCATGGGATTAAGTCCCGTGGACGCAATCTTTGAATCAATGTCGGGATTCACAACTGCCGGCGCGACCATCCTGAGTGAATATAATTCACAGGGCTATTGGATCTTGAACAATGACCTGGTGCAGGGCAGCATGGCCTATGCACTGGTTGATAGGGCCGCAAGCTATTTGCTTTATTATTCATCTTCCGACACAATAGATCTTTTCCTCGGCATAACCCTAGACCTCAAGAATATGCTTACCATTAAGGGAACTTTTTACGGCCTTATCTTTTGGAGGTCTTTTACTCAGCTCTTGGGCGGTCTGGGAATAGTACTGCTATTCATCGCGATACTGCCTAATCTCGGTGTTGCAGGCAGAGAGCTCTATTCCGTGGAAGGTCTGGGACTAACAAAAGAGGCTATTACGCCGAGGGTGAAAAACACTGCCAAAACCCTCTGGGGCATATACCTGGGACTGGCAGGCCTTGAAGCTCTGCTGCTCGTAGCTGCGGGCTTGCCCTTCTACGACTCCCTTTGCACGGCATTTGCTAGCATTGCTACGGGCGGTTTCTCTCCAGTGGCTTACAGCATTGCAAAATACAACAGCATATTAGTGGAAGCCATTGTTTGCATCTTCCTATTGTTGGGCGGAACCAATTTTATCATATACCATCAGATAATACTTAAAAAAGACTTAAAAAAACTTTTCCTGGACTCAGAGTTCAGATTTTACATCCTGATAATGAGCACATCAATATTTATGTTGATGCTCTGGGGCAAGATACCAGGAGAGTTTCATACTAAGCTGCGTTCCTCTATCTTTCAGGTTATCTCTACCATGACCACAACTGGGTTTGTGAACAACTTCGATTATGATGCCTGGTCCTTAGCAGCCAAGATTACATTGATACTATTAATGCTGATTGGAGGCTGCACCGGATCGACAGGGGGCGGAATAAAAGTGGGAAGAGTGCTGATCGTCCTGAAATACACTTACAATGAGCTGATCCGAAGCCTTCACCCCAAAGCTGTGATGGGCATAAAGATGGGCAGTAAGATCGTTAAAGAGAATACAGTCAAATCCGTGCTTTTGTTTGTACAGCTATACCTTCTGATCTTCATATGCGCAACATTGGCCTTTGCCGTGACCGAGTCTGCAAATCCTCAGTTCAATGCCCTGTCCGCCATCTCCGCAGCCGCCAGCTGCCTTGGTGTTGTCGGTCCCGGCTTTGGTATTGTGGCACTGGACTTTACCGGCATCTCTCAGGCAGGGCGTATCTTAGGAGTTGTCTGCATGTACATTGGACGTATGGAAATCCTTCCTGTGATATTGATGTTCTTGCCGGAAACCTGGAAGAAATAAATTGGTATGGGGGATGGATTTGCAGAAA
>CAYXSJ010000130.1:0-5346 GCA_964467095.1 uncultured Methanotrichaceae archaeon
GATTCATCCCACCTCTGAAGAGGCGGGGATTCTCTGCCCCTGCGCCCGACGATCCCAAAATGCCTCCTCTCAAGTTCTCGTCTTTGGCATATGATGCTGCACAGGAGTGCCTGGAACCTGGAACGAAAACCTTAAATACGTTTATTGCCGTAAAAAATTAGGCAAAAGTCGACGACCATCGTTCCTCCTGCATAGGAAGACTTTTGCCTCCCTCCCAATCATAACAATTTTCATGGCAATGGAAGCCAAAAGTACGGATAAAATGATCGGCATTGCCCAAAGCATGGAATATAGAGGTACCCTCCCGTCCATTCACCGGCAGGAGAATTGCGGCAATGACTGCTATATCTGCAATCAACTGGATTTAGCCTGCAATAGGATACATGTCGAATGTTTATCCCATCAAGATAAGCTTCACATACCGGCCTATCCAGAATATCATGCCCCAGTATCTCGAATTGCAGCTCTTTGCCCTTGAAGAAGATAAGATCGGCCAGGGGCTTATCGAGAAGAACTTCGACATCTGCCTGCAATCCATAAGTACCAGGTTGGGTTACATTCACAGTCATGCCATTTGGCTCTGAGACTTTCTCTACCGTTCCAACAAAATCATATGCAAGGGCTGAGAAGACCAGCAATGGTAAGGATAAGAGCAAAAGAAGTATTATGCGAGAAGCTATCCTTCTTGAAGTGTGCAGCTTTATTTTGTCTCTTTGGCCAAGAGAGCTTTTCAGCGATTTTGCAGTATCAAAGATCATAATGTCTAATATCCACTCATCGATCTTCAAGTTTATCTTATGCCTGAGAGATCAGGCAGGCGGCGGAGCGAATGGCCAGGGGGCCATCATCCTGCCTTCTCAGGCAAAAAGAGGCCGTCCTGATGTTATTCTGATGCATCATTCCCGTCGCCGATTATAGAAGCCATTATCGCAGTCCTGGGAGCACTTTCTTCATAACCTCCGCGACTATGACCACCAGCATACCAACGCCCAGAACATAAAGCCAGCTCTCTGATGTAAGTGGCCTGGTCTGGAAGATGGACTGCATGAAAGGAATGTACACAACGGCAAGAATCGAGAATATCGACCCGCATATTCCCAGGAGAAGCGTCTTATTGCCGAGCGGATTCATCCTGAATATGGACTCTTCCAGAGACCTGCTGCTATAGGCATTGCATACCGTGAAGAAGCCCAGCCCCACAAAGGCCATGGTTCTGGCATAGCTCAGATCCTGGCCCATCTCCAGCGCAGTCATGTAAAGGTAAAGTGTTCCGGTTACAATCGCGGCTGCAATTCCCAGGGTATAAGTTAGCAGGCCTCTTGAGGGCATGCCCTCCGCGGGATCGCGCGGCTTCTTCGTCATGGTCTGTGCATGTGCCGGCTCCAGGGCCAGGCCGATAGCCGGAAACTCCTCAGCCACGACGTTTATCCAGAGAATTTGCGCTGCCAGGAGAGGAATAGGATAGCCAAAGGCTACTGCGATGAAGATCGTAGCCAGCTCGGCAAAGCTGACGGCCAGAAGGTAACTGGCGCCCATTCTTATGTTGTCGTAAATCCTCCTGCCTTCCTTCACAGCCCCGACGATGGTGGCGAAGTTGTCATCGGCAATGACCATATCAGAGGCTTCCTTGGTAACCTCGGTGCCCGTCTTTCCCATGGCGATGCCAATGTCTGCTGCCTTCAACGCGGGGGCATCGTTCACTCCGTCTCCCGTCATGGCAACGATGTTGCCCCTCTTTTTCAGCGCCTCGACTATGCGCACCTTGTGCTCTGCCGTGACCCTGGCAAATACCGAGACATCATCGATCCGCTCCTGCAGATCTTGCTCGCTCATACTCTCCAGATCGGCACCCTCGATGACCTCCCCATTGCCAATATCCAGCTCCTTGCCAATGGCTTTGGCCGTAAGGCGGTGATCTCCCGTAATCATGACCGGCCTGATGCCTGCCCCCTTGCTGACGGAAATGGCTTCCATCACCTCTTTTCTGGGAGGGTCCATCATGCCGGCAAGACCGGCAAAGATCAAATCGGATTCGACAAAATCCATTTCCAGAGGATCGCTGCTGCTCAGAGATTTGCTGGCAAAAGCCAAAATCCTCAGGGCACGGTTGGCCATGTCGTCCGACCCGGCCAGGATCGTCTTCTTGTCCTCTTCCGTAAGGAATCGGACTCCTCCTGCATGAGCTATGCGGGTGCATTTGCCCAGAACAGCCTCCGGTGCCCCCTTCATAGACACAATCCGGCCCATGCCCGAAATCTCATCGACCGTTGTCATCCTTCTGCGATCGGAATCAAAGGGATATTCCACGATTCTGGTGCTGCTCTTCTTTATCTCCTCCAGAATGCCTGCCTTTTTGGAGGCAACGATTATAGCTCCCTCCGTTGGATCTCCCACTATGCGCCAGTTGCCGTTGGCCTTCTCCAGGGCAGCGTTGTTGACAAGCGTGCCTATCTTGAGAAGCCGGGCCAGATCCTCTTCCTGGGGATCAATGAGCCTGCCTTGCTCGGTGAAGGAGCCCTCGGGAGTGTATCCCGGTCCCCCCACATAGATGGTTCTGAAGGTTTGAATCTCTCGAAGCGTCATCTCGCCGGTTGTGAGAGTGCCGGTCTTATCCGTACAGATCACCGTAGTCGATCCCAGGGTCTCGACCGCAGGAAGCCTTCTGATTATGGCGTTTTTCCTGGCCATGGCCTGGGTTCCGAAGGCTAACGCCAGGGTAACAATAAAAGGAAGGGCCTCCGGTACTCCTGCTACGGCCAGAGCGATGGCAGCTATCAGGGAATCCATTATAGGCGAGCCCCGGCTGGCGTCCAGGACGAAGACTATTATGGATATGGCAAAAACCAGGATGGCCTGTCTCTTAGCCAGCTGTTCCAGCTTTATCTTGAGGGGCGGATCAGCGGGCCTCTGTTTGATCATGCCCGAGATTTTTCCCAGTTCGGTAGAAAGGCCCGTGGCAGTCACCACTGCCCTGCAATTGCCATAGGAAACAATGGTCCCCATGAAGACCATATTCTTTCTGTCGGCCAGAGCTGCATCTTCTGGCTGCTGCTCTGTTCTCTTTTTAATAGGCAGCGATTCCCCGGTTAAAGAAGCCTCAATGACCTCCAGGGCTGTCTCTTCGACAATTCGAGCATCTGCCGGAACCTTGTCTCCTGCTTCCAGATAGACCATGTCGCCGGGAACAAGGTCCGAGGCGGGGATGGTGCTCATCTTGCCATCCCGCATGACGTCCGCCTCCGGGGCCACCATCTCCCGCAGAGCCTCCATGGCCCTTTCCGCTTTATACTCCTGGAAAAATCCAATGACGGCCACGAGAATGACTATTCCCAAAATAACATAGGCATTGGTGCTCTCGCCGGCGATATAAGAGATTACAGCGGCAAACATCAGCACAATATTCATGTAATCTTTGAATTTGGACAGGAAAATTTTCAAAGGTGAGGGTTTGGAGGGGCTTTCCAGTTGATTGGGACCGTGCTCAGAGAGTCTGCCGGCCGCATCATCAGAACTAAGTCCCTTTTGTCCGGATTTCAGGCCGGCCAGGACCTCATCAGTTGGAATTGAGTACCATTTCACGCGTCTAGCCTCACTTTATGGAGTGATGGAAACTACGGCAATTGTAGATATAGTTATCGCAAATAGAGAATCTGGGCGGTTCTAATGGTTCAAATAATCCTCAGCTGCCCTGAAAATTCTCATTGCATAAAAGCGCTTCAGCTTCTTTTTTTATGCCTCAAATAGCTCTCGTACCCCATGCGAGAGAGCCCGTCCGCCTCTACGTTCTCCTCTCGCGGCACCCAGGAGAAGCTCACATCCCTGCCATCCAGCAGTTTCTTGATCATGGGCACGTACTTCCTGGAGGTGGCGGAAGAGACACGGTACTGGCCCTTCATCTGCTTGATCACCAGCTCCGAGTCGCCTTTGATGACGATTTTGTCCTCGATACCCTCATCGACCAGCCACTGCGCCGCTGCCATCAGCCCCTCGTATTCGCCCACGTTGTTGGTCATGCCCCGGCCCTCCCCAACGCCGCCAAATCCGCGCCAGATCATCTTATCGTCTCGATAGACCAGATAGCCATAGGCGGCCACGCCTCCGGGATTCCTGGGATAGCACAGCCCGTCGAAGTAAACAGTGATCATGCAGACGGCTGTATTATGATCATACCATTATAAAAATTTCGCCCGGATTGCCCGCAGAAATGTCGATTCTTTCTCCTTGACTTTTTTCGGGCACGATGCATTTATAACAGATTTGTTTCAAACCAAAGCTACAGGAATTTTAAGGCCGAGAGGTTTTCGAGATCATGAAGGTTGCTGTCATTGGAGGAGGCATAGCCGGTGCAGAGCTGATAAGAGTAGCCTCGCCCTGCCCTCTGCAGTTCACATTGATTGAGCCCAAAAAGCAGGTAGAGATGCAGGCCCTGTATCCCGAGTACCTGGGCGGAGTGGCCAGGCTGCAGGATCTGGCGGCGCCCCTCAAGCCCTTTTGCGAACGCGTGGGAGCCACACATATTCAGGAGAAAGCCCTGCGCCTGGAAGGTAACACTGTCGTCTGCGAGAAGTCGCAGGTCGAGTTCGATTACGTGGTGGTGGCAACAGGAGCCGCCCAAAACTACTTCGGCATCAAGGGCGTCGAGAACACCTTCTCCATCAACACCCTGGAGGAAACCAAGAAGGCGCGCCGGTTCGTAGAGGACAATTATCCGGAGAGGATTATGATCATGGGCTCCGGCCTGACCGGCGTGGAAGCGGCCTCCATCCTGGCAGAAAGCATGGATGCCAGCATCTACATCATTGAAGCCAAAGATCGTGTGCTGCCCCAGTTCTCACAACAGACATCGCAGCTCGTGGAAAAGGCGCTCTCCAAGAAGGGTGTGAATATCCTCACCTCCACCCAGGTGGCCGAGGTCAAGGAGGACTGCATCAGCTTCACAGATGGCTCTTGCCTGGACTGCGACATGGCCATCTGGACGGCAGGGGTCAAGCCCTCTCCCTTCATCCAGGATCTGGACCTGCCCAAGAAGAACGGCTGGATACTGGTGGACTCACAACTGAATGCCAGAGGGAATATCTTTGCCATGGGAGACTGCGCCTGGGTGGAGATTGACGGCAGGCTTGCCACCAAGACCGGCCTGGAAGCGGAGCGACAGGCCAAGTACCTGGCCCGCCATTTCAGAAACCTGATCAAGGGCGCGTCTATCGAGAAGTACTCGGTGCGGGCCAGCACGGACAGCCAGGTGGCGCTCATTTCCCTGGGTGCGGACTGCGCCGTGGGCGTGGTGGGAAAGACCTGCATCGGCGTGCCGACAAGGCTGATCTACTCGCTGAAGAGCTGGATTGA
>CAYXSJ010000130.1:5446-7530 GCA_964467095.1 uncultured Methanotrichaceae archaeon
ATTAGCTGTCATCATCCCGGCAGATCAGCAGAAAAGGTGAGGGATTTGAGTCCATTCGCGTCAAAGGCGATGCTGCCCATCTTGTCGATAATTGCCCTTCTTCTCATTTCGCATATTCCCTGTTGCCAGTGTGCAGTTGTCCATCAGGGAGAGAGCATTCAAGCGGCGATAGATGCCGCCCATCCCGGCGATTTGATTGAGGTCGAATACGGCACCTACCAGGAGAGCATAGATATAACCAAGCCGGTGGCTTTGCGGGGTCTGGGCTATCCGGTCATCGATGCCAATGGCAATTGCACTGCCGTCATTCTCTCGGCGAATGGGACATCTATTGAAGGCTTTATCATTGCAAACTCCAGCATAAAAGGAGCAATTCACTGTGGTGGGATAATTGTAGCCTCAAGCGGCAATAAAGTCCTGGCAAACAGGGTTTTCAATAATACATATGGGATTTGCATAAAAGGCTCCAGCAATAATAAAGTGGAGAAGAACACAGTCAATGGCAGCATTGCATTGGGAATCGGCATTTTGCTCGAAGATTGCCGGTATAACCTGATAGAGGACAATATCGTAAGCCATAATATGATCAACGGCATTGCCCTGAGCAATTCCACAGGCAATACCCTCCGAGGAAATCGAGTATTCCATAACGCGGATGGCTTTCCCATTATGGGCGAGTTTCAATACATGGCAGGGGCAGTCAGCTTCCTTTACGGCTCCCGCAATAATACATTAAGAGACAACGAAATCTTTGGCAATTGCGTAAACTTCGGCTATATCGATCCTGCTGCAAATGACATAGATGCCAGCAATCTGGTTGAAGGCAAGCCCCTTCGCATCCTGGATGGGATCTCCGGGATCACCATAAATTCCTCCACAGGGGCAGGTGCGATTTATTGCCTGAATTGCAGCAATATCACAATAGATGGGCTGGAGATGACCAACAACACAGCAAGCATATGGCTGGAGAGCACGAAGGATTCCCGTGTGAAAGGCTGCCGCCTGAAGAACAGCATTTATGGCATAGTATCAGATTTTAGCTCAACCAATATCACATTTGAAAATAATACCATAGAGGACTGCCTGACGGGAATATATCTTTCTGGAAGCAGAAATAAGATTGCTGGCAATGCGGTGAAGAGGTGCTATTCAGGAATATCAATCAAGGATGACAGGAGCAACATGGGCGGCCCAGAAGCCACAGACAACCGCATCATGGAAAACACAGTATCCGGCGGCATTATTGGGATAGATATCTCAAGCAGCACCGGCAATATCTTGCAGAATAACTCGATGTATGGAAACCTGATCAACCTCGATCTGGGCGACAGTCCGGCTAAAATCGTAAATGAGATAGGCAGCGGCAACTTCGTCAACGGCAAGAGGGTATTCTGCCTGAAAAATAAGGCTGACATGGTCATAGATTCTTCATCTGATGCCGGAATGGTCGTTTGCATCAACTGCAGCAACCTGACTCTCGCCAGCCTGGACATTGATGGATGCAGAACTGGAATTGATATCAATGATGCAGCAGATTTAATTATATCCGGGTGCCGCATCAGAGGATGCAGCAAGGGGATGTCCATCAGCAGTTCGAGGGATGGCTCAATTGAGGGAAATACAATCACGGATAGCGGAGACGGCATATCCATAGCCAGCTCCAATGATATCGCTGTCAAGGATAATAGGGTCAGCAACATCTCCCGCAGCAGATGGATCTCCGATCATCTCAATGCCAGCAATATATCGGATGGAATGCTGCCCGAATTGAAATTCGTGGGCGTTAGCCATAACACAGGCTTTAAGGTGGCTGCCTCAGACAATATCCGACTTCTCAATAACACAGTAAGATACAGCGAAGGGTCCGGCATTTGGCTTGAAGAGGCAGAATACTGCAGCATTGCCGGCTGCCTCACGGCCAACAATTCCCGGGGAATGGCTCTAGAGAGGTCGAATAACAATACTATCCGGGAGAATCAGGCCATTTACAATGAATATGGGCTGAAGCTCTCCAAATCAAATGGGAACCGTATCTATTCCAACGTTTTCGCAGATAACGAAATTGCCGACGCCGTTGATGAAGA
>CAYXSJ010000131.1:0-7518 GCA_964467095.1 uncultured Methanotrichaceae archaeon
TGAAGGTCACAGATGGCGACGCCACCAAGACCTTGATCACATTACCGGAACATTTGACAGCACAGAAATAGATGATTGTCAAAAGCATATTGCAGGAGGACATCCTGACCATGGCGGAGGTCAGGGAGCTCCTCGACCAGATCCGGCAAAAGCGTGCCGACGAAGAGGAACTGGGTTACGAATTGCGCCGGGCTATCAGACATGCGGAGCTCTTTAGCAAGGGCACTGCAGAAGAGAGCCTGGCAATGGTAGCTGAGCTCATGAAGCTGGAAAAGATGAACAAGGAAATTGCCGTAAAGATCGCCGATATCAGGCCCGTCACCAAGGATGAGCTGAGGGCGATTTATGCCAAAGAACGGTTCACTTTAAGCGAAGAAGAGCTCAATAGCATTTTAGAGATCGTATTCAGGGGGTGAAGGCATATGCCTGAGGGGAGACCGCCGAAGAGAGAAGAGGTAGCTAGGATTCTCGATTACCTCCCCTATGGACGTACTCCTGATACCAGGAGCTACCAAAAGCAACCTCTTGTTCAGGCCGTAGGTGAAGCCAACTTCGTTCTCATGGAGATGACCCCTAAAGAGGGCGTAGTTCCGGCGGCAGGAACTCGAGTCTACATCGGCAGCGGAAGCAGGGATGTCATAGATCATGTCAACCGCAGAATCGACTATCAGGAGCTGTCCAACAACGCCAAGCTTGAACTCACTTATGAGATTGTGAGCATAGTCCTGGATAATGAGGCCCGGTTCATTCGCTACTTTAACGAGGCCGGACCTATAACCACGCGCATGCATGCTTTGGAGCTTCTGCCTGGCATTGGCAAAAAGTTGATGTGGGCGGTGCTCAATGAGCGCAAGAAAGGACCTTTCAAGAGCTTTGCGGATCTGATGGAGAGGGTGAAGGGGCTGCACAATCCCGAGAAGCTCATCACCAAGCGCGTCGAGGACGAGCTGATGGATGATCGGATCAAGTACCGCGTTTTTACCACGATGCCCCGCGTGAGATGAAGCTGGGCCAGCATTTTCTTATGGATCGCGGTGCGATTATGCGCATCGCGAGCTATGCCGATCTCCAGCCGCAGGACCGGGTGCTGGAGATTGGACCGGGGCCCGGAAATCTCACCGATGCGCTGGCGGCCCGGGCCGGCCATGTCTATGCCGTGGAGATCGACGGCGATCTGGCAGCGCAGCTTTCCGGCCGTTTTTCCAACGTTCAGGTGATAAATGGCGACGCTCTGAAAGTTGAGCTTCCCCCTTACAATAAGATCGTCTCCAATCTGCCCTATCAGATATCCTCTGCCATTACCTACCGACTGCTATCCCGGCCCTTTGAGAAGGCAGTTTTGATGTACCAGTGGGAGTTTGCCAGGCGCATGAGGGCTGCTCCCGGCAGTGAGGAGTACGGCCGTCTGGCCATGGTAGTGGGCTTCTTCTGCCGGATCGAGATTTTGGAGAAGGTTTCCAAGATGGCCTTTCGACCTGTGCCGCAGGTTGACTCGGCTATCGTTCGGCTGCAGCCCCGATTGGATCGTCCTGAGGCGGACCCTGCAGATTTTATGAGGCTGGCGGAGGGGCTCTTCAACAATAGACGCAAAAAAGTAAAGAAGGGTCTGGCGGCCTTAGGAGCAGGCCCGCAGGCAATAGCAGAGCTGGACGCTTCCCTTTTGGAGAGGAGGCCGGAGGATCTGTCACCGGACGAGGCAGCGAGCCTTGTTGCGGCCATATCCAGGGATGGTTGATCTCTCGTGCCCGATCCTAAAACGAGCAATAATATACTTTTATTAGGATTTGTCAGCCTTCTAAACGACATCAGCAGCGAGATCATTCAGCCAGTTCTGCCGCTATTTATCGCCTCTCTGGGTGGCGGAGGACTGGCAGTGGGGCTCATTGGCGGCATAAGCGACGGCCTGCCCAGTCTGCTCAAGATTCTGGCAGGATGCTTGTCCGACCGGCTGGGCAAGAGAAAGGCTCTGGTGGTGGCGGGCTACGCCCTCTCGGCAGCAGGCAAGCTCTTTTTACCTGTGGCCAATACCTGGCAGCAGGTCTTCCTGCTCAAGACCCTGGAGAGAAGCGGCAAGGGGGTGCGCTCTGCGCCCAGAGACGTCATGATCTCCGAGTCGGCCCTGGAGGGACAGCGAGGAAGGGGCTTTGGGCTGCATAGAAGCATGGACTCTACGGGCGCTGTCATCGGTTCAATCCTGGCCTATCTTCTCTGGCAGGGCGGCATGAGCTACAGCTCCATCTTCATGGTGGCAGGAGTTCTGTCTGTGCTGGCTCTGCTCCCCTTCTACAGGATAACGGAGAGCTTTAAGGCCCCTGACTGTGAGATCAGATCGAAGCTCACCGATATCTCCCCGAAGCTTCGCCGCTTCCTTCTCATTGCCTGTCTTTTCGCGTTGGGCAACTTCAGCTACATGTTCTTCATACTGCGCGCCCAGGGGCTCTTCTCCGGGGCTCTGGCAGTGGCCGCGCCCCTCTTGCTCTATGCGCTCTTCAACCTGGTCTACGCAGTCCTGGCCATGCCCATTGGCATCTGGTCGGACCGGGTGGGCAGGAAAAAAGTGCTGGCCATGGGCTATGCCCTCTTTGCCCTGACTGCTCTCGGATTTGCCTTCGTTTCCAATTTAGCGGGCCTGATAATTCTCTTTGCCCTCTACGGGCTCGTCTATGCACTGGTGGACGGCTCAGAGAGGGCATACGTATCCGATCTGTCCCCCGGCAGCCTGCGCGGCAGCTCTCTGGGGATTTATTACGGGGCCACTGGTGTGGCGGCCATTTTATCCAGTCTCGTTGCCGGAGCCCTCTGGACCTGGTGGGGAGTGCAGGCGACATTCATCTGCGGGTCCGGGGCGGCAGCGCTGGCGGCAGTGGCGCTGCTGGGGATGAAAAGGACGGACGTTTTGGCTTAGGCTGCAGGCAGAATAAATTCAAATCAGGTCGAGCAAGGACACCATCTCTCCTGGCCGAGGAGATATGCGGCTCCTGCTGCAGTGGAGCCGTAGAATACAACCCGGCTGTTGCAGCCGCGGGCCGCATCCATCAGATCGTCAATGGTGCCGTTGGCGAGAGTCGATCCGGTTATCAAGAGGAGCTGGCAGCTTTCCAGCATCTGTTCCGCCTGCATTCCGTCCAATACCCTCACCTGACAGCGATCAGCTCCGGCCTCCGCCAGATCCGAGACCATCACCCTTTCCGGACCGAGGGCGCAAACCAGAGCTTCCAGAAGCGCAGGCTGCAAACCTACCAGCCCCACCCTCTTCACGTCCTGCTCTTTTATCCATTCCGACATTGATGCTGCGCATCTTCTGGGCCCATCATCTCTACAGTGAACCGTCTTTTCGATCTTGCCCATGTATCTGAGCACAGCATTCATGGTTGCGATCAGCACGCCCCTCTCGAAGCATCCGTTAATAGGCATCTCCAAGACATCGCCCAGAGAGCCGCGAAATCCTCCGCTGGCCGCAGTGAACGCCTGCCCGACAGCGCCTCTGTAAACGGCCTGCATGAGCACCTCTTTTCCCCGGATGAGAGGAAAGTCATCCCTGCCCGTCTCTCCAATGGCCTCGGAGACGCTGAGAGGACGGCTTATCACCAGTTCATCTCGCAAATTCACAGACTCGCAAGCATTGCTCTGCAACTCCAGTAGCGCAATAAAGCGGCCCTTTGCCTCTTCCAGCAGATCTCTCTTCAATTTCTCATCCTCAAGCTTCATTTCACCGAAACGAATCCATATTTTTCCAAGATGGCCTGACCCTCATCAGATATTATCACGTCGATGAATGCCTGTGCCTCCTCTTTATGTTTTGACTGGGAGAGCACGCCCACCGGGAAGTCTCCTATCACATTATATTTGTCGGGAATAAGAATTTTAGTGACCCTGCCCACCATCTGCGGGCTGACATCGGATATGAAGGCAAATCCCGCATCTGCTTCACCCAGGGCGACTTTAGAGACGACGCGATTTACGGTGGTTTCCTGGGAGACGACGTTGGCCAGAACCGACTCTTTGAAGGCAGGGCCATATTCCAGGTCCGCGGCGAGCTTGTCTAGAACCTGAAGGGCATAATCCCCAGCAGGAAGCTCTTTAGTACCCATTAAGATCTTGACGCCGGGAACAGCCAGATCCTTGAGGCCAGTGATGTTAGCAGGATTGCCATTGGGCACTATAATGGCTACTTTGTTACGGACAAAGATCACAACGGTTTGATTTTCGATAAAGCCTTCTGATTTCAAGGCGTTCATGTGCTTGAGGTTTGCTGAGACCAGAACGTCGGCATAGGCACCCTGCTCAATTTGGGCACGCAAAGCCGGCACGCCGTCGAAGTTGAATTTGATGCTCATGTTGCTGCTATTCTCATAGATCTCGCCAATCTCGCTCAAAGCTCCCGTGAGCCCGGCACCGCAGTAGACAGTTAGATCTTGCTGCTCCTCGGCCAGGCCCGTCGATGCCATAGAAAGCAGGACGGATAGCAATGAAAGAGATATTAGATAAGCCGCTCTATTGTTGGTCATTGGTATTTCCTTCCGGAAGATTTGTCATGCGTATTTCTCTTCTTCATAAACATATATGATTACTATTCTTGATTTAGTTAGCATATATGATTAACATATTAATTCCTTGCGCTTTCATCACCGGGGTTTGTCAGGTGGTAAAAGGCCGGAGACGCTCAATTTGCCTCCGGCCTTCGGTCATGTCAGATGTTGGGGATCCGACCGCAAAAGTCTGCTCATTGAAGTGAAGTGCTTAATCTGCTTATGTCGTCTTGGCCAGAACTCACCTCCACAGGCCGAAATGCCTGCGGCTTATAAGGATTTATTTGAGAAGACGGAGGCATTTATCGCAATCATGCAGAGGGATTGTGAAAGGGTGTGAGCCAGACTGGTGCGCTCACATCCCCAACCGTATGTGCTTTGTCTCCATGTAGGCCTCCAGGCCATAGCGGCCCAGCTCCCGGCCCAGGCCGCTCTCCTTCCATCCGCCAAAGGGCGCTTGCAGATCTACCACGTTGTTCACATTAACGCCGATGCCACCCGCCTCCAGCCCCTCCGCAGCCCGCAGAGCCGTCTTCAGGTCATTGGTGAAGACGTAGGCGGCCAGGCCGTATTCGCTATCGTTTGCGAGGGTTACAGCCTCCTCCAGCGTCTTGAACTTCATGATAGGAGCCACCGGCCCGAAGGTCTCCTCTCGCATGACCCTCATGCTGTGATCGGCCCTGCCCAGAACTGTGGGCCGGAAGAAGTAGCCTTTTTCGTAGGCCTCACCCTCCGGCTCTCTGCCGCCCGAGAGCAGTTCTGCTCCTTTTCCAAGAGCATCGGCCAAGTGCTCTCGCGTTTTCTCCCTCTGCTCCCGGCTGAACATGGGCCCCAGGTCCACATCCGGCTCCAGGCCATTGCCGATCTTCAGCCTCTCGGCCCGCCGCACCAACTCCTCAGTGAACGTCTCCGCCACCTCCGCCGCCACATAAATTCTATTGACGCTGATGCAGATCTGGCCCATGTTGGAGAAGGCCCTCTGGGCAGCTGCTGCAGCCGCTGCCTCTAAGTCGGCATCCCGGCAGACGATGAAGGGCGACTGGCCGCCCAGCTCCAGGGAGACGCGCTTGATGTGCGCTGCAGCGTGGGCCATTATCCACCGCCCGGTCTTTGTCTCTCCGGTAAAGGCGATCTTTCGGGAGATGGGATTTTCCACCAGCTCGGCGCCTACGACGCCGCCCGGGCCGTGCACCACGTTTGCCGCGCCCGCCGGCAGACCCGCATCGCTCACAGCTCGCACAAATTCCGTGGCCGCCAGAGGAGCGAGGCTTGGCGGCTTGGCCACAAAGGTGCAGCCGGCTGCGAGAGCGGGAGCGACCTTCCAGGCCAGGAGATCCACGGGAAAGTTCCAGGGGGTGATGAGAGCCGCGACGCCCACCGGTTGGCGCAAAACTATGCTCCTGCTGCGTGGGGCGGAGATCCATTCGCCGAAGTTTCTCTTGCCCTCTTCTGCATAAAAATCGAGAACATCTGCTGAGGAAAGAATCTCCATCCTGGCGTTCTTGAGGGGCTTGCCTTGCTCCAGAGTGAGCAGGCGGGCTATCGGTTCGGCTCGCCTGCGTACCAGGTCAGCAGCATCGTGCAGGATCTTTCCCCGCACCTGGCAGGAGGCAGCAGACCAGATAGGGAAAGCCCTCCTGGCAGCCTCCAGAGCCAGGCAAGCATCCTGGCGCGAGCCCACGGCCACCTCGGCCACAGGTTCCTGGTTAGCAGGGCTATATATGATCTCGACTTTGCCGGACTGGGAGATAACCTGCTCTCCGTTGATAAGCATATGAGATTGGTGCATATTGACCTCTTGATAGTAATCGTCCTGCCCTTTAAAGACTGTTATTTTTGGCCGTGCACGTGTCCCCTGCATGTGTCCCCGTGCACGTGTCCGAAAAAGTATATAGGCATGAATAGCCAGGGTTGTAGTCGATGCAGCCGCCAAGAAAAGGGGGATATGCCCTCTGAACGACGATCTCTGGGTCATCTCATTTGTAGGCAGGGACAGGCCGGGACTGATTCGCGATATCCTGGAGGAGCCTGCCCAGCAGAACGTGAACATCGTGGATATGGATCAGCGGGTGATGCAGGGCATATTCGTCATGTCTGTGGTTGCTGATTTTGCCAATGCTGGCGTCACAGCCAGCGAGCTGCAGGCATGGCTCTCAAAGAAAGCAGGGGATCTTGGCATTCAGTTCAGCTTCCTATCCCTCGGGCAGAACAGGGGCCGGCGCCGATCGAAGAAGAGCCTGCATGTCGTCACCATTCTGGCCAAAGACCGGGTAGGCATCATCCGCGATGTGGCGGATTTGGCTTCCAAGAATAAGATCAATATCGAACGGGCATCGGTCACTGCTCGTGGCGATCTCATATCCATTGAATTCCTCATGGACTTTTCCGATTGCGATGAGTATGACTGCAAGACTATTCTCAAGAAGGATTGCGAGCGTCTGGGTCTCGATGTGGTGATTCAGGATCTGGGCCGTTCCCGCAAAGAAAAGCGGCTCATAGTCTTTGACATGGACATGACCATTGTTGATTTCGAGATCATCAACAAGCTGGCCGGATTCGCCGGAGTGGACGAGCAGGTAAAGGCGATAACGGAGCGGGCCATGAACGGGGAGATGGACTTCAAGGAGTCGCTGCGCCAGAGGGTGCGCCTCCTCAAGGGAATGCCAGAGAGCTCCTTGCAGGAGATTGCCAGCGACCTGCAGCTTACTCCCGGATCTGAGGAGCTGCTGCATCATCTAAAGCACGTGGGCTACAAGATCGCACTCATCAGCGGCGGCTTTACCTATTTTACCGATGTGCTCAAAGAGCAGCTGGGCTTTGACTACACCTTTGCCAATGAGCTGGAGATTGAGGGCGGCGTTCTTACGGGCGAGATCAAGGGAGATATCATCGATGCCGAGGCCAAGGGGCGTATCATTTACCGGCTGGCGGAGATGGAGAAGATCAGCCCGGACAGCATCGTGGCCGTGGGCGACGGAGCCAACGACTG
>CAYXSJ010000132.1:0-7511 GCA_964467095.1 uncultured Methanotrichaceae archaeon
GCGATGTCATACCCGTACCCGTAGCAATCGATGAGGAGATTGAGAAGTGGACCATCTTCGGCCAACCTGTGGCCGAGGTCTGGTTCACAACTACGGAGAAGATCCATCAAATAATCGAGATGGGACCCATTAAGAATATCTTCAACTGGGGCAGGAAAAATTCGGTATACTTTTTAATGCAGCCCATGGGGTGCTGTGGTGTGGAGATGTTCGTTTTCGGAGCTGCGCCCTATGACAGCGACAGATTTGGGTGCATCCCTAGAAACACACCGCGTCAAACCGATGTGATGATCATCTCTGGCTACTTAACCAGAAAGTACCTACCGGTCTTTAAGAATCTCTGGGAGCAGATGCCTGAGCCCAAGTGGTGCATCGCCATCGGCGAGTGTGCTATCTCGGGTGGACCGTTCTACGATTCCTACAATATCGTCCAAAATACAGGCGATTACTTCCCCATTGATGTCTTCATCCCAGGATGTCCACCAAGACCCGAGCAGTTCCTAGAGGGCCTCATCAATCTCCAGGAAAAGATCAAACAGCGCAAGGACAAGCGAGACTACTAAAGGAGGGATCTTTTCTTGACTAACGCAAGCGAGGTCTTAAGTTCCATCCAGTCCGCATTTCCTGGAGCCGTCCTGGACTCCAGGGTGGAATCGGACCGGAGGCTATGGGCCACAATCGACTCCAAAAAGATTTTGGACGTCTGCAAATACCTGACCTCTAAGCTCAATTTCGATCACTACTCCGGTTCTGCAGGAGTAGACTGGATCGCCAGGAAGGAGATGGAGGTAGTAGTCATCATGGCCAGCCACGGAGCGCATCAGGTTGTGGCCATGCTAAAGGTTAAAACCCCTCGAGAGAGTCCCTCTGTTAAATCCCTGACCGGCTTGTATTGGAATGCCAACTGGTACGAGCGAGAGATCTGGGAGATGCTTGGCATCAATTTCGAGGGCCATCCCGAGCTGTATCCTCTGCTTTTATCTGATGGGCTAATGGGAGCCTGGCCCTGGAGAAAGGACTTCAAGGGCTACCCTGATCTCACCACCGGTGAGAGAGCGGTCGCGATCACCACTTCTGAGGGCTATACGGAATATCATTTTCCTCCAACGCCCGCGGAGATCGAGGCAGGAACTGTGGTGACAGAGCGGCCCAAATATCCCTCTTTCCGAGAGCGAGAAGAGCGTGAGATCAAGTCCGACTCAGAGATGATCATGCATCTTGGGCCGCAACATGCCATGGTTCCAGGTCCATTCCTCTTGGATGTCCTCGTGGAAGGCGAGAGGGTCAAGAAGGCCTTCCTCGATATTGGATATATCCATAAGGGCATCGAGAAGATCATGGAAAACAGAACCTGGCTGCAGGGCATAACCTATACAGATCGGATGTGCTATGTGGCAGCTCTCTCCAACAACGAGTGCTACTGCGGAGCAGTGGAGAAGATCTTGGGACTGGAGGTCCCGGAGAGGGCGCAATACATTCGCGTCATCGTTGAAGAGCTCTCCAGAATTCAGAGCCACCTGATAGGAACTGGCGAGTTCCTGACTTTGATTGCAGGCGTCGGCTTTGCTCCCTGGCAGTACATGATCATGGACAGAGAGAAGGTCATCTCATTGATTGAGAGCGTTACTGGTGCCAGGCTGACTCATAGCTTTGTGCGCTTTGGTGGCGTTCGTAACGACCTTCCGGAAGGCTTCGCCGAGCAATGCAAAAAGGTCTTGCCCTACATGAAGGCCAGAACGGAGGAGTTCCTTGAGCTGTTTGCTCAGGATCCGATTTACCATGCCAGAATGGAAAATATTGGTTCCATCTCGGCCGAGACAGCCAAGCGCATGGGATGTGCCGGAAGAGTGCTGAGGGCTGCGGGCGTGGCCTACGACATGCGAAGAGAGGATCCCATACTGGTCTATCCCGAACTGGATTTCGATATAGTAACCGGAACTAGAGGAGACTCCGCTGACAGGATCGATTGCACGCTGAGAGAGATATTGCAGAGCATTCGCATCATCGAGCAATGCCTGGATAAGATTCCCTCCGGCCCCATCAAGACGGATGCCAAGATCCCCAAGAAGATTCCGGCGGGAGAGGCCTACTATAGGGTCGAGGATCCCAGAGGCGAGATGGGAATGTATGTGATCAGCGATGGTGGCGACAAGCCCTATCGGGTAAAGGTCAGAGGGCCATTCTACGCTACATTCCAGACCTTGACTCCGGTTCTGGAAGGGGTCTATATTGCAGATGCGGTGGCAATAGCCGGAAGCATGGATGGCTGCCCATCTGAATCGGACAGGTAGGAGGGAGAGGATTTGGACGGAATAATAGAGATCATCACCCAATTTGCCGCCCAGGAGCCGGCGATATTCGCCCTGATCATAGGCATAATAGGTGCTGCGGTACTTTCTGCCGTGGTCAACGTCGGTGCCATGCTGGTGATCTGGGCCGACAGAAAAGTCATGAGCGATTTCTGCAACCGGTTTGGTCCCAATCGTGTTGGTGGAAGATGGGGTATATTTCAGCTAGGCGCCGATGCCATCAAGCTGTTCACCAAAGAGGATGTCATTCCTAAAGGCGTTGACAAGGGCGTCTATGTATGGGCTCCCATCCTCGCCTCTGCTGGTACCATGCTGGTGGCTGCGGCCATACCATTCGGGGCACTGCATATCGGAGGCAAGGATTACCCCCTCGTCGTGGCCAACATGGATATCAGCGCGTTTTATGTGGAAGCAGCTCTTAGCATAATGTCCATCGCTGTCTTCATGGCAGGTTACAGCTCCAACAACAAGTACTCCATCCTGGGTGCTTTTCGAGGCATAGCCAGAATGATTGCCTATGAGGTTCCCATGGGGGTCTGCGTCATATCGGTAGCCGTTATGGCCCACAGCCTCAATCTGGTGGAGATCGTACAGAGCCAGACGGTCTGGAATGCCTTTGCCCAGCCACTCGGATTTATCATCTTCATAATTGCGCTGGTGACAGATCTGGGAAGGGTTCCATTCGATCAGAGCGAGGCAGAGGAAGAAATCATATGCGGTTACAGTACTGAGTACAGCGGAATCAGATGGGGTTTGATCTATTTCCAGGAGTACAACAACTTCCTTTTGGGGTCCATTCTGATGGCGCTCTTATTCCTGGGTGGCTGGCAGGGGCCGATCATACCCATACCACTTCTGGATATAATCTCACCCATGATCTGGCTGCTCATGAAGGTAATCATCGTCATATGGTTCATAATATTGATCAGGGCCTCGCTCTTCCGGCTGCGAATCGATCAAGTAACTGACCTGGGGTGGAAATGGATGCTGCCGCTCTCCCTCGTGAATTTGGGGTGGGCAGTCATAATCGGGTCTTACTTTGCATGAGGTGGCATTGAGATGTTGAAGAGAAAGATGATAAAGAACTTCAGCTGGCCTTTGAAGATCGCCACGCGGGAGGTCGAGGTCACGAGGCTCTATCCTGAGGTAATGATGGAGCTTCCTGCCGCGGAGAGAGGCATTCACGAGCTGAATGCCACCATATGCATAGGTTGCGGTTCCTGCGCCAGAGTCTGCCCCAATAGCTGCATTGAGATGGTTCATTTCAAATTCGGAAACCCTCTCAAGAACAAGAAGATGCAGTTTCCGCAGATAGACTATGGAAGATGCATGTTCTGCGGGCTATGCGTGGACGAGTGCCCTGTCGAATGCCTGAAAATGGGCCAGAAGGTCATTATGGCAGGCTGGGAGAGAAAGGACATCATAAAGGGTCCAGATTTCCTGTCAACCAAGAGGTTCTCAGCTAAAGAGGTTGCAGACCTCGAGGCTGAGGCCAAGAGAATTGCTGCCGAGAAGGCTGCCGCTAAAAAGGCCGCTGCAAAAGAAGGCTCAGCAAAAGAAGGCTCAGCAAAAGAAGGTGCTGCCAAAAAACCGGCCAAGGAAGGCGCTGCTGCCAATAATGCAGCCAAGAAAAAAGCGGCATCAGAGGCCAAGCCTAATGAAGGAGGTGCTGCATGATGTCGGAAAAGTCGGGCGCAAATGTCATTCGGACTATCATCGAGCTATTGGTTTTGCTCTTAGCTCTGGGTGTGATCTTCGGCGGCCTGGCGCTTATTGTACTTCTGTCGCCCTGGTCGCAAACTGTCTTAGAAAAGCTGCTTGCCTACGACATACGATTTGCCATTGAGCTTTTGGCCTTCCTGACCATAGCAGCAATCATCGTGCTATTATCGGCTCTTGTCATCTACGCCAAGAATATAGTTCACAGCGCTCTTTATCTGCTGGGAAGCTTTGCCGGCGTAGCAGCTTTGTACATCTCCCTGAATGCCACATTCGTTGGTGTCTCTCAGGTTTTGGTGTACATCGGAGCCATCGGAGTATTGATACTCTTTGCCGTGATGCTTACGAGGAAGACAATTCTGGAGGAGTCCCATGGCGAAATTTAAGATAATCATCATTACCCTGGCCTTCCTGGCAGCTCTATTCGCCTCGCTTTCCCTGTCTGACTGGGGAGCAAGCGAAAAACAGCCGTCAAGCTTTGTGCCCCAAGAGGGAATGAAGATGCCGGAAAGCGGCATAGGAGACGTGGGATTTGAGATCTTCACCTCTTACGTCTTTGCCTTTGAGATCTTGGCCCTGGTCTTGACGGCTGCCTTGGTTGGTGCAGTGTGGGTTGCACGAAAGGAGGTTGCCTGAGGAGGGCGACAACGTATGACAAGGAGGGAGATTTACCGATGATACCGTTGGAGCTTTACATATTGCTGGCTTCTCTGATGTTCACCATCGGCTTGTACGGTCTTATTACTCAAAAGAACGGTATCAAGCTGATGATGTGCATCGAGCTCTTGCTCAATAGCGCCAACATCAATCTCGTCGCCTTCTCGGCCTCCCAGCCCAATGTGAACGGCCAGGTCTTTGCCCTGTTCTCCATTGCGCTGGCGGCGGCTGAAGCAGGCGTCGGATTTGCGATAATGATTTCACTGTACAGGCTGTACGGAACCATAGACCTGGACAACATCAACGCTATGAGGTGGTAAGGAATGTATGCCGATTATGCATATCTGATAGTAGCACTTCCTGTACTGGCCTTTTTGCTATGCCTCTTTTTAGGCTGGCATCTGCCCAGAGGGGGAGGCTTCATCACCGTCCTGGCAACCTTAGGCGCGCTGATAGTCTCTCTGGGAATATTCTCAGAGACTTATCCCAATGAGATAATACATCAGACCATACCCTGGTTTGCCAACTTCAATATAGGGATTCTGATAGATCCTCTCGCGCTAGTGATGCTGCTCATGGTATCCTTTGTGGTTACGCTGATCCACATCTATGGCAATGGATACATGAATGGCGATCCGGGCGCAGCGAGGTATTTCGCGGAGGCTGCATTGTTCTCCGCTTCCATGTTGGGCCTCATCTATGCCGATAACCTGCTTCAGCTCTTTATATTCTGGGAGCTGGTGGGACTGTGTTCTTATCTCTTGATCGGCTTTTGGTACCGAAAGCCCTCTGCGGCTGCGGCTGCTAAGAAGGCTTTCCTGACAACGCGTGTGGGCGACGTCTTTTTCCTGGCATCCATAGTTCTGCTATACAATAATCTGGCCGGCCTGAACATCGCTCTCAAGCCTGGAGAGTACCTTTTGCAGTTCCCGGTAATCTATGCCCATATCGCGCAGATCGCTCCGGATCAACTGACGCTCATCGCCCTGGGACTTTTGGGCGGCGCAGTGGGCAAGTCAGGTCAGTTCCCCCTGCATGTCTGGCTTCCTGATGCCATGGAGGGGCCAACCACCGTTTCAGCCATGATTCATGCTGCAACCATGGTTACAGCGGGTGTCTACCTGGTGGCCAGAATGTTCCCGCTCTTCTATGCCGCGCCTCATGGGCTGACGGCCGTAGCAGCAGTGGGTGCATTCACAGCTCTGTTTGCGGCAACCATGGGCCTGACTTCCTTTGATATCAAGAGGGTCTTGGCCTTTTCCACCGTTTCTCAGCTCGGCTTTATGATGGCGGGCTTAGGAGTAGGAGCGGCTGTAGGAACCTTTGCTGTGGGAGTTTCCATGTTCCATCTCATTGGACATTCTTTCTTCAAAGCGCTGCTCTTCCTTTGTGCCGGATCAGTCATTCACGCCGTCAATACTAACGATATGCGGGAAATGGGTGGCGTAGGAAAATACATGAAGTGGACCATGTACACCATGCTCGTAGGCGCACTTTCTTTGGCCGGATTCCCCTTATTCACGGGATTCTTCTCCAAGGATGAAATCATAGTAATTGCCTATGAGTACGGAGTGATGATCAACTTCCTGCCCTACATATTCCTGGTCCTGGCCGCCGTTCTGACAGCTATCTATACTTTCAGAATGTGGTTCACGGTCTTTACCGGCAAGGAAAGATCCGACTACGGCAAACATGAGTCGCCCATGGTCATGATTGGGCCGCTGGTGATTCTGGCTGTATTCGCTTTTGGATTCGGCTTTGCGGCGCAAGAGGATTTCTATAGCTACCTTGACTCCAACTTCGAGCATTACGACCTTGACTTTGCACAGCTCGGCTTGATCGGAGGCCATGCGCTTGAAGGAGAGCACGGCGCTGCCGCTGAAGGCGAGCATGGTGGAGCCGCTGCAGAAGGCGAACACGCTGCCACGGAAGGTGAAGCGGGTGGAGAAGAAGCGCATGGAGAGCCCTGGTATATTCAGATACTGCCCATCATAGTCGCCATAGGCGGCATTCTCACAGCCGGGCTATTCTACTGGGACAAAATCAAGAAGTTTGACCCCAGCCAGGTTACCAGCGAGAGGGATCCCATTCGCAAGATACTCCTCAAGGGATACTATCAGCATGAAATCATGACCGGCTGGTTCGCTGAAACTGTAGTCTACGGCACGGCTTTGATCTGCAACATGATCGACATCAAGCTGGTGGACGGCTGGCTCAACTGGCTCTCTGCCTGGATAATGGGATTCGCACAGCATGTGAGAAAGGTTCAGACCGGCGTGGTGCAAAACTACGTCGCTGCGCTGGTGCTGGGAGTTGTGGTACTGGTGGTTGTAATTACTCTGGCTATGGAGGTGGGCCTGGTATGATCTCAAACGTAATCTCGCTATTGATCGCCATTCCCCTTCTGGGGGCGGTGGTATCCTTCTTTGCGGGAACCAAGGCCAAATTCGTGGCCCTAATAGCCTCGCTCATTCCTCTGGTCCTATCCCTGCAAATGTACATGGAGTTTGACAAAACTTCGAAGATGATGCAGTTTGTGGAGAGCTATGACTGGGTTCCGTCCATTGGGGTCAAGTATACCTTAGGCGTCGACGGTATAGGATTTCCCTTAGTTCTGCTTTCCACGATAGTATCCATACTGGTAATAATATACTCCTGGGGAGAGACAAAGAAGCCCAATCAGTATTTTGCCCTGCTTCTGCTCAACGAAGTGGGCGTACTGGGAGTCTTCACATCTCTGGACTTCTTCCTGTTCTACATCTTCTGGGAGATAGTGCTCATCCCCATGTTCTTCCTCATAGGATCATGGGGCGGACCGAGAAAGGA
>CAYXSJ010000133.1:0-7458 GCA_964467095.1 uncultured Methanotrichaceae archaeon
TTGGCTACTCAAACGAGGGCAGCACCTATGCCAATTCGCAATCTCTGCAGACACTAGGCCAGTTCGACGAGGCAATTGGAGAGAAGATTGCATCGGAATCATCGGGCTACAAGAGCTGTGGTTACAGATCAAATTCAAAGATGAATGTGGAAAGCACGGAGAGCCAGGATGGTCAAGCAATTGCATACTATAGCCAAGCGGGAGTGGATCTTTTTGGCTTAAAGACAGTATCATTGCAAGCGGGAGAAGAGTTCACAGGAAATACAGATATTGATGAAGAAATAAGTGATCCAAGCAAGAGAGCAACTGCAAAGATAAAAATATCAGGAACCTGGAAAGGATATAAACCGCCAGAGAAAAAGGAGGGGCAGTTGAAGATTGAATTCGACTCTGCAAACGGACGTAGTATCTTCGTTGAGTTAGCGGCTGAATGTAAATATGGCTTTACGAAAGATACCATTGAGATATTGGGCGATGCAGCCATCGATAAATACTCTGGCCTTGCAAAAGCAGGTAAAGAAGAAGCATCCGTAAGTAGTTCATGTGGTTCCTCGTTAATAGAATCTATAAAAGGAATGCATTTTACATGGAAGACAGAAGCTAGTAGATCGCGTTGTGGGGTTAATGAATGGGCAAAAGTAGAAACTAAAATCGGCAGTGTATCTATTAAACAAGATGCAGGAGGACAACTTCCCCCAATAAGTGGTTCAGCCTCTGCAAGCAAAGACCTTCTCTCTGCAAAGCAGGGAACTGAAGCTTCTAAGCGACTTATTCGTAAAGGGGAAGATGGGGAATTTGCAGCTAGGGCTAAGTCCGAGTTTGATAAATATCCTATAGAAGATATAGAACCAAAAGCTGGAAAAGTAGTAGAATATCCCGCAGGATACGTAGTAGAGGCAAAAGTGGTACAAGGGAACCCAATAGTTAAAGCTGAAGTACGGGATTCAAGTGGCCATTGAGTCCCCTTGAGTCGCCGCAAACCACCCTCTGGGGACGGACTTCCCTAAGCAGGCCCTTTCGCCCTTGAATCGGAGATAGACGAAGGGCCTTGTTTTTCTTTTCTATCAGTTTATTATCCCCCTTTTGATATTCTATAACTCAACAAGAAAATTTAAATCCTAAAAATAACTCAGTACTAAAAATAGGTACATTGAAAAACTATTTGAGATGATATAAATGTCGTTTACTCTGATCAAGGGAACCTTCCACGTGATCGGCTACAGCCCTGACGGCGATTCCATCCGCTTCAAGGCCAAAGATCCCGCCCTCTGGAAGAAGCTCTCCGGCCCGGCTGTGGAGTGCAACGCCCGCGGCCATGCACAGCTACGCATCGAGGCAGTTGATGCTCTGGAAACACACTACCAGGGCTTCTTCCAGCCGCTGCGGCCCGCCCGAGCTGCCGCCCGCTACCTTCTCTCCTTCCTGGGAATCAATGAGGTCGTCTGGAATGAGACCCAGACTACTGTGATCAAGGCCCAGGATGCAGCGGTTGGGTACATACTGGCCCGCAGCACAGAGAGCAACCGCCGCCCGGTAGCTTTTGCCTTCTCCGGGGAGACGGCGGAGAAGGACGGAGCAGAGATCACACTGGATGAGTCGATACTAAAAGAGAGCCTCAACTACAGTCTGCTTGCTCGCGGCCTGGCCTATCCCATGTACTACAACGGCCTCTTCTCTGATCTGCGGCTTCCCATGACAAAAGCCGTGACAAACGCCCGAGAGGAGGAAAAGGGACTGTGGACTTACGACAAGACCTGCAAGGGCTTTTCCGTCTCCAACCTGAAGGCCATAACGGAAGAGGTGGCCATCTTTCCCAAGCTCTTCCGCCGCATAGTGGACTACATGGGAGAGGGCGGCAAGATCGACGGCTTTAAAGAGCATCTTCAGAAAGGGTGCGAGCCGCTGGTCAGAATTTCGCAGGTCCACTTCACCAGGCTCGATGCCGTTGTTGATGTCCGGGGAGAAAAGGTGAGGCTGGCCGAGCCGCCAGAGAATCTGATATTCATGGACAAGGTGCTCTGCAAGAAGAGCTGAAGTCCCTTAAATTATTTATTCCAATAAGTACAAGATCTGCATATGCCCATCCTTCGAGAAGATGAGGACCTGAAAGAGGCCCTGACAAGCTGCCGCACCATCTGCGTGGTCGGCATCTCGCCTGATCCTTACAAGCCCAGCTACTTCGTCTCCGATGTCCTGCAAAGCCGAGGCTTCAAGCTCTATCTCGTCAATCCCAATTATGCCGGCAGGACCATTCTGGGCGAGAAGGTCTATGCCTGCCTCCAGGACGTCCCGGATGAGATCGACATCATTGATGTATTCCGAAGGCCCTCTGCCGTGCCGGCTTTAGCCGAGGAGGCCAAGCAGAAAGGATTCAGGGTCTTCTGGATGCAGCCGGGCACAGAGAGCCCTGAGGCCATAAAGAAGCTGGATAAAGAAGGATACAGCGTGGTAGCAGGAAGATGCACCAAAATAGAATCCAGCCGATTGCTTTGATTATCATTTCAAATTAAAATATTAAATTGTTAGTGTGAATTTATAATCCTTGGGCTCCAGAACCCTGTTCAGGATTGTCTCCAGAGAACGACATAGCTTCTCACGACGCTGCTGATCGGTGTTGATATCCGGCTGGTGGAAGATATAGACCAGAGCAGTGCTCAGAAACTCAACCGTCTCGGTGGGATTTTCTATATTGAAACGACCCTCCGCATTTCCTTTGGCCACCAACTCGGACAGAATAGGAGCTATTCGCTCTACAGTTGCCTTCTCCAGCTTTGCATGCATTACAGCATTTATGTCCTGATGGAGAAAGTCAATGAAGTCATTCCTTTGGGAAACGAACCTGAGAATTCCATTAATTGCCTCATTGAACCTGTCTGCCTCATGAATGCTTTCATCTTGAATGAGCCGGATGACATTCTGCTCCAGGTCTGCGATGCTCTTCTCCACAACTGCTTCCAGTATATCTTCCTTTGAGCGGAAGTAATAATAGAGCGTTCCCTGGGCAACATTCAGCTCCTTGACAATATCGCTAATTGCGGTATGCTCATATCCGTTTTCCATGAAGAGGCGCTCTGCCGTATCTATCAATTCTTGCCTTCTCTCTTCCGGGCCTTTTGTAATTCGTTTCATCTTTTGCACCGATTGCACCAAAAAACCTCACCCGATATCATTTCATTCTTTTGTTGTATTCGTTTTCAGCTCTTGCCACTCTTTTTCACTTAAGAGGCAGCCACATGAGCCATCTTTAGACAGGGCACAATTGCAGGGCTCAATATGGATGGTCACAGCAGTTCCCGGATAGTGCTGTTTGATGGAACATGTAATCATGTCGGCAATGCGATGCGATTCGTCCACAGACATCGATGCATCGACTCGGATATGAAATTCCACGAAACGAATGGCTCCTGCTTTTCGCGTGCGCAGGTGGTGAAATCCTCTAATGGTTGGAGCGAAAGCCTTTATGTGCCTGCGAACTTCGTCTACCTCTTCGAATGGAAGACCCACATCCACCAGATCGCGTGCAGACTCAACCGTCAGATGATACGCAGCTCTTATGATCAGCAAAGCGACTCCTATCGCGACCACTGGATCCACCCATCGCAAATCTACTCCGGGAAAGACAAATCCGCCTGCGAAGATGACAGCCAGGCCAGCGAAAACACCAAGCGATGTGTAAACGTCAGTTCGCAGATGCCACGCATCCGCCATCAGAGCTACGGAATCCGTTTCTTTGCCCACCTTAAAGAGATTCATGGAAACAAAGATATTTGCCAATGCGGAAAACAGCATGACTGCGATGCCCAGCCATGCTTCATCCAGAGGCTCGGGATTTCTCAGTTTTTTTATAGCCTCAAAGATTATCCAGCCTGCCGCGAGGAAGATAAGCAAAGCCTCGACGGTTCCCGAGATATTCTCAACCTTGCCGTGTCCGAAGGGATGATCCTCGTCGGCTGGCTTGCCTGATTTTCTCACGGCAAACAATGCAATGATGGCAGCCAGCAGGTCAACACTTGAATGGATGGCTTCGGAGATCACAGAGACCGATCCGATCATCATTCCTACAAAAAGTTTGAGAATCACAAGGCAGGTATTCGAGGTTACTGAAAGCAGAGCCACGTTTGATTTTCGTCTATTTCTTTCTGCATCACGCATTTCCATGTATCTTTCCCTTGCTTATGACTGACAATTTATGACTGACAGTCAGTCATCATATTAATATATAAACCTGATCCATGCGGCTGAGGCCTGCGCGAAATACACGAGTCTGATCCGCAAGGATGCATCACAAGTCTTTCCAAAATATTACAAATTAAATTATTCGCATTAGCAAAAGCTAAATAGCCAGGCCGGCAGTACCCTATTCGATGTTCTCCGGCTGGGATGAATACCATCTGATAAATAAAGAGCTTGCCGAACTGGTGAGAAGCCTGCCTGATTCTCCTCTGGGAGAGATAATCAGCTATGTTCTCTCGTCTCCAGGAAAGAGGGTTCGTCCCCTTATCCTGCTCTTCTCGGCACAGGCTCTGGGCGGCAGCGCATCTCGGGCCGTGAATGCTGCTCTGGCCATTGAGCTGGTGCATGCCGCGTCCCTTGTGCATGACGATATTCTCGACCAGGGCGTGGAGAGGCGAGGAGCGCAAAGCGTAGTGGAGCGCTTCGGGCCGGAAGCGGCTCTTCTCGCCGGCGACTGGCTCATCTCGCGATCAATTGAACTGATATCCCATTATAGCCAGCCGGTAATAAGCGCTTTTTCCTCTGCCTGCATGGACATGTCTGAGGGAGAACTGATGGACCTGTCGATCGCCAGCTCTCCCGACGATTATTATCAATGCATTTTCAAGAAAACCGCCACGCTTTTTTCTGCGTCAGCCAAGATGGGCGGGCTGATTGCCGACGCATCTTTGCAGGATGTGGCCCGGTTGGAGAGCTACGGGATGCACCTGGGACTGGGCTATCAGGTACTTGATGACCTGGAGGAATTTCTGGGACTGGATCAGGGAAAATCGTCCAAGAAGACTTCTGTTACCCTTCCCAGAATCTACAGCGGCAACTGTGCGGATGATGCCCCTGATGCCCCGAGACTGATGTGCATAAAGGTCATCGAGGAACACAGCATTGCCGCCAGGAAAGCCCTCCTTGCCACCTCTGGCTGCGATGATATGAAATCTCGCCTGGAGAGCATTGTGGACGAGATGACGCACCGGGGACTACAGAGATGCAGATTGCAAAAAAGCCTCTGCTGAGGGTCGAGGCTTCCGCCGACGAAAGAGGCATCCGGCTGGATGCGCGGGGCGCGCTCGCTCCTTTGGCCGGGCCGGTCATGGACAGGATCAACAAGATCTTCGCCGACGAGAAGCCCATCAGCACCGGGCCGGACAGATTCATCTTCTCCACCTGGATTCCGCCAGCACCAAGCCTGGCATTCGATCGCATGCTCTCTGCCCAGATTGGTGCCATGACAGGGCGGCCCGTGCCCGATCAGTTTTCTATAGCCGTTATGCGGGCCTGCCCCAATGACTGCATTCACTGCAGCGCCCCAACCCGTCAGGGAGAGATTCTGGAGAGCGCCGTTGTGAAAGATGCGATCTCCCAGGCCCTGGATATGGGGTCTTATCTCATAACTTTTGACGGGGGCGAGCCCATGCTGAGAAAAGATCTGCCCGATCTGGTTTCCTCCGTGGGCGAGAGGGCCATTGCCACCTCATTTACCAGCGGCTACCACCTCACGGCAGAGAGGGCACGCCAGCTCAAGCAGGCCGGGCTTTATGCCGTGCGAATAAGCATCGACAGTCCCTTTGAAAAAGAGCATGACCGGATGCGGGGACGCGAGGGAGCATTTCGCGATGCGCTCGATGGTGTCAAAAACGCTCTGGAGGCAGGCCTCCTGGTCGATCTCTTCATGGTGACTTCCCCACATAACATCGACCACCTGGAGGATGCTTTTTCTCTGGCCAGGGATCTGGGAGTGCATGAGCTTTCCTTTTACGAGATTGTGGCCGTGGGCCGATGGGCAACGCATGTGGATGAGGTGCTGACATCCAGTGATGTCCTGCGGCTGGAGCGTTTTCACAAGGAAAAGAACCGCTCGGAAGGGCCGCGCGTTTCGGCCCTGCCCTACCTGCTCGGCCCGGAGATGTTCGGATGCTTCGCCGGAAGAAGGTGGATTCACGTGGACGGGGCCGGCGAGGCCTTGCCCTGCGCTTACATGCCGCTCTCCTTTGGCAATATCAAAGATAAGAGCTTGAAGGAGATCTGGAAGGAAATGACTCGCTACTCATGGTTCAAGGGGAGATGCTCCTGCCTGATGAGAGATCCAGGTTTCAGAGAAGCGCACCGCAATATGCTGGAAAAATAGCTGCCTTGCCCGGCCCGGCCTGCAGGCGTATGGACGCTATCTGGCAGGCAACTGGAGCTTTCTTTTTTCGTTATTCAGATTCCCAGGGCCAAACGTAGCGTATTTCGGATGGCAGGCGCCAGGCCCAGTGTGATCAGGGTCAGTTTGGTGAGATTTCGCAAAGATGGTTCCAGCAGAGATTTGTCGATCATGCTCAGCACGGGCAGAAGGATGAGAAGCTTGAGCGGAAACATAATAGCTGCGGAGCCGGTCAGGTTTATGAGAAGAGTTGGAACTACGTGCTTTTCATAGTAGGAGAACCAGTCCACACCGAAGTAGGTTGAGCTGGCGTCCAGCATATGCGCATAGATGATCATTTGGTTTAATCTGTCGTCTAAAAACTTCAGTGCGAAGAGATGGTGCCGGCAAACGAGTATGCCTCCCGCGAGGGCCGAGCCCAGCAGGAAGACAGCAGCTATGACCCAGGAGTTCTTAAATCCGAGCGTGGAAAGAACAGCCAAATTGAAAAACGTCCAGATAAGGCCAGCGGCAGCATATCTGGCATGAAACTTCTCGCCCCAGATCTTCCGGGTGAGGATCAGGCAGGCAGCCGTGATCAGAAAGACCAGGAAGAATATAAGCGGCGTGATTAAAAGATATCTCCAGGGGGCTGCAACCAGATCTGCATCCTCTATCACCCTCAAACTTGAGCCCGCCAGGACGTAAGGCAGGGTTGAGAGCAGCAGCCGCTCATCCATTGAAATATCCCGGCGACCAAGCAGTTTTATCAAGCCAAGGATGGCCAGACCCAGGATTATCGCCCAGGTGATGGTATCCACAGGATTATAGCCTGTATCGTATATTATGGGATCGATGTAGTATTTGTGGACAAAGGCGGCAAGGCCGGCAAGGTCGTTCACATTACGGTCTTGTACGGCCTCATATTTCTAGGGAACCGTGTACAGTCATTTCCTAATCCCTATATTCCTTAATTCAATACGGCGGCACGGCGGCGGAAAGTATTTATATAGCAGAAGTAAAAAGGAGCATGTCCGTTTTCTGATTTTAATTGAGGTAATTAGATGGTCGAGGTGTTCAAAGGTACAACTACGGTAGGTGTACTC
>CAYXSJ010000134.1:0-7408 GCA_964467095.1 uncultured Methanotrichaceae archaeon
GGCATACGAAAGGGCATAAAAGTGATCATTGCTCCCGGCAATCACGATATTGTGCGTCAGGCAGAGCCCCAGCCCGCTCTTCCTGAGGATGTGCAGAGGTATTTCCGAAAAGACATGCTCTTTGTGGGCAATCCAGCCTGGGTAACTTTGAGCGGTGTATCGGTCTTGATCTACCATGGTCGAAGCATAGACGATCTGGTCTTGCGCCTGCCCGGCATCTCTTACGCTGCGCCGGAGAAGGCTATGATCGAGATGCTGAGAAGGCGGCATCTATCTCCTATTTACGGCAGTCGCGTCTCCATAGCGCCCGAGCATGAAGACCATTATGTCATCTCTCGGCCACCGGCTATATTGCATTGCGGACATGTCCATACTGTGGGTATTGCCAGGTACAAGGGCGTGGCTGTGATCAATAGCGGAACCTGGCAGTCTCAGACCGATTTTCAGAAGAAAATGAACATCCAGCCCGTGGCTGGTGTGGTGCCCATTGTCGATCTGGCTACTATGAAGGTTCGCAAGCTGATCTTCTCCTAAGCTATAATTCACAACTCGATGTTTTTCTTGCGTGTGATTTGCTCAAGGTAATTATACTTCATTAATATTTAAATCATAATCTATTCCTGTACGCTCAATTTCTTATAGCTAGTATGTCCCAAAGATCATACCCTAGTTAGTATGTCTTACCAAAAAATATAAATATTATCAATGCTAACATCCGTCTATATTAAAGAATGTATGGGGTGAGATTATCAAAAAAATAGGTGTTGTATTGGCATTGGCTATAGCCATGTTATCCGTTTCTGCTATGGCGCAGAGCAATTTTGGCTTGGCTGGAAGCGGCGGTGTGGATATTCTCGGAACTGGGATTTTTGAGACCGATGGGGCCCTTACCAGGTTCCCGGAAGCTCAGGACACTAATATCGACACCATTGACGTAGGCAATGATAGGGCTATGGCATTTGGGAATATTTGGCAAATGACTCCCATGGCCGCAGCTACTAATAACCTGGAGATCAAGAAGAATCAGGATACCGGTGCATGTGAACCCTGTGAAGTGGAGGGTGATGGTGCTCAAATTGGCTGTATGGACACCTGCATCAAGGTGAATGTCGATCAGATTAAGGTGGGAAATAGGGAGGCCATGGCTTTCGGATTCGCTTCAGCTACCAATAATGTCAAGATCGTAGCCAATCAGCAGTAATTCAGAGTCTCCTAATCTGAGAGGACTGAAATGAAGATCTCGAGCAAACCCACTAGCCCGGTGCTAGTGGGAATTCTCCTTATTTGCATCTTGTTGACTCCAGCGTTAGCTGGGCGTCAGTTAAATGGCCTGGAACAGCTCGATAAATTCAAAGAGCAGTCTTTTTATTCTCGTCACCATGAAAAGAGTTCTGATTTAGGCGTACTCAAAGTCGGCGGGGATACCATCTATTTTCCATGGTCGAGCCGACAAACTATGCCTGTGCGACCAATTCTTCCCGGTTCATTCTCTCCGTCCACTCCAGAAAAGGAAGAGATCGTGATGGATAACTCCAATTCAATCGCGAATGTGAGAGATCTGTCTGCGATAAATTCCTTAAAACAGAGGGATTTGCTTTACAAGGATTCTCAGAATGGAGATCCAAATTTTCAGGGATTGGTAAACTCCCAGGATATAAGTGTAAGCGGCAAAGCAAAAGATAATGTGGATAAGAGCCCGATCAGAAGTGCTACAGGTGATGTTGAACCGTCAGCAGATGATTCCTCTCATATGGAGTGGCAAGAAGATAGCATTGGCGGCAGAGAATTAGATAAAAATGACATAAGCCACGCTGGAAATTATCTAAACGTGGATGTCCATGACATATCAGTTAGCGCCATAAATACCATGAAAGGAGGAAGTGCTACGGCTACCTCTAATATTATCATAGAGCCGGTGCAGATCATCGTTTGCCCCTCTGAAGTTGAGGCGAAGCTGAGATGATGCAGGAATTTTCGATTTGCATCGCACTTTAGTTTTTATTGCAGGATTGTTTTATCTTTTCTACTTCTTATAATATATTTACCTTTATCCTAATTGTTTTCATATATGCTGTATTTCGGTATCTTTGATCGCATATCCTATTATTTGCAGCGCATATCCCATGCAAAATTTCTACATAAGAATATTTCTATAATTCTATTTTTTCATGAAAAACTACACCAAAACGTATATATATAATTGAAACTTAGTTAAGTACAACTAAAAGAATTAATGGGGTGAGACTATTAGAAGAGTAGCAATGTTCTTTGTGCTGGCTATGGCACTGGCCGCATTTGCGGCTCCTGCCTTGGCTCAAACGGCAATGATAGGAAGCGGCGGAGTAGACATCCTGGGACAGGGGATTTTTGAGACCGGCGCGGGCGCCTTCAGGTTCCCTGCCGCGGTTAATGCGAACTACGACTCGATTGATGTTGGAAACGACAGAGCTAGAGCATTCGGCTTTGGAGCTACTGGCCAGTTAGGCCTCTTCAACGACAATACCAAGCAGGTCACCGCACAAAACAATCTGAAGATCAAGAAGAATCAGGATACTGGTGACAGCCAGACATGCTCATCTTGCAGTCCCAAATATAATATCGAGCAGGTCAAGGTTGGCAGCAGGGATGCTCTGGCCCTCGGAGCCGGCAGCTTACAGGTAGGCATATTCAGCAGAAACGCCATATCTGTATTGGCCCAGAACAACGTAGAGATTGTGACCAACCAGCAGTAAACTTCGGGGCAATGAGCCCGAGGGATGAAATATGAATAAAATACTGGGACCCACTGGCCGTCTGCTGGTGGGGGCCGTTTTTATTTGTCTTCTTATTTCGCTTAGTGCGGCCGCCTCTGATCAGCCATATTTGCCTGATCTGCAAAAAGGGCTGAAGGAAGCACAATCCCGTCCTTTCGACCATACTCATCGCGAATGGGGGGTAGGGCATATTCATTCTCCCGATCTTACACCTGGCTTTCTGCCATCGGATGAAAAGATTGCGCTGAATGAATCTGATTCAAGTGAGCAGGTTTCGGATTTGACAGCTATGAATGCTGTTAAAGAGAGGGATATCATTTACGATGGTGCGCAGTATGGGAACCCAGAAGCACAGGGTCTCGTCAATTCTCTGGATGTAGCTGTCACCGGTCAGGAGGGCGCGAAGAGAGCTTTTCCGAACGAAAATTGGGATGATAGTTATATAGACAAAATTGTTGATAATGCTTTTAACGCCAGCATGAAAAATGAGGGAAAAAATGGTCAGCTGGCAAGAATAAATGCACAGTCACAGCCGCTCCTCGGCAATAATCTGGATATTGATGTGAGTGGCATCTCCGTCAGTGCCATTAATACCGTGCAAGGGGGCAGTGCAGTGGCTACTTCCAACATAGTGATAAAACCGGTGCAGATAATTATCTGTCCTTCTGAGGTCGAAGAAAAGCTCAAATGAGATTTTGAGGAGTTGACGCGGGGCCATCACAAACTATAAGGGCATTTTGTTTCATTCCTTCTCTCGATATGACCATCCAGAGACCGAGAGGCACCAGGGATTTTCTCCCCGAGGAGACAGAGAAAAGGGGCCAGGCCAAAAAGGCCATGCAGGATGTTTTGGAGCGCTGGGGATACCGGGAGGTAGCTACCCCTACTTTTGAGCATCTCGAGCTGTTCACCATAAAATCGGGCGCGTCCGTGATAGAGGAGATCTACAGCTTCAAGGATAAGGGTGGGCGCGATCTCGCCCTGCGGCCGGAGCTGACGGCTCCAGTGATGCGCATGTATGTCTCCGAGCTGCAAAATTCCCCCAAGCCGCAGCGGCTCTGGTATTTCGGCAACTGTTTCCGTTACGAGCGGCCTCAGAAGGGGCGCTTTAGAGAGTTCTGGCAGATGGGCGGCGAGCTTATCGGCGGCGCCAAACCCGATTCTGAGGCTGAGGCCATAGCCCTCGCGGACGGGATGCTGAGGAGCGTGGGCGTTGCCGGGGATATTCACGTTGGCTATCTGGGGCTGATTCGTTCCCTGCTCAGCAAGATCGGGGCGGAACACCGGTCTTCCGTCATGAGGATGATCGACAAGAAGGAGCGCTCAGCTCTTGCCGCTCTCCTGGAGGATATCGGGTGCAGCCATCTCGGCCTGCTGGAACTGATCGATCTGAAGGGGCAGCATGCTTTGGATAAGGCCATTGAGATCGTCCGGGATCTGGGCGCGCAGGAGCCGGAGCCGTCTGATGCACCCCTCGCGAGCGCACCTGCGAGCGCGCCTGAGGGCGTGGCCTCATCTCCATCCGGTCGCGGCTCGGCGCGCCAGGGGCGGACGGTAAGCGCCGAGCTGAGGCTTGAGGAGTTTCAGGAAACGGTGGACCTTCTGAAGGCCTACGGCGTCAACTTCACCATCGACTTTGAGATTGTGCGCGGCCTGGAGTATTACTCCGGCACTGTCTTTGAGATCTATGCTGAGGGCCTGGGAGCACAGCGGCAGATCTGCGGCGGAGGAACGTACGAGCTGGCCAGCCTTTTCGGGGGCAAGGAGACCTCATCTACAGGCTTTGGCCTGGGCTTTGACCGCATCATGGAGATTGTGCAAATAAAACCCACGCATAGGTCTGCCGTCTTTCTGGCTTTTACGCCTGACGTCAAGGTGCAGGCCGCGAAAATTGCCAGGGAGCTGCGCAGGAGCATGCCTGTGGTCCTGGATGTCATGGGCAGGGGCCTGGGCGCCCAGCTCAAGGCTGCGGCCGGCGCGGGGGCGGAGTTTGTGGTAATCGTGGGCAAGGACGAGCTGGATTCAGGCAAGCTCACATTGCGCGATATGTCCGGTGGAGGGCAAGAGAGCCTGGCCTTGCCGGAGATTGTGGAAAGGCTAAAAGAGCATTTTCAGGGCTTATAATTCGCGCACAGGCTTAAGGCTTCTCTTTTTAGTCAGAGCCCCTTTTTTAATGTTTCCTGTCTATTTTCTGACTATGTTAATGCAGTAGAGATTATTATCAACATTATAAAGGTCAGGATCACTGCTGAGAGAATGATCAGATCGGAATATTTGCCTTTCAACAGCCTCTCCACAGATGCAGTCGTATCCTTCTGGTCGTTATTGTCAGACAATGCCCCCACCTTCATTATCTTTAGTGAAGCTTATTAGGCGTTCTGACTTTAAATATTTTTTTGTTAGTGATTTATATATTGAATCATCTTCAATTTATGGGAAAAAAATTAGCTAGAGCAGCCCCATATTCTCTAGCTGCATCCGAACGATGTGCACGCCTTCCTCGCACTCTGCCGGAGTTTTGCCGCCAGTTACAACCAGTTTTCCGGAGCTGAAGATGAGCACTACCACTTTAGGCACCTTGATCCTGTAGACCAGCCCGGGAAATTGCTCAGGCTCATACTCGATGTTCTCCAGGCCCAGACCCAGAGCAATGGCGTTCAGGTTCAAGTCCGTCTTCAGATCTGCGGAGGCCACAATGTTTTGAACGTGGATCTCAGGTTCCAGATCGATGTTCTCAAAGCCAATGGATTTGAGGGTCTTGGCCATATTGGTTATGACCGTGCGAACGTCCTCAACGTTCTTGGCCCCCGTGCATACCACCTTGCCGGAAGTGAATATAAGAAAAGCAGCTCTGGGGGCTTTGACTCTGTAGACGAGGCCGGGAAACTTCTCCTTGTTATACTCGGCGCCCTCCAGCTCGGCCTCGATCTTGTGCAAGTCGAATGCTTCCGCCAGCTTGGTAGATGCCACCACGTTCTCAATAATTATTGTGGACTCCATACTCAAGTATCTCCAGATTATCCCTTATAAACTGGGTATATATATACCTGAGTATTTAAGATTTATAAATGGCTTATAAACTCTTTATAAATGGCTCATAAACTGCATGATGATCAATGACAAATGCCCCCACAAAAAAATAAAAACAAGCCGGCATAAACAGGCAGGCTCATTTCAATCCTTGTTCTTCCACTTGAGCATGTCTCCCTTCCACTTTATGACGCCGCTTTTCTCCAGCACCCGGGCCAGCTCTTCTGCTGCATCTTCGCCAATAACGTTCAGAACGGTTCCCTCCTCCTTATCCTCTAAATGCAGGGTGCACTCTTCAGTAAACAGCTCAAAATCCATCTTGCGGGAGGTGGGCGAGATGGCCAGCTTTTCGATCAGCAATCCCAGGATCTTAAGGCGCTGGGCTTCCGAGGGATAGTCATCCCAAAACTCTTCATCAATCTCACTGGCAAGGGGAGTGGTGAACTCATCGACAAAGATATTGAAGGCCTTCTCCAGATAAAAATCAATACTGCATCTCTTCTGCTCCGGCCTGGGATCATACTCTTTTGGATCGACCGTTATCTCGAGAACGGGATCGTCCAGCTTATTCTCTAAGGGCTCGCCGATCTTTATGTCATTAAGAGATCGAATCATGCTGGCAAAAGAGTGGGCTCTTGCGATGCTGAGGGCGTTGTTCATCCACTCCGTTGAGCCGAATTTCAGTGCCTCCTGATCTTCCGGGGAGAAGCTTTCCGGATTTTTAGAGAGCGCCAGGATCTTGTCTCTCTTTTCCGTCATGATCGGGTCCAGCTCTTTTAGGAAAAGGTCGTCGAAATTTTCGGGCGTGGCCAGGGGCAGGACGGTTCTCAGGGCCGAAATATAGCGCTCGATTTGAGCCGTGTCCTTGATCAGCTCTTTGATGCCGCTCAGCCTGTCCTTGAGGCTGTAAGTTGTCTCCTCATCCATCACCAGGCAGGGCTTTATCTCCACCTTGAGGCCGGCATCACCGAGAAAGCTCTTGATCTCTTTGGCCGCCTCCTCATCATATTCACCCAGATAAAACATGGAGTAGATGAATGATGAGATGGGATTAAAAAGCTTTAGCTGCTCATGTCAATGTCACATGCTCGGATTGTCACGTTCTCTGGTCAGACTACTACGGCTTTGCTTTCTGTTTCCGTGGGGTGCACGCCCAGGAATTCTATTCTTTCTTCGATTCTGCCGTCAAGGGGTCCCAGGTCCACGATCATTATGCGGTCATCGTCATGTTTGATAATCTCGGTGAGTGCCGCGACAAGCTCTATTTTTCCTCTTTCGGTGAGGTTGCAGCGAAAGACGGAGTAATGTATCGGGTCTCCGAAGCCTTTCATGGTTTTGTGTACATGATGCAGGCGCTTTGGGTCCATTATGTCGTAGCTGACCACGTAGCATTTCAGTTCGCCCATACTATTACCTCGCTACCTTGTTACCTCGCTACCTGACTATCTGGTGCAGAAGGGCGGATACTCCCTGATCTCGCCTGAGATGGCTCGCGCCAGGAGGCGGGCCTGCACTTCCAGCACTCTGCGGTAGCTGACTTTGTATCCGAAGATGGGATGGACGATCTCCGTTTCCATGCGGCGTTCGTAGCCTGCTACTACGGCTTTCTTTCCGTTGGAGGTCAG
>CAYXSJ010000135.1:0-7352 GCA_964467095.1 uncultured Methanotrichaceae archaeon
ATCTTAATAGTAACTCCTACTTGAAACAGCGAAGAGCCGAAAGAAAACTAGATCGCGATCTGAGGTTTGCCTGAAAATATTCGCCAGGTTCATTGAGAGGGGCGCTATCTCTTTTTCACTGCAGGGCTTGCACTTAGCCGCCCTCAAATATCCCTGGACATTCGCGAGAGCCGCCCAATCAGCCATTTAGTGAGAAATCCGGTTAAGAAGCAGATAAACATGATGGAAAACTCCCTGCTCTGGGAGCTGCCGTCCAGGGCGATGAAACCGGAGCTGACGAACAGATAGGCCATGTAGCCGAAGACCATGGCCAGCAGCGGTATGACCATGTACCAGAGCCTCTTGTAGCGCGAGGCCAGACCATAGCGGCGCAGGTCATCGGCCACTCCAGTCAGTATCTGCGCCGAGGAGCCCAGGCCCGCGAAGAACGAGGACCAGAGGGGCACGCCCAGAACGCTCACATTGGAGAATCTGGTGATCAAAAAGCTGAAGAGAATGACGGCGAGAGAGGCGAAGATCACAGCATAAAGGCCATAGAGCTTGAAGAAATAAGAGAAAGTCCTCAGGCTATGAAATCGAGAGCCTTTGATCTTGATCTTGGCCTCGTTGATGGCAGAGGTAAGCTCGTACCTGGCCCGGTCGCAGTAGAGGAATGACTCGGAGAGGTTCTCCTTGTTGAACTCCTTCAGGGCCAAAACGTAAAAGTCATAGCTTTCTTTTACGTCGATGGAACTTCGGTGGGCTGCCTGAAGCATGCGGTCCAATCTCTTGAGGTCCACTTCCACCTCAGAGCATGATTGCGGTATAGAGCAGGCTTTAGAGTCAGAGTCCACAACTAAATTAGTAACTAGATTAATATAAATAGTTTTCGTGTTAAAAAGAAAGATCCTAACATAATTAAAATACTTTTAGTTTATTTGAATTTTAGAAGGATTAAGAATTGTCAGGATATATCCTATTGGGTTTTTCACGACAGATAAAATAAGATTGCATGAGAATCATCTCATTGCCACCTTTCTTGCCGCTCTTATCTGCCTGAGAAGCAACTTCCTAAGAGAGCCCATATGCCCTTCATTAGCAGAGTGCACGAGGGAGCATTCCGGCAGTGCAATCTGATGAATCTCCTCGATCATGCTCTCGGCAATGCTGCAGCATTCGTCCATCCCGCGATCAAGGGCAAAGCGATCTTCTTCAATAACTTCCTTCATAAGTATGGATAATACATCTTCATTAAAAAATTTTCCCCTCGTTGAAATTATGTCTCATGCTCATACAAGCTTTTTAAAAATCAGTCCGGCAAAATTCTAATGGATTTTAGTCCAAAAAAAACACTACATCGGATCTATTTAAGGCAGATCTATTAAGGCTCCACCTATTCTCATTTGGGACGCAAAGTCAATGCCAGGCAGGATCCCAGGCATGAGCCATGCAGTCATACTTTAATACTTCGTGGAATAATTATATGCTATGCTTGATGATGAGATCTACTGTCCCACTTGTGGTGCCGATACGGAGCATACGTTGATAAAATCCGGGCAGGAGAATCTGGTGCGTTGCGAAGAATGCGAAACGGTTCACTCTGTTCATGTTGAGCGCGAGCGTCTGGTCAATCTCAAGGTAATCGTCAATAAAGACGAGCTTTCCGAGCCGTACTTTATCAACATCCCGGCAAAAGAGGTTCTGCGCGTCGGAGATGAGCTTTTGGTGGACGATCCAGCCAAAGATGTGGTCATGACAGAGATCGCATCTCTGGAGACGGACCGCAGGGTCAATAGCGCTCCCGCTGAAGCGGTAAAGACCGTCTGGGCCCGGGCCACGGACGAGGTGCCTCTCAAGATATCCGTCTCCCGAAACGGAAAGAGCCATCCCATCAAAATCACCCTTCCCGGAGACGAGGCCTTCGAAGTGGGCGAGGTAAGACGGGCAGAAGGATTCAAATTTGTAGTGGTCAAGATCAAGTTGCGCGGCGAGGGCTTTGCCGATGTAGCTGCGGCCAAAGACATACAACGTGTTTGGGGTCGAGAACTTTGAATAGAGAGCAGCTCCTGAGCAGCCTGCGCGACAACGTAAAGGAATCCGTCATATCTGCCATGTCCCGAGTTAAGAGAGAACTCTTCGTTCCTGAAGCTCTCAAGAGCCGGGCATATGACGACACACCACTGCCCATCGGCCTAAACCAGACAATCTCCGCTCCTCACATGGTAGCCATAATGTGCGATCTTCTCGACCTGGAGCCGGGAATGACCGTCATGGAGGTGGGAGGAGGGAGCGGCTATCATGCTGCGGTGATGGCAGAAATGGTGGGCCCAAAAGGTTGGGTCTATTCTGTAGAGCGCATGCCGCAACTGGTGGCGATAGCCAGAGAGAATCTGGAAAAAGCCGGCATAGAGAATGTGACCATGATACAGGCCGACGGAAGTATCGGCCTGCCGGAGTATGCTCCCTACGACCGCATAAGCGTGGCTGCGACCGCTCCCAAGATACCCGAGCAGCTCAAGCAGCAGCTCAAGGTGGGCGGCAAAATGGTCATTCCCGTGGGCCAGGACTATCAAGACCTTTATCTGGTGACAAGGAAAAACGGCTTTTCCGTGGAGGAGAAGATGGGCGTGATCTTCGTTCCGCTTATTGGAGAAGAGGGTTTCAAAGAGAGGCAGGTTTGATGGTTATCGGACCTGCGACGCAGATCTAATATATTCGCGGCAACGATGCTACTTTCGAGATGAAGCCCTTAGCAATCATAATCATGGACGGCTTCGGCATAAGCCCAATAGTTGAGGGCAATGCCATCGCCAAGGCGCATAAGCCGAACCTGGACCGATTCTGGAAGAATTATCCGACGACAACCCTCGCGGCCTCGGGCCTGGCAGTGGGGCTGCCGCGCGGCCAGATGGGCAACTCTGAGGTAGGCCATCTCAATATAGGTGGCGGCAGGATCGTCTACCAGGACTACACCAGGATCAGTCTGGCAGTTGAGCAGGGGAAAATCGCCGAGAATGAGGCTTTAGTGCAGGCCATGGAAAAGGCAAGAGGCACCAGACTGCATCTTATCGGCCTGCTCTCCGATGGAGGGGTGCACAGCCACATCACTCACCTTTACGCGCTCCTGGAGATGGCCAGGAAAATGGGCCTGGAGAATGTGTATGTGCATGCCATTTTGGACGGCAGGGATGTGCCTCCCAGAAGCGCTCTCACCTATTTGCAGGAGCTGGAGGAGAAGCTGCGGCTGATTGGCACCGGCAAGGTGGCCACGCTCTCCGGTCGCTACTTCACCATGGACAGAGACAAACGCTGGGAGAGAGTGGAGAAGGCCTATCGCTGCCTCACCGAAGGCGAGGGGCTGGAGGCCAAAACGACCAGAGAAGCCGTGGAAAACGGTTACAAGCGAGGCGAGAATGACGAATTCCTCCAGCCGACCCTGGTCAACGGTGATGGGCTTGTGCGGGATGGGGACAGCATTATCTTTTTCAATTTCCGGCCAGACAGAGCCCGCGAGATCACCAGGGCCTTCGTAGATAAAGATTTTCAGGGCTTTGCCTTGAAGCCGATGCGGGTTTTTTACACCTGCATGACCCAGTACGACGCCACATTAAACGTGCCCATTGCCTTCCCGGCACAAAACCTCGACGACACCCTCGGCCAGGTGATAAGCAGCGCAGGCCTTCTGCAACTGCGCATAGCCGAGACGGAGAAATATGCTCATGTCACTTACTTCTTTAACGGCGGAAAAGAATATCCTAATCCAGGAGAAGACCGCGCCCTCATACCGTCACCCAAGGTTGCCACCTACGACCTGATGCCGGAGATGAGTGCCTTCGAGGTCAGGGATGAGGTGATAGGGCGCATCGACTGCGGCAAGTATGATCTGATTGTGCTCAATTTCGCCAATCCCGATATGGTAGGCCATACCGGCATATTCGACGCCGCCGTGAAAGCGGTCGAGGTCGTTGACGGCTGCGTGGGAGCTGTTGTGGATGAGATCCTCAAGAAGGGGGGCGCTGTCCTGCTTACTGCCGACCATGGCAATGCAGAGAAGATGAAAGATCAGACCACAGGCCAGCCGCATACCGCTCACACCACCAATCCGGTACCCTTCACGCTGATAATAAATGACGGCCAAAAGTACAGCCTGCGCGAGGACGGGATTTTGGCTGATATTGCGCCCACAGCATTGCAGCTCATGCATATCCACCAGCCGAAAGCAATGGGCGGAAAGAGCCTCCTCATATGAAAAAACGAGGCTAAGATCAGCGATGAAAGGCCGGTTATCTCCGGCATTCAGATGATAATGGTCGGCATTGCCACCATAATCATTGTCGGCCTGGTATCAAGGTAACCGGCAAGTCTTTAGGAATTGGCCAAAATGAGAATCCGGTTCAGAAGCATTTTATAGGCAGGGATTTATCAGGTTAATCGGTCATAATAGTACGCGGTTATAGTAGTTCGATATTTTAAGAAGGAATGCAAGATGCCAGAAGAAATCCTCCAGCTCGACACAAACTACCTCATGGATCTGCTAAAAAAAATCATCAGTTTTAAGACCGTCGCCCCTCCTGGCAGCAATTATCAGGAGATTGTGGACTGGCTCGTTCCCATCTTTCGTGATATGGGATTCAAGACAGAGAAACTGGTCATGCCCCAGGACGTCTTCGCGGCAAAATGCTCTGACCAGAGGCTGGTGGGCGATCGCTTCAATCTGCGCGCCGACCTTTCAGTGGGAGCGGAAAAGACGCTGGTGATCTATGCCCATCTGGATGTGGTGCCGGCAGAGGGAGACTGGGAAACGGATCCCTTCCAGGCGGTGGCGAAGAACGGAAGGGTCTATGGCCGGGGAGTATCCGACTGCAAAGGATCGATTGCAGCCTTAATCGCCGCTTTAAGGACGCTCCTGGAAAGCAGCAAGCTGAAGTACAATCTCTCGATTCTTTTAACTACAGATGAGGAGGTAGGCGGCTACTCGGGCCTGTGCTATCTCACCGATCTGGGAGAGGTAAAGGGAGACCTGATGCTCTGCATGGACGGCTTTTGCGATGATGTGGTAATAGGCAGCAACGGCATCATAACCTGGGATGTGGTGGTGCATGGCAGATCCGCGCACAGCGGATCCAGTTTCCTGGGGATAAATGCCGTGGAGAGATCGATACCCGTCATGGAGGCGCTCATGAATCTCAAAAAGGTCGTGCAGGCCAGACGATCTAATCTGCCCGCCAGCACCGCCCTGGAAGCATTGGGCAAGAAGAGCCTCATGCCCATACTCAATATTACTATGATCAACGGGGGCATCAAGGAGAACATTGTGCCGGACAGGTGCACCCTGCGCGGCGACCGGCGGGTGATCCCGGAAGAGAGCATGGATGAGGCCATGGAGGAGATAGAGAGGACCCTAAAACCGCTGGATGTCGATTTCGATCTCAAGTTTTATCCCGGCTATCCGCCCATGAGCGTGAATCCGGATCACAAATGGGTGACTGAGGTCAGGGAAGCGGTGCAAAGAGGCATGGGCTTTTATCCTCGCCTCTCCGGAGCACAGGGAAGCCTGGATCAGGCTTATGCCACGGAAAAGACCGGCATTCCCACCTGCGTTTTTGGGGTGGGACGGCAACTGGAGAGCAATATCCATGGCCTGAACGAAAATGTGCGCATAGCAGACCTGCAAGGGTTCGCGAGATTTTTGATTGAACTCCTGCGAGCCTGAAGCAAACATGAAAGTAATATCTGTAGTAGGAACCAAGAAAACGGGCAAGACCACACTGGTAGCCGCCCTGGTTGCATCGCTGGCCAAACACGGCAAGGTGGGCACGATCAAGAACATGGTTAATCATCCCGTGGACCGGGGCGACACCAGGCGTCATTTCGATGCCGGGGCGGATGTAGTTGTCGGCCTGGGCGAGGCGCATCTTATGGTAAAGCGGGAGCGAGGGGACCTTGATTCTGCTCTGGCTGAACTGGAGGCGGAGGGGGTAAACTATGCTGTTGTGGAGGGCTTCAAGCACAGCTCACTTCCCAAGATTGTCATGGCGGAAATCGATGTGACGAATGCTGTGCGAAGGGTGAAGCTCGCGCAGGTGGATGAGACGCTGGTGGAGGAGCTGGTGGGGATGGTTATAGGGATGGAGGACTATAAGGCAAAAAATTAATGAAATATTCTGGTTAAGGATATTTTAATATAAACCATTTATGAAAAGTTATTTAAACAAGTGGGCATGCATTTCATCTTATTAATCGTTGTGGACATTCAGCTGAGGTATTATGATTGGGGTGATTCCAGGTTAAATTGAATATGATATGAGCATCTGTTCCGTTGCATCCCATAGTGGCAATATATTTCAGACAGATATTAAAACTGTTTTTATCTGGTCACCACCATAAGATCCAAAAGAACCGTCAAAATGATCATGGAACAGAACAAGTTTTTTCGAAACTCCAGTTAGGCGCAGGAAGTGGTGTGATGAAAAAGCGGGATTTGTTGATGGCGTCACTGCTATTTTTGGCAGTACCAGCAATGGTGGCATCGGCGTGCGAATTCAAGGTATCCAACTGGAATATCAATATTGGCTCGGAAACATGTTTGGGCGGGCCATCCTTTACCTGGGGTCCGATGTATTGGACACATATAGGATCCGACGCGATATATTCCTCAACAGTTTTCCTTGACAACGTGAATGTTTACCTGTACGAAACAGAAGGCAGCGTTTTTTCCAACCCCTTAAGCCAAACGGGACCTGCGTTAGCTAAGATGACGATAAGTATCCAAGACAGCAATATCGTTACCCAAGGGGGCAAAGAATATTACATCGCCAAGGGTGAGACTTCTGCCAGCGCAGGACTTGGCGGCAGCGCGGATTATTTGGTGATTACCCAACTAGATGACCAGACAATGATCGTCATCGAATCGGTGGATATTGACGCGGCATCAAACGCGGCGACGAGCCTTGAGGCGTGGCAGGAGCAGCTTTCGCTCTCATAACCGACTCAAACCGACCAGCCGACAAATCGGTTCAATCTGCAAGGAGATCCATCAAATGCAACTTCATGATGTACGGAAAACTTAAACATGAGAACTTCCATCCTCTCATCCGTAGGAGATGAAACTCAAATGGCTGATTGCGAACTATGTACCCGTGCTCGACCGCTGCTCTTTCCCATAAAGGCCCCCGTCCATAACCTCAGCTACCCTGAGGGCGCATACAAGGGCGTGTGTGACATCTGCCTGGAGCACCTGGAGAAAGGCTGGCAGCTGCACTTTGGAGTCAAGCCGGAAGCGAAGAAATAAGATAATAATTGTAATATCCCAAAAAATCTTAAACATTTTTCGCACAATCGCGCAGAGCTTATGGCATAGCTTGGGCTTCATC
>CAYXSJ010000136.1:0-7238 GCA_964467095.1 uncultured Methanotrichaceae archaeon
TGCGAAACTCCGGCCAGTAGGGGGCGCAAAAGTATGCGGCGCACTCATTGCCGTTGGCCTGCCAGGGCAGGAAGTTGGAGGTGCGATAGTCCCCGCCCGTCCTGATGATCAGATCGACTTTGGGCACAGAGGTTCCGTCTTGAGGATAGAGGTGCTGGGCAATCAGATCCTCATCCACTTCTTCCACCCTGATCTTTCCTTCGGAAACCTGTCGCGCTAAGAGCCGCGCCGCATCTACCAGCTCGCGCTGGCCGCCGTAGGCCAGGGCTATGTTGAGATACATATTCCCATACTCTCGCGTGGCCTCTTCTGTGCGCCTTATCTCCTCTTGAAGGTCTTGCGGCAGCATCTCTACCCTGCCGATAGCCCGCACCCTGACTCTGTTGGCGTGAATTTTTTTGGAGCGACTGAGCTGAACAAACTTATTTTTAATCAGATCAAAGAGATAGTGCTTCTCTTTCTCTTCCCTCTCAAAGTTCTCTGTGGAAAATGCATAGAGTGTGAGATGCTTAACACCCACCTCCAGGCACCAATCTGAGACCTTTTCCGATGTATCTGCACCAAGGCTGTGCCCCAGGAACTTGGAGAGGCCTTTTTGTCTGGCGTATCTGCGGTTTCCATCCTGAATAATGGCCACATGCTCCACCGGCACTCCGGCAAGAATGCGTGACTCTAAAAGCTGCTCATAAAGTGTGTAGGCTGGGTTTCTCAAAGTGAAACTCATTCGTTTTATTAGCTTCGCGAATTACTATTTAAACAATTCCTCTGCGCCGAACGAAAATGAGTTTGCAGTTATCTCCCCAAGGGCAAGATACTAATAGCTGATGACTTACTTGCTTATTCCGAGGGCCTGTGGTCTAGCTGGTTATGACATCGCCTTCACACGGCGGGGATCACGCGTTCGAATCGCGTCGGGCCCATTAGTATTTTGGCCGACACAAGCTTTAACTATTTAAGAGTAGTTTTTAGCGTTAGGGCGCAAGAAAGATGCTTTGGCTACTCGGGACAGAATTGATCCCGAAGGTTCCATAAATCTTATGTCCATAATTATTATTTGAGGTGATAAGCTGTATAATAGAGGTCGTGGCAGGGAAGAAGAAGGAGCTGTAATTACCAGAGTCCGTCTCCCTCGCAAACAGGATAGAGAAATATTTGGTCATGTGGAAAGCTTGCTTGGATCCAATCGCATAAAGGTTAGATGCATTGACGGCATTACAAGGATGGGCCGCATACCTGGCAAGATGAAGAAGAGGATCTGGATCAGAGAGGGCGACGTGGTTATTGTCATTCCCTGGGAAATCGAGAATGAGAAGGCCGATGTAGTCTGGAGATACACAGGTCCCCAGGTGGACTGGTTGCAGCGCAAGGGATTTCTGAAAGGAACTTCTTGAAAGGAATCCTCGTGAGAGAAATCTTCTTGAAAGGCACTTTATGAGCAGGCGTACCAAGGATGAAAATTTCGATACGCAGATCGATGTTCTTCGTACCAGGATAAAGGACTCCGATGATCTAAACGTCCAGGATGCTGTCTTCGATAAGCGCACCCTGATGGACCTTTACAGCCTGGCAAGCAAGGGCGTAATCGATGCTCTGGGCGGGTCCGTCTGCACCGGCAAAGAGGCCAACATTTTTAGGGCCATCGTGGGCGAAAAAGAGCTGGCCCTAAAGATTTACCGCATCTCTACCAGCAATTTCAATGCCATGCAGGACTACCTGCACGGCGATCCAAGATTCGGAAACGTTAAGGGCACAAAGAGAGCTATCGTCGCGGCCTGGACCCGAAAGGAGTTTCGAAACCTGACGAGGGCGGAAGAGGTGGGTGTAGCTGTGCCCCATCCCATAGCCATGAAGGAGAACATACTGGTTATGGATCTTATCGGTAAAGGCGAGCGCGTTGCTCCTCCGCTAAAAGACGTGGATCTGGAAACAGAGGACGCTAAGCGCATTTTTGAAAAGATCACAGAATATATCTCCGTGCTCTATAATCGCGCCCAGCTCGTTCATGCCGATCTTAGCGAGTTCAATATACTTTATGACGACGGCGATCCGGTAATAATCGATATGGGACAGTCTGTTACATTGGACCATCCTATGGCCAAGAGATTTCTGGAGCGCGATATAGCCAACGTGGCCCATTACTTTAAGAAAAAATATAACGTGGGCTCGCCTGAAGAGATATGGGAAAAGCTTCGCAAAGACAAAGAAGAGATAAACAAAAAGAAGGCTGATTGAATTGGATATCAAGATTCCAGAGGAGCGCGTAGGTGTGCTGGTGGGACCGGGCGGGTCCATGAAGCACCTTATTGAAGAGAAGACCAAGACCACTATTGAGATAGACAGCGAGACAGGCGCGGTCTCCATAGCATCTGCTGATGATCCATTGCAGGGCCTGAGAGTATTAGACCTGGTAAAGGCCATAGGCAGAGGCTTCTCGCCCGAGAGGGCACTGTCCATCCTTGATGATGAGATGTTGATGCTCGATGTGCTGGACCTGTCCAAGATGGTAGGCACCAAGAGCGATATGGAACGCATTAAGGGCCGCATCATCGGCAAGGACGGACGGTCGCGCGAGATCATGGAGAGGCTCTCCGGCGCCAAGGTTTCTGTGTACGGCAAGACCGTAGCCATCCTGGGCTATCCTGAGCAAATCCGAGTAGCACGCACCGCCATAGAGATGCTGCTTGATGGCGCGCCTCATGGGAACGTCTATAGCTTTTTGGAGAAGAAGCATGAGGAGCTGGCTAAGGAAGAGCTGAAGGAGCAGGGCTTACTGTGAAGCTCTTTCGATATCCTTTTTCTCTCTCGCACCTGTTTTTTTGACAATTCTTGGATTCATCTTGATTTTTCTTTTAAGGGCGCGGGGCAGCTTATTAGTTTAAATAATGGTATCGTAGATTGAACTGGCGAGGATTAAATTTTGGACTTGCAGTTACAGCTTGATTCCGTTGATTGGCTGCTCATAGCCGCAGCACTGGTCGGCCTGTATTCCATCATTCTTTTGCCTTTGAAAGATAGCGAAAAATGGCGCAGCCGTGGAATCTCTGTCGGAAGCGTGCTGGGCATTCCATTGGTCGTGTTCTTTCGAACCACCCGGGGCCTGAGTCTGCTGGACCGTCTGGCCCGCCCCAAGAGATTCTGGAGGATTGTGGCCTCGGCCGGCGTACCTCTTGTCATATTGAGTATGACCTACTTTTTGATGCTGGTTCTTATCATGACCTATTACATGATTCAGAATCCTCCCATGCCCAGCAGCTATAACGCTCCCAGGAACATCCTTCTTATTCCCGGCTTAAACGAGTACATCCCCTTCGTCTGGGGCTGGATAGCTCTCTTTGTAACCATGGTAGTGCACGAGTTCGCTCACGGCATACTCAGTCGCGTAGAAGGCGTGCGCGTCAAGTCCATGGGAATTGTCGCCGTTTTAATTGCCCCAATAGCTGCTTTTGTAGAGCCGGACGAAGAGGAACTCTTTGGAGGCAAAGACAAGCCGCCGCAGGTCCACAAGGGAGCAAGAATCAGGATTCTATCTGCAGGGGTTATCTCCAATTTCATTGTGGCGGCAGTAGCTATGGCCCTTTTCTTCGGGCCGGTCATCGGATCCATATCTCCCGTAGACAGGCTTATAGTAGTCGACGTTCAGGATGGTTCTGCAGCCCAGGAGGCAGGTTTTGAGAGCGGCATGGTGCTACTTGATGCAAATGGGAACCGAGGCCAAACTCTGGATCAGTTCTACAGCGATCTCGGAAGCCCTTCAGCGAGCATTCGGATGTTTTATGACGACAGAGAACAGATCCTTCCACTTTCCGGCCAGCCGGCGCGAGGCATCTTGGTGGGGTCCATCTTCAAAGACTCGCCCGCAGACGAGGCCGGCATTCCAGCCGGGAGCGTAATAACCGGGATCGACGGAATGGATATTGTAAACCTGGAGGGCTTTAGAAAGCAGATGAACATTACTCGCCCAGGCCAAATCATCGCCATAACCACCGGTCAGGGCAATTCCTACCAGGTCAATCTCACCGCCAAAGATGGGGCTATTGCGGATAGCGGAGGATTCATAGGCATCGCCATCTCCGGAGATGCAGTTTTATCAGGCGGCGCAATCTTTCAGGAGGCTCCCTCCCAGAAAATTTTGCAGATGCTCAAGGATATACCCAGTATGGGCATAAATGGTTTCCACTTGATGCTCAGCCTGCCTTTCGCCGGAATTCCCGGATTCACCCAAAAGGGCTTTCCCGGTTTTAGCGGCTGGCTGACTGCCGTCTTTGAGCCCAGTGGATGGGCAGAGCCCCTGGGAGCCAGGTTCTTCTGGATCGCAAACCTTCTGCTCTGGATCGGCTGGATCAATCTTTATGCCGGACTGTTCAACTGCCTTCCTGCAGTGCCATTGGATGGAGGGCACATCTTCCGGGATCTGGTGCAGTCCGGCTTTGAACGGATTGTAAAGCCTCAGGAGGCGGAAAGGTTCACCAGTACGACTGTGGCCATTCTTACCTGGTTGGTAGTGACATCCCTGCTCATAACCTTGATCGCGCCTTTCACCAATTGGCTGACTATTTGATCTCTTTTTTCGATAAGTTGATACGTTAGTTATAAAATCATTTAGACGAGACAGATGCCAGGCAATTGCCGGCAGGTTGGTCCTATGAGAATAAGCGCGGTTTGGCATTTAGCGGTATTGTTGGCCCTGGCGGCCCTGATGGCTATGACGGGCACAGCTTCATCTCAGGAGATTGCAGATCTCTATTCCAGCATAGACTCGGCTGATGTTACGCTAAAAGGAGATGTGGCCGGCATGGCTTTGCGGATGGATCTGATATATGAGGGAAAGCAGATCACGACTTGGAACCTGACAGCTGACGGTCCGGGGACCTGGGTCGTTCGCTGGCCGGCTTTCAATGCCGAGAAAGGAAGCTATGATGTCTGCACAAGCTTATGGAAAAATGAGACCGCGGTCTCCAGGAAAGCGGTCTCTAGCAAATGCTACAGCTTCTTTTATGGGGGAGTGGAGCCCGTAAGGTTTGATGTGCGCGATTTTCGTGCCGACTCTCGCGGAATGCATCTTGCCATCAGTGCCAGCGATCCTACCGTTGTGGATATCTATTACATGCTCATCGACGGGAACAAGGCTGTATATGTCACCAGAGAGCAGGTGATACCCATCGCGGGAAGCAATGCCCTGCCTATCACCAAGGACTATGGCTGGAAGCAGATCCTGGAGAACGGACACGAGTATACTGGCCGGGTGAAGATTGTGGAGCTAAATCACAACCAAACCAGGGCTTTTATGAATTCCTTCCGGGCGGTCGATGATGCCATGATCACAGAGACCTATCAGGATGAGACCGGTGCCAGCGCCACAGTCATGGGCAACTCTCGTGTTCCCTTTGATGGATCTTTGCAATTTACTTTATCTCAGAACGGCAAAGTTCTCAATACCACCGAGAAGAGGACGCCTGTCCTTCTTACCGGGGACGATGAGACGGTGGAGATCACCTGGAACGAGACGCTTGAGCCTGGCATATATCAGCTGCGCACCATTTTGCTCGGCCAGGGCGGCGCTGTCAAGGATTTGGAGGAGAATGTGATTGAGGCCAAGCCTCTTGTCAGGAGCAACGCCACGGATACGGCAGAGAAAGCAAACTTTCCGGCTGGAGCTGCAGCATTAGCCATGCTCATGATCGTTCTTCTCAGGAGAAGGAGATGAATATTATGCAAAAAAATCTTGTGCGCTTTATCTGCACTCTTGCGCTGCTGGCCTTTTTGGTGCCAGCCGCAGTTGCAGATGACAGTCAGAACATTGCAGCGAACATCACCCTGAATGCAACCCAAACCGCTACCCAAATGGATGCTCAGAATGCCACCGGGCACACCAAGGTTCTGCGTGCCGGCTTCGAGAAGACCAAGCCCCTAAACAACCTGGATGTGTACGGCAACAGGTCCACCTACATTATACCTTTCAGCACATCTCCAAGCTCTGCATTCAATATCAGCCAGCGCCTGGGAAATGTATCCAAAATTACCTACAACACCGATATCTATAAGCCCCTTTACAATGTGAGCCAGTACTCAAGAACCAAGCCCCTTTACAAGGTTCCTGACACACTCTCGTCCAAGCCGGTTTACAGCATCTCCAGCTATCCCAAGATCAAGGCTGTCAATAGCATACCCTGAAAAATGGAAAAGAAAATCCTCGGAAGGTAAGCCTTCAGAGGAACTTTAAAATTTTTGCGGTTAACGCCGGCTTGGGGTAAGCGCCCACCAGTTTATCGATGAGCTTTCCGTCTTTAAAGATCATCAGAGTGGGAATCGCCGAGATTCTGTACTTGTTGGCGGTTTGCATATTCTCGTCGACGTTCAGCTTGCCGAATACGGCCTTTCCTTTCATCTCCCTGGCCAGCTCTTCGACAATCGGCCCGATCATGCGGCACGGTCCGCACCACTCTGCCCAGCAGTCCAGTATGAAGACCGGATACTGGCTGGCTGCAGCATCAATCGTTGCGTCCGTTACCACAACAGGCTTGTCTGGCAGATCTACCGACGGTTGTGCGGATTTGTTCATCTCTTTTTTCATCTCTTCCATTTTCTTCTTTTTTATCTCTTCCAGCTCGTCCAAGCTCAATCCTCCAAGCGTTCTTTGGCCTTGACTATGAGGGATTTAAAGTGGCCCAGATCTACGGGCATTATCTCGAAGGGCAGGTTAGTGAAGTCAAAGAATTCCAAAAGCTCTTCCTCGCGCGCCCCAGCATCTTTCAGGGTGTCCAGGTAGACAGATCCCCGAAAAGAGCCCATCTGCATCCTGGCCTCCTCTTGACTCCAATTCAGGCGGCGGAAAATGTCCTTCCAGGCATCCAGCCAGCCTGGGGAGAGGTAGAAGAAAAGCCCTTCATCGGCCTTCTTCTCCATGCCCTTTCGGGTGATGAAGGCGTCCACGCAGTTCTGGCACTCGATAAGCGTGGCATGGTAGGGCTTGAGGATCTCCTCAATCTTGGGATGGCACTGGCCGTATGCTACTATCGTGCCCTCGCTTCCATCTTTTTGGCACTTCTCCAGCTCTGCCGTAAGGGCCCCTGACAGATCATCGAAGTCCACGTGCAGGCCTGCTCCCAGGTAGTGCGCCTCAAAGGGAAATCCCAGCACCAAACGCAGTGCTTCGATCTCCTTTTCAAATATGCCGCAAGCGATGATTGCATACATAGCTGCATCACTTTAGCGCGGCAATAGGATATATCTGTGATCCT
>CAYXSJ010000137.1:0-5175 GCA_964467095.1 uncultured Methanotrichaceae archaeon
CCTACTGCAACTATGGCATCTCGAATATCAAGAAGCAAGGGGATGGCTTTGTTGAGCTGAGTGGCGGTGCAGAACATGGCATACTCTCCTATGCGCATGATGTACCCTTCCATTGGAGCGATTTTTATATCTGATACCTGGGCTTTGGGCGGCATATTATCCCTGGCATAATCAATAAATTGCGATATCCTGTTCTCATCGCCATCGACTTCTGCTATTATGGCTTGCATTTCACCAAGCATGACATTATAAGCATTGTAATTCTGAATTGAAAAGCTCATGGCTGCAGTCATCAAGAAATATCGATAGCCGACATCATGCACCTTTGATCCGGCTATTTTCAATTGAGCCTTCATCTTATCTCCTATGACATCTTTTGAGGATTTATAATTTGTGTTAGGATTATATCAAAAAAAATAAAGCCCCTAAAAAGAGGCTCAGATCTTCACGAATATCTTCATAGCTTCTTCCGGCTTCTTCAACGCCAGCAAGACGTGCATCTTGTATGCCAGTGCAGTGCCGAACACGGGATCCAATTCCAGAGCCTTGTCGTAAGCCTGCTGAGCCTCCACATACTTTCCATTTGCCTGCAGGATTACTCCTTTGGCCACATAGGCTTGCTTAAATTTGGGATCAGACTCCAAAGCCAGATCGAATTGCTTTGTAGCCTCGGCATAGTTGCCCAGGGTCATCAGCATGACTCCCTTCTTGTATAATGCATCCTTGTACACCGGATCCACAGTCAGGGCGCCCTCGTACTTGGTCACAGCCTCTTGATACATCTCCTGCGTTTGCAGCAGATTTCCTTCCCTCAGCCAGTTTCCTTTGCTATTGTCAAGTTCTGTGGTTTTGGCTGCGGCAATAGTGGCATTGGCATAATCCTTCATGGCCGTATAGGTCTCGGTGATCCCGGACCAGGCAGCCGCCTTTTTGCTGTCTATCTGCAGGGCCCTGTTGTAGGAGGCGAGAGATTCATTGTATTCTTTGAGTGCTCTCTGGGTGTCTCCCTTATGGACCCAGGCATCGATATATCCCGGCTCCTGGCTGATAGCCTTTTCAAAATAGGGCAGAGCGCCCGTGTAATTCTTGGAGGCATAAAGTTTGCTCCCCTTCCAGTCGAAATATTCCGTCTCTTCCGCCATGCATATGGCACTTAATAGAAAAACACATACTAATATGCCGAATATTTTCAAGACCATTCCTCCAGATTGGTTTTTTCCATGGCAAAATTGCCCATAAAAAAATGATCATTCGGAGCGCATCAGATCGAATACTCCGGTACGCTGACGCCGCCGATGCTCTTCAGCGCCTGCGCCGCCTTCATGCGCACGCTGCTGTCTCTGTCATTTGCCATCGCAAAGATCAGGGGCTCTTTGGCTCTGGCATCATCCATCTCTCCCAGCGCAAAGGCAGCATCGGCCCGCAGATCGCTCTGCAGATTCGGATCACCCAAAATCTGGATGAAGGGCGTCACGGCAAGGCTCCTGTTAATCTCTGCCAGTGCTGTCACAGCAGCATGCCTCACATTGCTGTCACCATTCTTAAATGCCCAAATCAGCGGCTGCACGCTCCTCTCCTCGCCAATATTCCCCAGCGCCTGCGACGCTGCCTCCTGGGTGCTATTGTCTGACTCATTCAGTGCCAGGATCAATGAATCCGTAGCCGGCCTGCCTATTGCTGTCAGGGCCTTTATGCCCTCTCTTCTAACCCGCTCCTCAGGGTCTCCCAGAATTCCTATCAGCGGCATCGTGGCCTGGCTATCGCCCAACCGTCCCAGGGAACAGGCCGCTTCGGAGCGCACGCCTGCTTCCAGGTCTTGCAGTGCCTCAATCAAGGGCGCAGCAGCCTTTAAATCCGCCAGATCGCCCAGCGCCTGCGCCGCTCCCATGCGCCTGTTTGGATCACCGTCCGTCAAGAGCTTTATCAAGAGGTCTGCTGCCCCCGCCCCTTCAACGGACCTTAAAGCCCATCCTGCTTCCTCTCTGGCCGTCTCATTGAGGTCTCCCAGAGCGGAAATGAGAGCATCTCTTGATCTGGATCTGGATCTGTTGTCCTTGATCTGGCCCAGAGCCGCTGCCGCCCAATAGCGAACTGTGCTGTTGTTGCTCTGCAGGGCATTGGAAAGCGTCTCAGTGGCATTGGAATCATTGATCAGTCCCAGCGCCGCCGCCGCTTGCCACCTGACCATATCGCCTTTGCTCTGCATAGCTGCAGACAATGGGCCAATGGATGGTCTTCCCATCTTTGCCAGTGCTAAAACTGCCCACTCCCGCACATCGCTGTTGTTGTCCTCCAGGGCCTCTATCAAGGGATCTATTGCCCTCGTGTCACCGCTTTTCCCTAAAGCCCAGGCGGCCTCGCCTCTGATCTTGGCATCCTTGTGGGAGAGGTTTTGCAGTAGCTCTTCTGTGCTTGCCCTCTCTTTCACCTGCCCGAAGGCCGGGCCGGCCAGGGCCATTGCCAGAGCCATTATGAGCAGCACGATCAATGCCATGCCGGGAATGCCGTTCGTCTTCAGAGTGGTCATTTCATATCCTCAAAAGAATATCTACTGCCTCTTTCTGTCTGCCCGTCGCCAGCAAGGCGTGCATTTTGTTGGCCAGAGCCAGCGACCATTTTGCATCTATCTGAAGAGCTCTGTCATATGCCGCAATTGCGCCTTTTAAATCTCCCTGCATTTCCAGGGCCTGGCCCCTGGCATTATAGGCCTGCTTGTACTTTCCGTCGATGGCTATGACCTGATCAAGCAGCTCAATGGCCTGATCGGTGTTGTTGGCAGCAAGCTCTGATAGTGCTTTTCTGTAAAGGGCATCCCTGTACTTCGAGTCTATGGCTATGGCCCTGTCCAGGTCCACCGTAGCATTATCGAAATCTCCCTGCATCTGCTGCAGCGTCCCTTTTTTTAGCCAGTAGGCTTTATTTTTGGGATCAATCCCTGTTAGTTCTGCTGCCGCAGCCGAAGCATTGGCATAGTCCTTCTTCTGAGAATAGGCATCGGCAAGTCCCGACCAGGCCGCAGCATTTTTGCGGTCCAGGGCAGTTGCCCGGCCAAAAGACCTAACTGAGGAGTTGTAATCCTTCAGGGCGTTTTCAGCTTTTCCTTTATGGGTCCAGGCATCATCATTTGAGGAATTTTGATCCAATGACTTATTAAAAAGGTCCATGGCCTCGCTTAGGTTTTTAGTTGAAACAAGCTTGCCTGCCAGCTTATCGTAGTATGTGGACGCATCCTGGCAAAAGCTGCAGCTGCTCATGATTGATATGCAAAGAAAGAAGCAAAGCAATAAGTGAATTGATTTCAAGACAGTCCCTTCAATTGGTCTCATAAATTGCAATTTTACAATGCAGCAAATATCTTCATAGCCTCATCCGTCATTCCCAGTGCCTGCAAGCTGTGCACATTATTGATCCTGGGCTGGGTCCACTGGGGATCAATGCGGGAAGCATTTTCATAAGCCACCCTTGCCTGCGCGTATTTGCCTTCAGCCTCAAGGGTCAGCCCCCTGGCATTGTGGGCTGCTTTGTATTTCGGATCTATGGCTAAAACCTGATCCAACAGGCTCATGGCCTCTCCGTTATTTCCCAGGGCCATCAGCGAGATTGCCTTTCTGTATATGGCATCGATATAATTCGGATCCAGCTTTAAGGCGCTATCGAACTTTTTGCAGGCACTCTCATATTCGCCATGCATCTGCAAGAGACTGCCCTCTTTTAGCCAGTTTTCTTTCTTATTCGGCTCAATTTCCGTCACTTTGGAGGCTGCATGCGCGGCTTGAAGATAGTCGTTCAGGGCAATATAGGCCTCAATCATCCCTGACCAGGCAGCTTTTGTTTTGTCGTTTGCCTGCAGCGCTCCTTCATAGCTTTGCAGGGATGCATTGTAGTCCTTCATCGCCCTCTGGGCATCACCCCTATGCAGCCAGGCGTCTATGTAATTGGGGTCCTGCTTTATGGCCATATCAAAGTAGACTATGGAGTCTGTGTAGTTCTTGGCGGCATATGCTTTGAGGCCCTTCCAGTCATAGTAATCGGTCTCCTCCGCCAGGCACAGTGTGCACAATATTATAAGGCATAATGATACGGCCACCATCACGTTCTTCATGTTAATCTTCCTAAATAATCAAGGTAATAATTTATTAAAATATCCAATAAAGCTTCCGCTGCTTTGCCATCCCCTCTTATCATTATTGATGGCATCTAAATTCATTTAGGGCCAATTCAAGGCTCATTCAATTCAGATGATGGCAACTCATTCCGGGAAGGGACCCATTGATCCTTGCCGCAGGTTCTTAAGTCTTTTTCTTAAGTCAAATCCTCGATAGAATTTAAATGTTTTTGTTAGCAAGCAGTGTCTGCCGCTCCCAGTGCATGGCATGCCTGGCGGCATCGATCTCTCTTTCCTGGGCAAGGCCGTGCATTACAACTTCCTTCCTGCAAGCCACTGCTAAATTATAGTTTTGAATGTATACAATATTATGAGTCCATTCCAGCAGAGCTGATACATTGGATGTGAAAATAAAGCCGCCATCTGCCTGTCCCATAGCAAGTGGCAGGTCCTTTCGAAAAGCTACCACTCTTTTTGCCTCCTCTGAGATGGCCAGCAGGGCAAAGCATCCCTGAAGCTCTCCGAAGGCGTCCTGGCAAGCCTTCTCAAAGCTATTCCCGGGCCTCTCCCTCTCCAGCTTTTCCTCAATAAGATGGGCTATGACTTCAGAGTCGGTACTGCTGGTGAAGATATGGCCCTGGCCTGTGAGCCTTTCCTTCAGCTCTCTATGGTTCTCAATTATGCCGTTATGGACGACGGCAACCCTTTTCTTGCAGTCGGTATGTGGATGTGCGTTGGCTATGCAGATTCTGCCATGTGTTGCGCGGCGGGTGTGGGCTATGCCGATATTTCCTTCCAGATCTGTCAGGTCCTTATCTTTGATTGCACTTCCAATCTTGCCCACACCTTTGCAGATTTTAAGAGAGTCGGATAACGTGGCTATGCCCACGGAATCATAGTCGCATTGCTCCAGGCTTCTCAGCCCTCGCAGCAGAATCGGCATTGCCTTCTCTCTTCCAATGTAGCCTATAATTCCGACCAAAGAGAACCTCTCGTTTTTTCGCAAATTGCTTTCATCTTTTCCAATTATTTAAACTTATCTTCTACCTCTCTACATCTTCTCTCTACAT
>CAYXSJ010000137.1:5275-7233 GCA_964467095.1 uncultured Methanotrichaceae archaeon
CTCTCTACATCTTCTCTCTACATTCTTCTCTCGATCGGGTTATTATATTTATTTTTTTAACTTTGCGGCACGATGGCCCTCTGGCCCCGTCCGCTAATTTGAAGAATATTGCCGTGATTTGATCTGATCGATATGTCTGAGAAGTTCGTTATAACCGGTGGTGCAGGTTTCATAGGCTCTAACCTGGCAGAGCGCCTGTCCAAAGACAATGATGTTCTTGTCATAGATGATCTCTCCACCGGCAAGATGGAAAACCTGAGGTCGCTGGATGTGGGATTTTTAAAGGGAAGCATAGCTGATCTAAAGCTGCTCAAGGAGGCCTTTGCCGGGGCAACTTGCGTCTTTCATCAGGCGGCCATAGCCTCGGTCAAAAAGAGCGTGGAAGATCCCGCTCGAACCAATGCCGTGGGCATCGATGGAACTCTCAACGTGCTGATCGCGGCCAGGGATGCTGGAGTGCGTCGCGTGGTGCAGGCCTCTTCGGCGGCAGTCTACGGCAGCTCATTGCAGCTTCCCAAAAAGGAGGATATGCTGCCTGAGCCAATGTCGCCTTATGCCGTCTCCAAGCTTGCCGCCGAGCACTATGCCCGGGTTTTCCAGGAGCTGTACGGCCTGAAGACAGTGTCTCTGCGCTATTTCAATGTCTTTGGCCCCAAACAGGACCCGTCATCCGAATATTCAGGAGTGATATCCAGGTTTATCTCTGCTCTTCTGAATGGTGAGCAGCCCGTGATCTACGGGGACGGTGAGCAGACCCGCGACTTCGTCTTCGTGGCTGATGTAGTATCGGCAAATATTCTCGCCAGCCGGGGCACGCCCGGAGTTTATAACATCGCCTGTGCAAAGAGCATCAGCCTGAACACTCTGGTAAAGGTGATCGGCAAGGTCCTGGCAAAAGAGGTCCGGCCCGGATACGAATCAGCCAGAGAAGGAGACATCAAGCATTCTCTTGCCGATATCAGCCGGGCGGAAGGGATGGGATATCATCCTAAATACGATCTGGAAGAGGCTCTCATAGAGACGATTGAATGGTTCAAAAATACCAAGAATAAAAATTATTAAAAAAACAATTTTTGTTCTAAGAATGTTATGTCTCAGACCAGCAGCTCATTGACAGCTCTCGCCGGAACATTCAGGATTCGCGTGGTTATTTCTACGAATAGATCTTCCTGTTGCTTTCTATCCATGCCGAATTTATCATCCAGTTCCAGTCTTTCCATCTCCAGAGCAATAAGCCTTATCTGAATCTTGGCTATTTTATGGCGAGTTCCCAGATCCGCGATAAGATTCATGAAATAACCGACACTGCGCGGCTTTTCCGTTGATAGATTCTTGATCAGGCCGCACTCGATGCAATATGGGTGGGGTTTTAGTCCCCGTTCTCTGCCTTCAAAGTAGTAGGGCAGCCAGATCTTCTCTCTGCTGCCGGATATTTTATGCTCGCAAACGGACATCTATTCTTCTCCCCTCTTTTCCGATCAGGACCACTATTTCGGAGCATTAAAACTTTTTGCAAGATGGGATGAGCATAGATCATGCCCTGAGAAGATGCTGTCCTTCTGCCAATTATCTCTTATTCGTAAAACAAGCGCTCAATCTCTTTACTGATCTTTTAAATTGTGCCCTAAAGACATTAGCAAAAAAAGAGAGTTGAATTAGAAAATTATTTTTATATAATTGTGTTAGGTTGGATTAATTGTTGATATGTCAGTTATTCCTGCGCGAATGCATATATATATAACTTATATTCGTAGTAGTTATGCATCCCTTCTTGAGAGCTTATTGAAGGTATCTCACTTTTTTGATTCTGTCCGCTGAAGGAATAGAACAAATATAATTTCGAATTCAAAATACTGTATTTTTAAAAAAGGGAGGGTGATATCCCACTTACAGGTTGATGCGTGGGATATTCTCTACGGACTCTGGATTGGCCAGAGCGGACAGGTCTCCGGTCTCCT
>CAYXSJ010000138.1:0-7218 GCA_964467095.1 uncultured Methanotrichaceae archaeon
TGCCGGGCAGTGCACGCGGAGCAGAATGCCATCATTCAGGCGGCACTGCACGGCATAAGCATTGAGGGAGCAACGCTTTACTGCACCCACCAGCCCTGCGTCCTATGCGCCAAGATGATGATCAATGCCCGGATTGCAAAGGTTGTCTATAGGAAGAGCTATCCGGATAGGGCGGCACTGGATTTTTTGCAGCAGGCGGGAATTGAGGTTGTGAGGATAAAGGAAAAAATTTTGTGAAAGGGGAGGGTGCTTTTAACCCGACGGATAGTGCAAGACGCAGTCTGCACTACTATCAGATCGCATTTTCATGTTCTAAGGCCTGGATGACCGGCTGTCCGATGCTTAATGCCCACAGAAACACCATGAGGTACGCGAAGAGGATGTGCACCGGCGATACCCACTGCGAGTATGTCATTGAGCTCAAGAAGTAGACGGCCAAAGAGTAGCCAGCCAAAGGCAGTCTGATCTGTATAAATTCTGCATCTAAGTTGTACTCAATCGTCTATATGATTCTCAAAGTGCTAGATGTAACTATGGCCTGGAAGGAAATAAGTGCAATATGTCTCATCTCGATTGTGATTATGATGGCGCTGCCAACAGTCAGCGCTTCGAAAGCCTCCCTCTCTGACTTGAAATCCACGATATCGTCTTTCGAGGATCCCCAAATGGACGCACAGGATCTGGCTTTCTATCTGGCAACCCATGGCTTCGATGTGGAGCCCAAAGGCAGCTATGTAGAGGTTGGCCTGGGCAGCAGCACCTGCAAGCTTACCCCCAATGGATCCGCACCAGGGCTCTGCACTATTGCAGTCTGAAGACGCAATTGGCTTGTCTGCACAATCGAGGGCCGCCTTCCGGCCATCCCACCTCTTTTAGATGGTTTCTGCAGTCAGTAAAAACCTTCAATCTGAGCTCTGTGTCTCTGTGGTGGAAACGTCGTTAGCCGCTGGTTATAACCAATTGGTTATGAACTGCCACCACAAAACACAGAGCGCACGGAGGACTCACAGAGGACTCGATTATTCTGTTACCCACTCGAAACAGCAAGGAGCAAAAGAGCGGACCATCAGAGATATAGACTTCAAGAAAAATTTCTCTCCCTGCGGCTGCCTGAGCCACTTCTTCCATGGCTCAGCTCGATATTCTCAGCATCTATGCCATCTCTTCGGCATAGAAACGATTTAGTAATCCGTGAGAGATCAGTTAAAATCATGTTCGGACCTAAATCTCATCTCACCTCTCGCAGCAATCACCTCTTTATCGAAGACGTGGACTGCGTTGCCCTGGCGGAGCAGCAGGGCACTCCTCTTTATGTCACCTCTGAGAGCCGCCTGCGCGAGAACATTCGCGCCTATCATCGCGCCTTTCCCGATGCGGACAAGTACTTCGCAGTAAAGGCCAATGGAAACCTCACCCTGCTGCGCATCGCCGCGCAGGAAGGCATGGGTGCTGACGTCTTCTCGGCAGGGGAGCTTTCCGTGGTGCGCATGGCCGGCATTCCCAGGGATATGATCCTCTACAACGGCAACTCCAAGAGCGAGAAGGATCACGAGATGGCTCTCCTGGCAGGCGTGCGCATGTCCGTGGACTCTCGCGAGGAGCTGGAGCATCTGTCCCAGGCCGCCCAGAAAATGGGAAAAGAGGCAGAGATCCTCTTCCGGGTCAATCCGGATGTATCTCCCAAGACCCACCCCAAGATCGCCACGGGCCTGGCCTCCTCCAAGTTCGGCATCCCTGCGGAGCAGGTGGCTGAGACGTACCAGAGGGCCATGGATCTTTCGGGCGTCAGGCCGGTGGGGCTGCACTGCCACATCGGCTCGCAGATTCTGGACACGGCTCCCTTCGCCGAGGCGGCGGGCAAGATGATGGACATTGCTGCCGCAGTGGTGGCTGCTGGCGGCGAGGTGCAAAGGATCGACCTGGGAGGAGGCCTGGGGATTCAGTATCATCCAGATAGCCCCGCGCCCACTCCATCCGACCTGGCTGCGGCGATACTGCCCATCTTCCGTGACCGCTGCCAGGACCTGGGCATTGCTCCCAGGCTCATCCTGGAGCCGGGCAGAAGCATCGTGGCCGATACAACCGTCATGCTCACGTCCGTCAACGTGGTCAAGAGGGCCCATGTCAATTTCGTGGCTGTGGATGCCGGCTTCAACGTCCTGGCCCGGCCCATGCTTTACGACTCATATCATCATGTCGTGGTGGCCAGCCGCGCCGGCGCGCCCGTAGAGGAGACCTACACCGTGGTAGGGCCCATCTGCGAGACGGGAGATGTGCTGGCCAAAGACCGGCTGCTGCCGACGCTGGCGCGCGCGGACGTTCTGGCCTTCCTGGATGCCGGAGCCTACGGCTTTTCCATGGCCTCCCAGTACAACGGCCAGCCCAGGCCAGCGGAAGTTCTGGTTTGCGGGGACCGGGCTGAGGTCACCCGCCGTGCCGAAGATGCCAGCGCCCTTTTGGCCGGGCAGAGGATCTTGCCCCGGCTCATGTGGTAGGCAAAAGAATGGCTAGGGATATGTGATGACCGGAAATGATGACTGTCCAGTGGCAGGCGAGCAGGAGAACGCGCTCGCCCAGGCCGTGCAGGAGGTACATAGCCAGCTACTGACCTTGCGGCAGGGCGAGTTTTCGGCAAAGATAGATAAGGTCTCGGTTTATGTGAATTCCGCGGCCAAAAGCAAGGATATAAAAACCGCAGCCAACTTCATTCGCTTCGCTCATCTCAACCTGGATGCGGCTTTAGTGCAGGCTTTAGAAAGCCTGGTCTATCGGCCCCGCCTGGCCAGCAATGCCGACGAGCAGAAGAAGGCGACGGCACTGCAAAAGACATTCGACCGTCTGGACAGCCCCGAAAAGGCAATGCTTGAGCACTATAAGAGCAGCTCCGATCCACTTAACAAGTATCTGGTGGCCGGGCCCTGGGGGCATGAGTATCTGCGCAAACGAAAGATTGATCTGGAGGATTACGATCGAGAGCTTTGCGAGATGCTCGGCTGCAGGGAGACGGCGGCGGGAAGGATTGTGCAGGGATATGCAAGCCTGAAACGGTCTATTGACGAGCTGCAAATCCAGGCGCAAAAGGTATTATATTCCTAAGACCGATTGACCTAATGATTGGAGGTGATGCGGTTGCTGGAGATTGAAGATCTGTCGGTCAGCATCGGCAGCAAGCAGGTTTTGAAAAACTTCAACCTTAGAATAAATCGTGGCGAGACCCATGCCTTATTTGGACCCAATGGAACTGGCAAAACAACCCTCTTGAATGTCATCGCTGGAATTCCCAGGTATACCATCGATGGGGGGCGCATTGTATTCAAGGGAAAGGATATCACTCACATGTCCATGGACGAAAGGGCACGTCTGGGCATCGGCATGGCCTTTCAGCGCCCCCCGGCCATCCGCGGGCTGCGCCTTAAGGATCTCATAAAGATCATCAATTCCCAGGCCGATGCCGCAGCCATACTGAAGAGGATGGACTTCGAGGCCTTTGCAGATAGGGATGTCAATCGCGGCTTTTCCGGGGGCGAGGTAAAGCGTTCCGAGATGGTCCAGCTACTGGCGCAGCAGCCTGATTTTGTCATGCTGGATGAGCCGGACTCGGGCGTGGACCTGGAGAACATCAAGCTCATCGGCGAGGCCATAAACTCACTCACACAGAAAGACCAGCGTCCAAGCGTGAGGACCAAGTCCGGTGTGATCATCACCCACTTCGGCCATATTCTGGATTATATGAAAGCAGACCGAGCCCACGTCATGCTGGGCGGATCGATCGTCTGCAGCGGCAATCCGGGCGAGATCCTGGAGCAGATCAAAAGAAGCGGATATGAGGGGTGTGCAGGATGCACGTGTCCGGTATAGAAGATAAAGCCAGAAAGGCACGGGATAAGAAGGCCGTATACGGCACTGATGTGGACATGGAGAGCTACGAAACAGAGGCCAAATCCCAGGAGGCCGTAGCCAATGCCGAAGATCTGCCAGGCACGGTCAAGAAAGCGGCCCTGGATGTGGGCGTGAAGCTAGACAGCGAATCTTCAGGCTCCTTTGTTCAGATGGACCAGACCCCGGTGATTGCCAAGTCCCTCTACGAGGGTGTAGAGATCATGGACATAGCCTCCGCTCTGGAGAAGTATGACAATCTGCAGGACTACTGGTGGAAGCTAGTGGCGCCGGACGCGGACAAGTACACGGCCGACGTGGCAAAAGCAACCCCTGCGGGCTACTTCATCCGCGCCAAGAAGGGCATGAAGACCGTCTTTCCGGTCAAGAGCTGTCTGTACCTGGGATCCACTGGACTCAACCAGCGGGTGCACAATGTTATCATTGCTGAAGAGGGCTCAGAGCTGCACGTCATCACCGGCTGCACCACTCCTGCACATGTGCAGAGGGGCCTACATATCGGCGTCTCGGAGTTCTTCATCCAGAAGAACGCCAAGGTCAGTTTTACCATGATTCATAGCTGGGGCAAAGAGGTCGAGGTACGGCCCAGAACGGGAATCACCATCGCCGAGGGTGGCTCTCTCTCCAACAATTACATTATGCTAAAGCCCGTGAAGACTCTCCAGACCTTCCCCACCGCCACGCTGGCGGGCCGCGGTGCCGTAGCCAGCTTCAACACCGTCATTTACTCGACCATGGGAAACATCGACGTGGGAAGCAATGTCAACCTCGATGCGCCGGATACCAGCGCAGAGGCCATCTCCCGCGTGGTCTCCGTGGGTGGCGAGGTCATTGCCCGGGGAAGAATGACCGGCAGAGTGCCCGGAGCGCGCGCCCATCTGGAGTGTGTCGGCCTTCTGCTCTCGGACAAAGGCAGAATCTACTCCATACCGGAGCTGGACGGCCAGAGCCGCGATCTGGATATGTCACATGAGGCGGCGGTAGGCCGCATCTCTGAGGAGGAGCTGGAGTACCTCATGTCCCGCGGTCTGACTTCGGAAGAGGCCACCAGCGTCATTGTCAGGGGCTTTTTGGATGTGGAGATCAAGGGCCTGCCTGAGGACCTCAAGCAGGAGATCAAGAACATCACCCAACGAGAGGAGTTGAAGGGAGCTTAACAATAAGGCTCTCTTTAATTTTATCGATGAATGCGTCTATGATTAAGTAATGTCATAGCTGCAAATTTAAATTGAATAGATCTGTTACAATATCTATATGTGAAGCAGCAATTTTAAATGTTTAGTACTCATAAGTATGATCTAATTCTATGCCGCTGAATCAAATTAAAGTTAAGGGCTATAAGTCGATCAGAGACTTAGATTTAAACCTTGCTAACCTCAATGTATTAATTGGTGCCAATGGAGCTGGGAAAAGCAATTTTGTATCTCTATTTAAATTACTGAATAATATAATTGAAGGCAATTTGCAGCGCTACGTAATGCAAGAAGGGGGATCAGAATCACTTTTATATTACGGCCAAAAATTTACTGACACAATCCAAATCTATCTTAAATTTGATTTAAATGATACATATTATAATGCTTACCATTGCGTCTTGGCACCAACCATTGATGATAGGTTGATTTTTGAAGAGGAGAATTGCCTTTTTCATCATTATGCATATGAACGCCCTTACACAGAAGAGCTAGGTACAGGTCATAAAGAAAGCAACTTAATAGAATCATCTAAACATAAAAAAGTAGCATCTCATGTATATGATAGCTTAAAAAGTTGGAAGGTTTATCATTTCCATGATACCAGCGATACTGCAAAAGTCAAGAGGATCGGGAGCATTAATGATAATCAGTATTTAAGGCCGGATGCGAGCAACCTGGCCGCATTCCTTTACTTACTTAAAAATACGAACGAGGAGTATTATTTAGCCATTAGGGATACTATTAGATTAGTAAATCCCTTTTTTAATGATTTCCTCCTCCGTCCAATCCCTGGAAATGAGGATTTCATTCGCTTAGAATGGCATGAGCGAGGCTCAGATTACCCATTTCTTGCCCATCACATATCAGACGGCACATTGCGCTTTATGTGTCTTGCAACGCTTTTATTGCAGCCAAAATTGCCCTCTACTATTTTGGTTGATGAGCCCGAGCTAGGATTACATCCTTATGCAATTGTTGTATTGGCATCTTTGATTAAAAGCGCCTCAGAAAGGACACAAATAATAATATCAACCCAATCTGTTTCGCTTGTGAACCAATTTGATGCTGAAAATTTGCTTATTGTTGAAAGAAATGAAAGTAACGGTATGTACGAAACGGCAATTTCTCGCGTCGATCCACAGCGATTATCGTCCTGGTTAGAAGAATATTCTCTGGGGGAGCTCTGGGAAAAAAATGTTTTAGGTGGGAGACCTCAGTAATGATTTCTACAATTCGGGTGAATTTTATTGTAGAAGGCCAAACTGAAGAGACATTTGTGAGAAGAATTCTTCCGGAATCTCTTGCTAAAAGTGATGTCTATGTGAGTGGAGCGCGTTGTGTAGAAACAGGGAGAAAGAAAATAAGAGGGCTAAATATAACTAAGTCCGGAAAGCAGGAAATTATCTTTCGGGGTGGAATGCCTTCTTTTGAGAAGATAAGACGTGATATTGAGCGGTGGCTTGATGAAGATAGCAAAGCCTATCTGACAACGATGTTCGATCTATATGCATTATCTACTGATTTTCCAAAATATGATTATGCAATTGTGTTAAAAGATCCTTATAGAAAAGTAAAACTCCTTGAAGAAGCATTAAGAATGGAAATATCTAATCCGCGTTTTATTCCTTATATACAACTTCATGAATTTGAAGGATTATTATTTAGTGACGTGAAAATCATGGATGATGTTCTTAAACCGTATCATGATTATTCCAAGCTTGAAGAGCTGAAGTGCATTCGAGGTCGATTTAACACCCCTGAAGAAATAAACGATGGATTTGAGACTGCACCATCTAAGAGGATACTTAAATTGTTTAAATCATATCAAAAGGTGACATATGGATATCAAATAGCTCAAAGAATTGGGATAGATGTTATTAGGAAAGAATGTCCACACTTTAATGAGTGGATGGTGAAGCTAGGACAATTGGGAATTTATGGACAAAGCAGGTCTTGATTTATGTTAATTTTTTAGTTGATATATTTATTTAATTAATATAAGTCGTATAAGTCCTATCGAGGCTGCTTTTATGACATTATTAGATATATATTACCTATTTAAAGAAGCACTTTCGGAGTGGCTCAAAGACGATGCCTCGCTCCTGGCTGCCGCTTTAGCCTACTA
>CAYXSJ010000139.1:0-7014 GCA_964467095.1 uncultured Methanotrichaceae archaeon
GCCGTCCGCTCTCTTGGGCAGCCGTTCCATATCGAAAAATATCACTATCTTCTCCTTATCTGCATCAATGGCTGCCACACTCATGTGAAAGATGTAGCGCATGGTCCTGCGCCCGTCCGGAATTTGCAGCCTGTGCTCCCGGCGCAGCAGAATGGCGCTGGCTGCCTGGAGAGAGGGGCCGCTCTGCAGGAATAAGAGGCCGGGCAGGTTGAGGCGATGGTGGCTCGTGGTGGGGTATCTCTCGCCAATCAATTCGCCCAGCTCTTCGCGACGAATCATCACCTCTTTCTCGCCACTCTTCACGACAATACGGCTTCCATCGGCATGCACCCGGTCGATGTGAGAATGGAGCGCACAAAGGACGTAGCTGTCCCCGAGCCCCCTGTTTTCCTGAGGCAGCAGCGCTTCCAGCTTCTTCATAAAAGGGCGCAAAAGAGGACTGGTCCCGGCAAAGAGAGCTCCTGGGAGGTTTTTAACCTCGGTCCGGGTCAGCTCATTGAGATCCTTCTCGCGGACCATTATGGATATCATGATGGTACATTCGACTGCTGGGAAATATATTTTGCTCGAGCCTGTGGGAGGGGCGATCTCATCTTTATAAATAATATTATAATTGAATACATTCCTATTCTCCCTAAATTAATTATTTAATCCCATTCTGATGTGGGCTCGGGTAAGGGCAGGCAAAATCACCCCGTCTGTGCAACTCCATTAATGGGCTCCAGAAAATCGCTACAAATATAAATTCCCAATTCATTGCATTCTTGCTTGCGTAGTCACCTAAATGTAAATGACAATTGCTTTTAAAGTTATTATCTAAAGTATTAGTCTAATTAAGTAAAATTAAAAGACATACCCTTTCAAAACAAATTATTTATATCATTAAGTAATTGTGGCAAGAAAAATATGGTGACGATTATGAGAGAGTCCACCGTAAAGATCCTGGATGACAAGGACATGGAATTTGTCGAAACGCTTCGATCACTGAGCGTTCCGCGCAACGTTGCAACGCTCATAACTTTTCTGGCCAATGTGGATGAAGCCTCATCTCGCGAAATAGAGATGGGCTCAGACCTCCGCCAGCCGGAAGTGAGCATTGCCATGCGCACTTTGCGCGACAACAATTGGATAGAAGAGAAGGAGATCAAGCGCGAAGGCAAAGGCAGACCGATGAAGGTCTACTCGCTAAAAGCCAGCATTGATGATATTATAAAGCATTTCGAGGAGGAGAAGCTGCACGAGTCTGCTCAGGCCATGGAGAGCATCCAGAGGCTAAAGCAGCTCATATCAACCTAGAGGAAAAACAGGGAGGGAAGAATAGGCCTAACTACTTGCGGGAGGGACTGACAAGTACCTCCACCTCGATTTTTGCAGCAATGTTGCGGCCGAGCGATATCTTCGAGCCGTTTACCTCAATTACCACCGGGCCGCCAAAAGGCTGAGAGGCAATTTTGCGGATATGTCTACCTTTTCGTATGCCCATGGACTCAAACCTTCTCTGCCAGCCGGCATCACTGACTTCCATGACTTCCAGCATCTGATTGCATGGTGCCCTGGTAAGCTCTATGTACCTCATGTGCGCACGTTCACGCCCCTCTCTTTGAGATATGTCTTCACGTCTCCTATATTCCACTCTCCGAAATGAAATATGCTGGCAGCTAACGCTGCCGACGCATCGGTCTTCTTGAAGACCTCCAGCATGTGATCAGGACTGGCGCAGCCTCCCGAGGCGATCACAGGCACGTTCACCCTTTTGGCCACGGCATCAGTGAGAGGAATATCAAAGCCATCATAGGTCCCATCCCGGTCCATGCTGGTGAGAAGAATCTCTCCCGCACCCAGGGATACCGCTTTGCTGGCCCAGGCGATGGCGTCAATCCCGGTAAACTGCCTGCCCCCATAGAAGGAGCACTCAAACCAGCAGGGTCCTTGCTCAGTATGCACGATCTGCCGGCCTTCTTCTAAAGTGCAGCGCCGCTTGGCATCAATAGCCAATACGACGGCCTGATTTCCATACAGATCGGATATCTCGCTGATAAGCTCGGGGCGCTTTAGAGCAGAGGTGTTCACAGTTATCTTGTCAGCTCCGGCATTGAAGACCTCTCTGGCCTGCTCCACACTATTTATGCCGCCGCCTACGGCTAAAGGCACAAAGACCGTCTTTGAGGTCTTTTTAATGACGCTGGTCATAGTCTCCCGCCGCTCGTGAGACGCCGTGATGTCCAAAAAGACGATCTCATCGGCACCGTCCTCATAGTATTGGCCGGCCAGCTCCCAGGGTATCCCGGCATACCTTATCTGCTTGAACTCGATGCCCTTGACAACTCGACCTCCTGGAACACCCAGGTCGCAGTCCAAACAGGGAATGATCCTTCTCGCTAACATCTTGTGGACCTCACAAAGTTTTCTAATATTCGTAGGCCTTTGGCTCCCGATTTCTCGGGGTGAAACTGGGTGGCAAAGAGGTTATCTTTGCATACCGCAGCAGTCACTTCCACACCGTGCTCTGTGGTGGCTGCTATTACAGACTTGTCTTCTGGCAGGCCATAGTAGGAATGAACAAAGTAGAACATATCTCCATCAGAGATTCCATCCAGCAACTCCACCGGACGCTTGATGGAAAGGCTGTTCCAGCCCATCTGGGGAATCATCACACCATCAGGCAGCCGCACCACTTTGCCGCTAATCCAGCCCAGCCCCGCTGCACCGGGACTCTCTTCGCTCTCCTCGAAGAGCACCTGCATGCCAACGCAAATGCCAAGCATCGGCATTCCTTCCTGGAAATGCTGCAATAGCGAGCTGGCGAATCGTGAGAGCTGACTCATACAGCTTCCAAAGGCCCCTACCCCAGGAACTACTATGCCGTCTGCACCGCCCAGGCCCTCCGGATCACGAACGATTCGGGGATTTCCTCCCACATAGTCCAGAGCGTTGTAGATGCTAAACAGGTTTCCCATACCGTAATCTACTATGACTATTGTCATCTTTGTTGTCCTTCTTTCACCAGGGTCTTTTAGATATCTCTATTTACGATCTTTGCATCACATTAGCCGGAAAAATATCGGCATTCTTCTTTCACCTCTAAGGGCGGATGCAATTCTTATTCTTCGCAGGATACAATGATCTCTGGAAACCAATTATATCGCTTTTGGGAAGCCCACCGGAAAAGCTTTTCCTTTGGCCAAATTCATAAATGTTATGATAGTTTCATAAAAATCTTTTTGTATCCTAAGGTCGGCTTATGAACAGATCATATAAGATCATAAAACCTGTCTCAGTTGCTGCAAAAAGATTGGATCTATCTTGGGAATCAAATGGGATTAAACAGCTAAAAGGTGGCATTAGATGAATCTTAGAAGGCCGAACGCCAATGAAGCCACGGGGACCTTCAACCGTTCCAGAAATGTCGTCCCCATGTCCGGTATTTGCACTCGATGTATAGATGGATGTAAAGGCGGCTGCGAGACCTGGCTTGCCTCTTTCCGGGGCAGAGAAGTGCTCTATCCAGGTCCCTTTGGGGAGATGACGGCAGGAGCCGATAAGAACTATCCACTAGACTATTCTCATCTCAACATTCAGGGCTATGCGGTCGGTGCACACGGTCTACCCGAAGGGGTGGAACCTGGACCGGACACATCCATCTTCCCCAACGTGGACGTCACTACAGAATACGGCTGGTCCAAAAAGGTGAAGATGAAGCTGCCTATCTTTACAGGCGCTCTGGGGTCCACAGAAATTGCCAGGAAGAACTGGGAGCACTTCGCCGTGGGAGCAGCCATATCTGGCATCACCCTCGTCTGCGGCGAGAACGTCTGCGGAGTGGATCAAGAACTGGTTTTAGACAGCAAAGGCAAGGTGCAAAGGTCTCCGGAAATGGATCGCAGGATTGAGACCTACAAGAGATTCCACGAGGGATTCGGCGAGATCCTGGTGCAGATGAACGTGGAGGACACGCGCCTGGGCGTTGCCGAATATGTATCCTCCCGGCACAACCTGGAGACCATTGAGCTGAAGTGGGGCCAGGGAGCCAAGTGCATCGGCGGCGAGATAAAGGTTGACACTCTGGAGAGAGCATTGGAGCTGAAGAGCAGGGGCTACGTGGTGCAGCCGGATCCCGGCAATCTGGAGGTGCAGATGTCCTATAAGGCAGGGGCCATAAAAGAGTTCGAAAGGCATTCCCGCCTGGGCTTCGTCTCTAGAGATGGTTTTTTCGATGAGATCGACAGGCTGCGGGATTTGGGCTTCAAACGCATCACCCTCAAGACCGGGGCCTACAGCATGGCTGAGCTGGCCATGGCAATACGATACGGTGCAGAGGCCAAGATTGATCTTCTCACCATCGACGGCGCTCCCGGCGGAACCGGCATGAGTCCCTGGCCCATGATGAATGAATGGGGCATTCCCACCTTCTATCTGCAGGCCTTAGCCTATGAGTTCTGCGGCAAGCTCTCCAGAAGGGGCATGAAGATACCCGACATAGCCATGGCTGGCGGATTTTCCTCTGAGGATGGGGTCTTCAAGTCCATCGCCATGGGTGCGCCCTTTGTCAAAGCGGTGTGCATGGGAAGAGCCCTCATGATCCCGGGGATGGTAGGAAAGAACATTGGCAGCTGGCTGGATAAGGGAGAGCTGCCCAATAGCGTCTCCAAGTACGGCAGCAAAGCCGAAGAGATCTTTGTCTCCTACGAAGACCTCAAGGCCAGGTACGGCCAGGAGATAAAGGAGATTCCATGGGGCGCGATAGGATTGTATACCTATTGCCAGAAGTTCAAGACGGGAATACAGCAGCTGATGGCCGGATCTCGAAACTTCAATCTGAGCACAATCACCAGAAAGGATCTTATGGCCCTCTCTGAGGAGGCAGCCTATGTTTCAGGCATACCTTACGTCATGGATGCCTACAGAGATGAAGCGGAAGAGATCCTGGACGCCTGGATCACTGTGAGTGAGTAAGTGAGGATTCGAGTCGGAACGCAATTAAGAAGGATTAAGATATCCAATTTTTTTGGGCATGGCACAGAATTTGATGCCATGCTCCTCTTGCTTGCCGGCAAAATCCTCTTTTCTGCGATGCTGCTTCTTGAGGAGCAGCTCATTTCTCAAAACAACTAAAATTAATTTGTTAAGTAATTTTATGATTTCTTATGAATTCGCACTCCAAAGACAATATTTAAATTCAATGAGGCCGTATTAACGAGATAGCTTTTATGAAATTTATTAATCGCAAATCTTTAAATAGGCCGACACGACATTTCCGGCCCCTTTAATCATTTATAAATTTAACTCATAATAGTTAAATAGCAAAGGATGGACCTCTGCATCCACCAGTCAAACATAAAGATTTGGGTAGATGCTAAATGGAGATGCAAGAAATGTCCAAACCGAATCCTTTTGAAATAGCCCAAAAACAACTCGACGATTGCGCTAAGATTCTGAACCTGGATGCCGGAGTGCATGAGTTCCTCAAGCACCCCAGGCGAGAGTTCCACGTATCCATCCCGGTACGCATGGACGACGGCAGCATGAAGATCTTCCAGGGATACAGAGTTCAGTACAATGATGCTCTTGGCCCCTGCAAGGGCGGCATAAGATACCATCCCGACGAGACCATCGACACTGTGCGAGCCCTATCTGCCTGGATGACATGGAAGACCTCGCTGCTCGGCCTGCCCCTGGGCGGAGGCAAAGGCGGAGTCATCTGCAATCCCAAGGAGCTGTCCATGGGCGAGCAGGAGCGCCTCTGCCGCGGCTACATCGATATGATCTGGCAGAATGTGGGCCCGGAGAAGGACGTTCCCGCACCGGATGTATACACCACTCCCCAGATGATGGCCTGGATGATGGATGAGTACTCAAAAATGACCGGCTCCAACAACTTCGGCTGCATCACCGGCAAGCCCCTCTGCGTGGGCGGCTCTTGCGGCAGAAGCGATGCTACCGCTCGGGGCGGCATGTATGCTCTGAGGGAAGCTGCCAGAGAGTTCAACATCGATCTCACAAAGGCCACCATGGCCGTACAGGGATACGGCAATGCGGGAAGCTATGCTCACAGCCTGGCCAAGGAGCTTTTCGGCTGCAAGGTTGTCGCCGTCAGCGACTCCAAGGGCGGAGTTTACAATGCAGCCGGCATAGATGCCGATGTGGCTGCCCGAGTCAAGGCCGAGACCTCAACCGTGGCCAACATCCCCAACGCCAAGAAGATAGGCAATGCAGAACTCTTAGAGCTGGATGTGGACATTCTCGTTGTTGCGGCTCTGGAGAACGTAATCACCAAGGACAATGCCGGAAAGGTCAAGGCCAAGATCATAGTGGAGCTGGCCAACGGCCCCAGCACTCCGGAAGCTGACGCCATCCTCTTCCAGAACAAAGTTCACGTCATTCCCGACTTCCTGGCCAATGCCGGAGGCGTTACAGTTTCTTACTTCGAGATGGTGCAGAACATCATGCGTTTCTGCTGGTCCACAGAGGAGGTCTATCAGAAGCTGGATGAGAGAATGACCATGGCCTACCAGGGCGTTCTTGCCGCCTCCAAAAAGTACAATATCAACATGCGCCAGGCAGCCTACACCGTAGCTGTGGCCCGTGTTGTCGAAGCCATGAAGATGCGCGGCTGGGTTTAAAATAGAAGGCATATCCTGATCAGTTCAAAACCACCAGCAGAGGTGCTTTGCGCCCTCCCATCGGGCATGAGCCCATTATAGGGACGCAGAGACCTCTTTTTTAATTTTGAGATCGATAGCTAAGCGCCCGTTTTCTTGAACAATCATTTTGCTCAAAGATGGTTCCATCATCCGCGTATGATGGAATTCCTTCTCGACGCCTTTACGAGAAAGAGAAGGGTCGGGCAAAGTCGATGGCTGAACAGGTAGGAGGAAAAGATGGTCGTGGTCGACTTTTGCCCACATAGCAGTCGTCATTCAACGATATAAATATGTGGTACAAACCGGCGGATCCTGCAAGAACGTCGCACGGCGCTGGTATAAGTTTTGAAGAGGCTCGATACGTTTATAATTT
>CAYXSJ010000140.1:0-6987 GCA_964467095.1 uncultured Methanotrichaceae archaeon
TAATTATAATTTTCTAAGTTTATGTACTTTACCCAATAGTTCTGACTCTGAAATTAAGACGAATACGATACGTACTCGTCCTTTTATCCCATCATCTTCTTGATATCCTCATCAGGCGTGCTGATCAGCTTGATATCGTATTTGTCCACCAGGATCTTGAGCATATCCGCATTGATCCAGCCGGGCACGATCGGCCCCAGGTAAATGCCCTTGATGCCCAAGGCAAGCAAAGACCAGAGAATGGCCACAGCCTTCTGCTCCATCCAGCTCACCACCAGTGTCAGTGGCAGCTCGTTCACGCCTACGCCGAAGAGGCCCGCCAGCGCCTGGGCAACTTCCACCGCGACAATGGCATCGTTGCACTGGCCGAGATCGATCAGCCGGGGAATGCCCTCGATGTCGCCCAGGTCCAGGTCGTTGAAGCGGAACTTGCCGCAGGCCAGGGTGAGAACGACGGTATCTTTGGGCAGCTTCTGCACGAACTCGCGGTAATAGTCCCATTTCTTCGACGGACCGTCGCAGCCGCCCACCAGGAAGAATCTCTTAATCTTGCCCTGCTCCACCAGCTGCTTGATCCTGGCGGCATGGCCTAGCAAGACCGCAGTGGAAAAGCCAGTTGTGAGCACATACTCTCCCGGCGCGTCCGGCAGCTCTGGCAGTGAACGAGCCCTGGCGATCACCTCAGAATAATCATAACCATCAATGTGCTTTACTCCCGGAAGGTAGACCGGCCCGGTGGCGAACATGCGATCTTTGTACTCCTCGCGAGGAATGAGGAAACAATTGGATGTGCCCAGGATGGCCATGGGATATTTAGCAAAAAGCTGCCGCTGATCGAACCAGGCTTTGCCCAGGTTTCCAGCCAGATTCTTGTACTTTCTCAGGCCGGGATAGCCATGAGCGGGAAGCATCTCGGAGTGAGTGTAGACGAAGACGTCCGTGCCCTCCACCTGCTGCAGTAGCTTGTCCAGAGAATGCAGGTCGTGCCCGGTGACCAGGATGCCGTGGCCCTTGACAGTTCCAGTCTTCACTTGTGTTGGCGTCGGCTCGCCGAAGGTCTCAATGTGCGCCTTTTTGAGAAGCTTCATGGTTTTGACGTTCATCTCCCCAGCCTTGACAGCCAGGTTGAGGAATTCCTGAGGATCGAAGTTGACGTTGGTAAGAGTGGAGAAGAAGCCCCGCTCAATGAATGCGTCCACCTCTGGATCGGTGTAGCCTAATTCCCGCGCATGGTAAAGGTAGGCGCTAATGCCTTTGATGGCGAATAGCAGGTTATCCTGTAGGCGAGCCACGATCGCTTCCTTTCCGCAGACTCCTTTTATGGTGCAGCCTGTGCCCCCGGCGGTCTGGGAGCACTGGTAGCAGAACATATCCGGTTTCTCAATTGCAGCCATTTCTAGATCCTCCATTTTAATAGTTCTATATTTTAATATAAAGTCTCATACTCTATGGTATACTAAGGATACCTAGGTATTTAGCCTAGAACGTTTCTGCAAAGATACCATGGAGGAAGGATGCACTGTAAACCTGACCGTCAAGTACATTGCAAAAAAATGGACACTGCTCATTCTCCTGGAGCTTTACAAGGGAGACGGGCACACCCGGCGCTTTTCCGAGCTGAAGAGCGGCCTTTTAGGCATCACCCAAAAGGTGCTCTCGGCGCGCCTTAAGGAGCTGGAGAGGGAAGGCCTCGTAGAGAACCGAGTGGACCGCATATCCTTTCCCGTGAAGAGCGAGTACACCCTCACACAAAGCGGCCTTGAGATCATCGACATCGTCAAAGATATGAAGCGCTGGGCACTGAAATGGAAGATATCAAACATCAAATGCAGCTGCCAGGACTGCTATGAGTGCGTGCTGTGAGACATAGTATAGTAAAAAGAGAAAATGTCTTTTCAGTTTCGTCCGGACCTCCTGCGGTTGCTCTTCAGGATCCTGCTGGCAGCCAGCAGGGAGATGATTGACACAGTGCCTGCGTATGGCAGGGGCGATTTCTTTTTCTCTGCCACAGGCTGATTGGCTTTCGCGCTGCTCGCGTTGCTGTCAGAACCGGCGGTGGCATTAATGTTAAGTCCAAGCTCACTGGCCTTGGCATAGGCCGCCTTTGCTTCTGCATCACGATGAAGTGCCTGAAGGACAATAGCCTTGTTGTTCCAGGCCTTCGCATATTTGGGTTCAATGTCGGTGGCCCGATCATAGGACGAGACTGCTTCCTCATACCGTCCCATGCTGGCCAGGGCAAGCCCCTTGTTATTCCAGGGCCAGGCAAATGTCGGGTCCTGCTTTGAGGCCTCATCATAACAGGATAGAGATTCATTTAGCCTTCCCATGCTTGCTAGAGCAATGCCTTTATTATTCCAGGCCAGGGAAAATCCGGGACTCAGCTCAGTGGCCCTATCATAAGCATTGACTGCATCGCTGTAGCTGCCCATAAGATATAGGACCCAGCCTTTGCTATTCCAGGCCATCGGGTTCGCAGGATCAATCTCCAGGGAACGGTCGTAGGACCTTAAGGACTCATTATAATCTCCCATGTCCCTTAAGGCATGACCTCTATTAATCCAAGCATCGGCATATTTAGGATTCAGCTCAACTGCCTTGTCATAAGCCTTGACAGCATCGTCATATTTTCCCAGATCGGCCAGAGCATATCCCTTATTGTCCCAGGCCAGGGCAAAGCCGGGGTCCTGCATAGTGGCCCGATCATATAAAGCGATAGCATTTGCGTAGTCGCCTTGAATATAGAATATCCAGCCCTCATTGTTCAATGCTATTGCGGACTTCGGATCAAGCTGAATAACCCTGTCGTAAGCCTTCAAAGAGTCATTTAGCTTGCCCAGGCTAAACAGTGCGTTGCCCTTATTATACCAGATATCTTTGAACTGAGGATCTATCTGAAGCGCGTTGTCATAATATGTGACAGCATCTTCAAAGGACCCGTTGTCAAAAGAGGCGTTTCCCTTATCAGACCAGTACTTCGCCGTCTCAGCAAAGCCGGAGATGGAGATACACTGGACTGCTATCACTGTGAGGATAAGAATAATTGTGGCTCTCATAGTATACCTTTGCGGCACTACATTGAAGAACGATTATGAATAGCTTTTGGAGATATTTTTACAAAAAAAGCTTTGCAGGATGGGAGGGCACACCCAGCGCTTTTCCAGATCTTGATTCACTGCATCATATTTCAAGTCCAGATAGTCCTGATATTTGTTCAACTGCGAGGGAGGCATATGCCCAATTGCTGCATCAATCCCAGCAGATTGGCCTCACCCCACAGCTCTGCAATCTTGCCGTTTTCGATGCGGAAGATCTCAATTCCCGTCATGGTTATGCTCTTGCCTGTGGCCGGCAGCCCCATAAAAACGCCTTTATGAATGCCCCGGGCTGTGAAACGGGCAGCGACCCGATCTCCTTCCGCCACCATATCATCCACGGTGACATTGAGGTGCTCAAAAGCTGCTCGGCAGGCGGAGATCACCTCGTTCATTCCCTGGACGCCTGGCGAGCAGGGAAGCGGCACATGCAGGGCGAAGTCATTGGCCAGCAGCTCGCCCGCGGCACTCAGGTCTCCCTGAGAAGGCCCCAGAGCAAAGAAGCGGAGGACTAGGGCTTTGTTCTCATCGGTCGACATAGCAATCATTTCTCTCCTGTATTTTCTTTCTGCTGCCTCATCTTGAGCATCAGGTATTCGCCGATTAGAATCGAAGCCGGATAGAGGACCTCTTCCTCAGTTAGGGCATGCAGTTTCAGCTTTTCTGCAAAGCGGGCATGCTCCTCTTTGCCCTCTGAATTCGCGGCCGCCGTCAGTGCCTCAAGAGCGGCCACAATCAGCTTATGCTCATCGAACATACGAATTAATTCTGCCTTCAACCGGTCAGTCATCTCGACGGCAGCCTTCGTCTCGGGCAAAGTTTTTCCTTCCGCCAGAGCAGGCAGCAATCCCAGGGGCGGCAAAGCGTATTCTTCCTCCTTCAAGAAATGAGGGTGAAGCACCCTGGCCACTTCCTTGGCAGCTTCACCAGTGGCCCCACCGGCCTTTTTAGCCCTATCAAGCTGGGCATGAAGCTCTTCGTGCTCAGCTTTTAGTGACTGGGGTGTATTAAGTTGCATAATTTTCCATTTCCTGAAGCTCACAACATCTTCGTAGCCTCTTTGGGCCGGGGCGTCTTTACCACCAGTACTCGCAGCGGCCCATCGCTCTCGTTTATCCAGCGGTGAGCAATCTTTGCCGGGCTTTCGATCAGCGTGTCCGCTCCCGCCTCGGCTCTCTCCTCGCCTATCTCGATCACGCCCCGGCCTTCCAGCACGTAGAAGACCACATCCACCGGTGTGATATGCTTTTTCAGGGCCTCTCCCGGCTGCAAGGTGATATGCACCACCTGAGCGCTCTCTGTGTCGCTTATGCTCCTGACGTCCACGCCATGCGGATTAGGCTTACTCAGTACGTCTTTTACCTGCAAAACCTTCATATCAATCTCACCTCATCAAATGCGGGTAGCTTTCTCATCATAATAGTATACAATGAAAATTAAAGTATAAAGAGAAGAGCGTTTCCGCAAGGATACTAAGCAATTTTCCTGTAGAAATATTATATATACCACTAGACTTTGTCAAAGTGAATCAAGAATACTCAAGAGTAGTTCGCTAAAAACAAATTTATTAAAAAAATCGGCTATTTTTGTCATAAATAGCCAATCGTGACCACTCCCATGAATAAATTCACGGGCATCTACGGTCTCTCAACCGATGGCATGTGATCCCATGCCAATTGTTTTCGTGGTTTTGTGCGCGCTGCTTGAGTCTTTTCAACTGCTGGCAGCAAACCAAGCAATACGGTAATAGATCTGGGTGGATATATGGCTATGCCGCAGAGTGAAAGTAATCTAGGCGGGGCACGATTCATCCCACCTCTGAAGAGGCGGGGATTCTCTGCCCCTGCGCCCGACGATCCTAAATTATCCAGCTTCTTTTTAACTAGCGCCGTCTGACAGGATACGGCTTTCTGGGTCCTGATTTGTGCATGCTCTCCTGTCTGGGACCTCTTTGCATGCCCCTCGACCTATTGGGAGTGGCAGGCTCGGCTGCTGCACCTACGGCCATCTTTGCATTTTCGGAATGGTACTGGTGCGGCATGACCCCGATTTTTGCCCTTGTCAGCCTCTCAATGCTGCGCAGAATATTGCGTTCATCTGCAGCACAAAACGAATATGCCTTTCCTGCCGCTCCGGCACGCCCCGTGCGACCGATGCGATGGACATAGCTCTCCGGCTCGTTAGGCAGATCGAAGTTTATCACATGGGATATGTCATTGACGTCAATGCCCCTCGCGGCAATATCCGTTGCCACAAGCACCCTCAAGTGGCCTGATTTGAAATCATGCATGGCCTTGGTGCGCTGGTTTTGCGACTTGTTGCCGTGAATGGCATCGGCGTTGATTTTATTTTTGTTGAGCGTCTCAGCGATCTTATCAGCCCGGTGCTTGGTGCGGGTGAAGATCAGAACGCGCTCCATCTCTTCCTCTCTGATGATCCCCTGCAATAGCGGATACTTGTTATTCTGATCCACAAAGAAAACACTCTGCTCGATGCTTTCCAGTGTGCTGGCCTGGGGGGTGGCCTCTATGCGTACGGGATCTGTGAGCAGCTTTTCTGCAAACTCACCTGTCTCTCGGGACATGGTGGCCGAGAAGAAAAGCGATTGATGCTTTTGCGGCAGCGCCGAGACAATCCGTCTCATATCCTTGATGAAACCCATGTCAAGCATCCGGTCTATCTCGTCCAGGACGAAGAAATCCACGCCCTTCAGCATAATATAGCCCTGATTCATCAGGTCCAGCAGCCTGCCGGGTGTGGCGACCAGGACATCTACGCCCCGGGAAAGCATTTTAACCTGCGGCCCCTGCCGAACCCCGCCAAAAATGACGGTGTGCCGGAAGCGGAGGAACTGGCCGTAGATGGCAAAGCTTTCGTCTATCTGTGCAGCCAGCTCTCTTGTGGGTGCAATCACCAGAGCGCGCGGAACTCCGGGAACTGCGGACCTGTGCTCTTCCGATATCTTTTGCAGTATGGGCAGCACAAATGCTGCGGTCTTGCCCGTGCCTGTCTGAGCGATGCCCATCAGGTCTTTTCCCTTGAGCAGATGAGGTATGGACAGCGTCTGTATGGGAGTCGGTTCAGTGTATCCTTCCTTGGCTAGTGCTCGGCAAAGCGGATCTATGATATTTAAATTTCCAAATGACATTCTTGCCTCTTAATAATATTCAAGCGTTGATCTTTGATTTGGTTGAAGTCCTTTGATGCGGATCCGAAAAGAAACTGGTTGAGTCGTATCTGCACTCACTTAATGCAAAGAGATACTTCAACCGGCTGCAGAGGCACTTGGGAAAGAATGCTACTTTGTTAAAACGAAGTGATAATAATATTATAATCAAATCCTTTTAATATTGCCTTGTCCGTTTAGCAGGCCGTTTGCCTGTGCTTTCGGCAAGCATTCCTGGGAATATGCAGGCCTTGATCCAACTCTTAGGAAAGGTGCCCCTGTATCGCGTCCCAAATCGGAACATATCACACAGGTCGTCTTTCTTGAACCACTATTCAGGCCGTCTCTGCCATTTCCAAATCTCATTTATTCTATGTATCCTTTTTATCGATTTCAAAGAATCGATCGTGCTGCAAAAACATCTCAACAATTTTTGAATCAATGCAAATGAAGCCTCTCTACCAGAGGCATTTTAGACTATATAGCTGTCGGTCAAATGTCGAGGATACCTGAAGCTAACGCAGATCCGCTTTTAGGATACCTTCACAGCCGATGCCCTTCACACTGTGAATATAAAGAAAATCATCTAGCTGAGGCGAAAAAGAGCAAAAGGTTTTTCGTTAGTTCGCTCAATCTTGAATAAGGTCAATTGTAGCAGCCCACCACCACAGGATGCAACAGAACTGCTTGTGGTGCTCACATAATCTCTGCGGGATTTGATATGAC
>CAYXSJ010000141.1:0-6825 GCA_964467095.1 uncultured Methanotrichaceae archaeon
GGTTTTAAGTCTGCATTATATATCCATAATAATTATCTGCGTGCAATAAGTGACGAGCGGGTAGGGGAGTGGGGGTTAGTAAAAAAGATGAGTGTACCCGCTCATGTTCAAGACAATTTTGATCGTATAAATACTTTTCTGACAATAATTTATGACTGTTTTTACCCATACGCTTTTTGTCTGGCAATCTTTGCCGCATAAGCGCCAGCTACAAAGCCCGCATCTACATTGACCACAGTGAGAACGGAGCAGGACTGCAGCATGGAATAAAGAGCTGCCAGGCCGCCTCCGCCGAGGCCGTAGCCGGTGGAAACAGGCAGACCGATTACAGGGGCCTCTACCAGTCCGGCCACCACAGCCGGCAGCGTCCCCTCCCGGCCGGCGGCCACCACATAGGCATCAACATCCGCCATCCTCTCCAGGCAGGGAAAGAGCCTGTGAATGCCTGCCACTCCTACGTCGTAATCGAAGAGCACGTTGCAACCCATCTCTTCCGCCACAACGCGCGCCTCCTCGGCGACAGGAATGTCGGCTGTGCCTGCGGCCAGGATGCCCACCAATCCCCGTTTGGCTTCTTGATTTATAGACCGAATGACCACTGTCCTGGCCCGATAGTTATGCTCCAGCTCACAGCCTTCGGGCAGTTTTGCGGACCTCAGGAACTCCAGCTGCTCTGCCGAAACACGGGTGATGATTACACTGCCGGTTGCCTGCAGGTGAGCCAGGGAGATGGCCAGCAGATCGGTCTTATCCTTTCCCTCAGCGAGGATGGCCTCAGGAATGCCGATGCGCTCCGTCCGGCAGATATCCAGCTTGGCCACCTCTCCTACTGCCAGGAAGCGCTGCAGCTTGATGCGGCGCAAGGCTTCTTCCAGAGCCATCTCCCCCCGGCCAAAGCTCTCCAAGAGCTCACTCAGGTTCTCTTGCACAGCCCTTAAAATGGACCGTTGAGCATAAAGGGTTTATCCCCGCAGGCATAACTAAGAGAAGATGCTTGTTAATCTTGATCTTCACATTCATTCCCGCTACTCGATGGCAGTTTCGGCCGATATGGAGCTGCCCGAGATTGCCAGAGAGGCAAAGCGCAAAGGAGTGAAGATCATGGCCACGGGAGACTGCCTGCATCCCCTGTGGCTGGATGCCATAAGGAAGCTTCCCGAGGCAGACGGGCTATTTCTACTGGGCGATACACATTTTGTCTTAAGCGTGGAGGTAGAAGACTGCAGTCGCGTGCATCACCTCATCTTTTTGCCGGATATTGCCAAGGCTGAGCAGCTGCAGGAGGCATTCGCACCCCACTCTACGAACCTGTCGGCAGACGGCAGGCCGCGACTGCATATGAACGGCTCTGAGATAGCCGATATTGTTCTTGAGGCGGGCGGCCTGCTGGGACCTGCCCACGCCTTCACACCCTGGACGGGAATCTTTGCATACTTTCATTCTTTATCCGAGTGCTACCAGGAGAAGGCGGAACAAATTCGTTTTATTGAGCTGGGCCTATCTGCAGATACCGATTATGCTGACAGGATAGCCGATCTGTCATCCAGGACATTTCTATCCAATTCCGATGCTCATTCGCCCCGCTCCAATAAGCTGGCCCGCGAGTTCAACCAGATGGAGCTGGACAATTTCAGCTATCAGGACCTCTGCCATGCCATCAAGCGCGAGGGCGGACGCAGTACAAAGCTCAATGTGGGCCTCTTCCCTGCAGAAGGAAAGTACAATCACACCGCCTGCACGCGCTGCTACCGGCAATACTCTCTCTGCCAAAAGGATGAGCTGATGGGACGCTGCCCCGCCTGCGCAGGAAGGATCAAGCTGGGTGTTGTGGACAGAATAAATCTCCTGGCCGATTATGAAAAGCCTGTGCATCCAACTCACCGTCCGCCCTACCTGCATATCATTCCCCTGGCGGAGATCATTGCCCTTGCCCTGGGCCACAAGAGTGCCATGACGGCAGGCGTGCAGAAGCGCTGGAGTGCTCTCACGGCAGATAGGACGGAAATTGAGGTCTTAATGCAGGCCGATCTTGCGGAGCTGAAGGCCGAGCCGAGAGTCATCGAGGCCATCCAAAACTTCCGCATGGGCCTGGTAGAGGTGCAGCCTGGTGGTGGAGGCAAATATGGACAGGTTGGACTTGCAGGGCTGGCCGGGGCGGAAGGGCAAAGAGACGGGCAGAAATCGCTGCTTGAATTTTGAGCGGAAAGCTGAGGCAAAAGCTATGGAAAGATCCAAAACGAAACGGCAATTGGTAGTTACGATTGCATTGACTGCGGCGCTGGCCATCCTCCTTCCCGTTTTCCTCAGCAGCAGTGCCGATGCAACCTTCTGGTCCGCTAATGTGGAATCGAATTTCACAAGCTGGTCCATTTATAGACAGAGCCAGAACATAAGTTTTGATTACTCCCAATCCGTCCAGGGAACAGTGTCTCCTGTAGACTATCATGGCAGATCTTTGAGACCTTACTACTCAGGCTACCGAGAGGTGAAAGCTAATGACGTTCGCCTGAGTGGCAGAACTTCCGCCCTCCAGGGCAATTACAGCTCAGCGGAGAGTATATACCTGCGCTCACATACCACGGAAGCACTTCACTCAACCACAACCAAGGAAGCGAATAGCCCCTTCATTGTAATAAATTTTTTTGAGGATTGGCCTGTGATTCTCAAGTCCAGCAGGCAGATAGAGTATTCCGGTAAAGAGATAAACGACAGGGAGTTTGCGGAGAACAATCTGGACTATGTGGAGAACAATCTTCTCTACAACAAGCTGCTTTCTGCCGAGATAGATGTGGGCTTGCTGTTGAGAAGGATGAACGCTACGGTGCTAGCCATGATTCTGCCGAAGAAAGTTGCAGAAAAGTATGCCAAAGATACACTGGTTTCCGCGGAATTTATGCCCAGCCGAGAGATGGCATACAGGATTTCGGCTGACACTACTGGCATTGCCGATCTGAAGTACAGGCTGACTGACAGCAAATACGATTTCAAACACACACTCTATCCGGCTCTAAGTGAGAGTGAGGAATGGTACATTGGCAACTTTAGTATTGTCAGAAGCATACACACAAAGTCCAACTTTGAGAACACCACGCAGGATGAATACGGGGATCCCTGCTGCTTTGCCGGCTACAGCGACATGATCCCTGAGGACAGGGGTTATTTGGGCATCAGCACCAGGGAGGTTTTCGATTGCAGTTGCAGCAAAGTCTCCCGAGAGGAAAAGGTCACGGGGTCAGAGGCCACATCCAAAGAGAGTCCCTGAGATCTGAAAATTAGTAGTGGACCAACCAGATCTGGGATGGCTGCTCTTCCGATCTCCTGCCCCTTCACCCGCGGTCCGACTGCATCTTATCTGGGGAATTGTGCCTGCTCATTCCTCGACGGTTATCCACACAGCGCCTCAGATTCGAGTTTTTCGAGGTCGCTCATTGGTTATTCCGCCCTTCTTTTTATCAAATAGTGGCGCATCAGACCTATTTTTCGGTTGTTTAGAGGGATCATGTTTGCCTGGCCCGTCGCTGGGCATTCCTTTAGCACCTTTTTTCTTGCTCATTTGCTATTCACCTCCTTTGAACCATCACAGTCTCTTGATAAATATGGCACGGGGCATAAACCACTCTCATATTCCAGTTATTTGCACCTTTTCCTTTAAATACTCGCCCGCTCCCTGGCGGGCTGTCCCGCAAATATGCTATTATCAATCCGCAAGACCTAAAGCCACCTGCAAAAAAGAAAATTAGCGCTGAATTGTGATTCAGCGCCATGTCTTCAATATAACGCTTACACGCAGGGCAGCCAATCAACGCTGACTGCACCACATGTGGAGTTGCCCCAGAGCTGGATGAACTTCTCAATGGAGAAGACTCCAGTCAGGTCCTCGACCGATCTGCCGTACTCAGCATGGCGGCCCTTGAGATTCTTATCAGCCACTGGGTCTCTGGAGATCCATCCGATGTGGGCCACGCCGATGACATTGCTGTTCAGATTGGCCTCCAGTACGCCTGTGCAGCATGGAGTATCCAATTCCGATGCATCATTATATCCCCTGGTCTTGACCTCGGTGGTCTTCTGCAGGTGCTCAGCATGAGTGTACATCTCAGTTAGCACAGCACCTATCTTGTAGTTCTGCACGCACAGCTTATCCACCCATTTCTGGTCATAAGTGCCGGTCTGATATGAGACTGGCATGTATTCCAACTCCTGCTCCGAGGTAAAGTTGATGTAGTCCATGGGATACGATCCGGTCGGCCAGTCACATTGCAGGCCTGTAGGTTGCCTCTCGGCTTCAAGCTCAATTCTTGAAGTGATCACATTTCCTGAGCCGGACTGCTTCTCGACCAGCTTCTGGCCGTTAAAGCCGCTTTCTGTGGAGATGATCATCTCCAGGCTTCGATACCCCACCCCTTTTACAGACGATTTCTCGTACATGTAATTGGCAGCGCCTGCCATGCTAACTATTGCCATGGCGATAACAGCTAAAGCTATCAATTCTCTCTTCAATCCACACTACCTCCTCTAGCCTGGTTAGTCCCTAATACAGCCAGGCCTTCACTCTCCTGATACCCTAGCACCCGTGTAGAGGTTCTCGGGTGGCTATTTTAAGGTTTTGGCTGCCCAAAGCATTTGGAAAATGCAAAAAAAGGAAAGCTCATGCTTACTTGCCGAATGAATTTAACCGATTTACGAAGTCATTGCATGAGCCGCTTAAGCAGGGACTGGTAAAGCTGGAACTGCTCGGCACCGGTGTTTTAATGCTTGGTGCTTCCATACAGTCCCCTTCCTGGCACGGTGTCTTGGTTTTTGTGTCATCCCTGAAGAGTATTCTCCTATTGATCTCAAATGACCCGAAATACTCCTCAAACTCTTTGAGATTCTTCTGCCCGGGAATAACCTGCTTGGCATCTATCAGGTAATATCCAGTGAAGTTGTCCATCGTCTTGAATTCAGCAGTCTTCTTTAGTGACCCGGTCTGATGCAATGTGAAATCCTGGTCCTTGAACTCCATCTGTTGCACATCATAGCTCTCCCGGACTTTGGCACCCACTCCACCGAAGATCGCAGAACTCTTGAAGCTCTCTGTTCCTACAAGCGCATCTCCAACGGAGACTGCATTGTAGTTGTCAACGGCATCTTGTTCCTGGAAGTTGGCGTTCTTGCCCTTTGCCGCGTCCACCATATATTCATTCTTCACCAGAGCATCAACGCTGCCGGAAAAAAGCACATTTTTAGTTGACTTAATGCCAGAGTTCATGGACCGCAGGTCCTTATTGATTTGAAACTGACCAGTGCCGCTCACCGAGGTCTCTGAGGCGTAGTCGAACGCCTGCACCTTGAATTTGGCCACTCTCCCACCAGCGTTGCGGCATTTGGCCGAGGCCTCCACGACGAACTCATACTCTCCGGCTACAGCGTTTATATCCGGCAAAACTTGCAGGGCCATGGAGCGAGAGACTCCTGCCGGAATGGTTAATGCAGTAGTCGTCCAGCTAAACCATTCAAATGAACAGCCCTCCGGCTTGACGCATACTTGCGCCTCCACTTCTGTTTCACCATCGTTACTTACAGTGACCATGAAGTCCAGTGGCTTTCCCGGGGTTGTATATGATTTATCCGGCTCTGACTCGGGTCCGGTAAGCCCTATGCTCACGGTAAGGGTACCGAAATCACCGGAACAGGGACTGGGCAGATAGGTAGGCAATGTTGGCGATGTGGGGCCTGTCCAGGGGCTGCTCGAAACGTCCCCAGTAGCCATGCTCGAGTCCTCAACTGTGGCCTCTACCTGGCATGCTGTCAGGATGCATATTATCATTAACCAAATCATTTGTCTTTTCATGCTAACCCCCCAAATATTGCTAAAAAAGAAAGGAAAAAACCGCAGGCTTTCTCAGCCTAGCAGTCTATGCCTTCGCACGGTACATGTAATCTATCAGGTACCGGGTTCTCATGGAACTTAATTGTCTTCTCGGCTTCGAATACTCCCGTGAACATCTCGTGGGCCTTGATGTCCTTGTAGAATATCTTATGCCAGGATGCGTCGGTGCCCCAGGTACCATTGAAGGTGTTCTTGGTCTCGAGACCGATCAGATGGGCAGGATTGTAGATGCCATTCTTGTCGGTCATGAGTGCCTCGACTTGTTCGGTATTTCTGCCAGCGCTCTTGAGCTTGTTAGGCAGATCCTCCGGCGCCCCAATAGCTGGCTCATAGGGTGTGGTCGAGCTAAAGAACGCGGTCTGATCCTGTTCCATCTCATTTACGGAGAACAGCTCCTGCACATTGGCACCAATGCCCCCGTAGAAGGCCTTGGAGTTGAGGAGTTTGCCACCGGTCAGAGGCGTCTCGCCGGCATAGGTCATCTTCGTGGTCTGGATGAGATTTAAAGCAGACTTATTTCCACCGTTGACTGAAGATACATTTCTCTTCAGCTTGTCGGCATTTTGTGAGTACGCAGTCTCCTGGTCCAGTTCGAGAGCTCCGTCGCCGTTCATGGTGTTGAAGTACTCGAGTGCGATCTTTTTGTCGATTACCGATGTGCTGACATCGATAATTCCAGTTCCGGATATCTTATGATTTTCACAAAACTGCTCGTACTGTACGGGCGGAACTATGGGCGGATTGGCCATCACAGTACCGCATAGCCCCATAAGGGCAATTGCAAGTGCTACTATTCCTACTACTCCCTTCATGCTACATTCACCCCCGATGTTGATGCAATAGTTGTTTATCCCTTTATTATAGATCCTTTGTCGCTCTAAGTGCGATCTTTTAGCTACAGACTTACTCTGGCGCTTTTATTTGATATAAATCTATCTGTTATTTGCGACGAT
>CAYXSJ010000142.1:0-6819 GCA_964467095.1 uncultured Methanotrichaceae archaeon
CTAAAAATATTCTAGTTATTATAAAAAGATTGATTCAATGAGGGGGACTGCTCGTGCGCACATGGGCTTCGGTCGGCCTTGGGCCCGCCCCAACATGCCCCAAGCCCTTAGTGGCTTTCAGTAGGTGCTGATCTCCCCTCTAAACACCATCTGCTGCAGCTTGGGAATATTGGCCAGCCAATCGTCCAAAATCTCAGTGGCACCTGCCTCCAGGCTCTTCATGTCCACTCCCTCTTTGGGCACAATCTGCACGCTGGCGATATGCGGCTGGTCGATGGGCTTGCCGATCTGCGAGAGCATCTTGATGTAGACCTCGTCAATGCCCTGTACCTCGGCTGCTATCTTTCGGGCCGCCTCCGTGCTGAGCAGGTTGTAAATCTTGCCCACGTGGTTGATGGGATTCTTGCCGCAGGTTGCTTCCAGGCTCATGGGTCGGTTGGGTGTGATCAATCCGTTGGCCCTGTTGCCCCGGCCTACGGCTCCATCGTCTCCCATCTCAGCAGATGTTCCAGTAACGGTGATGTATACCGATCCCTGCTCGATGTTGTCGGCCACGTTCATCTGCGCGTTTACCTTGCGCGCCGTGAACTGCCTGGAAAATTCGATGATATGATCCACGATGTCGTTCTTCGTGTCCGCATACTCCTTGAGGTTGGCTACATGCCTGTCAACCATGGCGCAGGCGATGGTCAGATTAATGGCATCTCCCTGGCGCATCCCCATGACCTTGATGTCTTCGCCAATGGCCGGTATGCTCTTCTTGAGCCTCATCATCTCGCGCTCGGTATTGAAGACGATGTTCTCCGTCTCGGAGAGAGGAGCATATCCAACGCCAAAAGAGGTGTCGTTGGCAGAGGGAACCTTGCGGCCGAATACGTCCCGCAGATCCGAGGAGCCCATGCCGATCTTGGCATCAAGGATGACGTGATTGTTGACATCCAGGTTGGAGAGCGACTCGCCCAAAAGCTTTCTCGCTGCCTTGATGGCGATGGTATCCACAGGAATCTCCTCTTCCTTGAAAACCCTGGTGGCGCGACCTGTGAGAAGGATGTAAAGAGGGCAGATGACTTCGCCGCCTCCAAAAGCAGGCTTGGACCTGCCGGCCACAATCTGCGTCTTGTCGGTGTTGTGATGCAGCACCGCTCCAAACCTATCAAGGTATTCCTGGCAAAGGGCCCGGCTGATGGACTCAGCGAGGCCATCCGCCACGCTATCCGGATGTCCAATGCCCTTGCGCTCTACCAGCTCGATTTCTTGCTGCTCCAACGGTCTTTGATTGAGGCGTTCAACCTTGATATTTCTCTTCATGACCTTTCCTCGAATGCACTTAGATGAAATCCAATGTCATATTAAGGCTTTGCACTCCTTAATGAAAATATCAAAAAAGTAATTGCAGAGATACTTGGAAAGTTATTGCGTCAGTCCCACGCGCCATTTCAGCATCCTGTCCTCTACCACATAGCGGAAGGTGCGATCGATGGCCAGGCCCAGCAGACCCAGAACAATCATGTACATGAACACCTCATCCATCCGGTAATGGCCGTAAGAGTCCCAGATCTTGAATCCAAGACCATTCTTGCTCACCCCGAACATCTCGGCGGCCACAAGACACATCCAGGCAATTCCCATGGCAATCCTTATGCCTGCCGCGATGGATGGCAGGGCGTAAGGCAGGGCGACATACCTGATCAGATCGATATCTTTGGTTGCACCCAAAACTTTTGCCGATTCGACGTACACCCTCGGCAGGCTCTTAAAACCGACATAGGTGTTGGTCAATATGGGAAACACCGCTCCTATGAAGATAATAAAACCTGCTGCCGTATTGGTTATGCCAAACCAGATGATGGCAAATGGAATCCAGGCTAATGGGGGTATGGGGCGCAGTATCTCTACAATTGGGTCCAAAATGCTGTCGAGAAGCTTGAACCATCCCATAATCATTCCGACAGGCAGAGCAATTAACAGACCACCGGCCATACCGATAGCGAAATGAAGAGAGCTGACCGGCAGGTCCTCAGTGATAATTGACAACCAGTTTTCCAGAAAAGCAGCAACAACCTGGAAAAAACTGGGCAAAGTCAGTTGATCATTGACCAGAAAGGCAGCCAACTGCCAGATAGCTATTAATCCAAAAATGGAAAGGACGGAAATGCCCTGATTTCTCAGGACATTTAAAGTCCTACTGGCTTTTCTAAGCACCTTTCACCCTCTCGTAGAAACTGGTGTCGAAGAGATCCTTCTCGGTCAGCTCCCTCTTAGTATACTTCATCTCAAAGTCGACTTTTGCATACTCGACAGTTGAAGGTATCTGGACATTAGGATCGCTGACCCACTTGCCATCCCAGTTCTTTACGGAGTGCTCAATTTCCGTGATATTCGCTTTGGTCTTCTTGGCGTATATCTGTGCGGCCTCATCAGGATGAGCATTGATGTAGTCGGTCGCCTTGATATGGGTCTTGATGATCTGCTCTACCAGCTGCGGCTGCTCTTTGATGAGCTTGTCCGTGACCACCAGGCTGCAGCAGGCGTGGTTCGGGTACATCTCGCCCGAGGCTACTGCATGTTTCCCCTTGCCTTTCAGCTCAATTATTGATGGCGCTGGATGCGGCAGGAAGACACCATCTATCTTGCCCGCTGACAGAGCACTGATCCCAGGTCCCGGGTCCATGGCTTTGATATCGACCTTGGAGACATCCACCCCGTTCTCCATGAGCCATTTCTTCATGACTGTGTCCTGAATAGATCCGGGCGGGAATGTGCCGATGGAAAGGCCTGCCAAAGATGCCGGTCCATTGTAGACCAGATCCGGCCTGAGTACCAGATCGGAGCCGTTGATGTTAACCGCAGCCACGATCTTGGCGGGCAGTCCAGCCGATATGGCAGAAATGGGCGGCGCAGTTCCCACATAAGCGATATCCAGCTCCCCGGCGACCATGGCTTGCATCTCCGGAACTCCCGTGGGGAACTCAAACTCCTTGATCTCAGTTATGCCGAAAGGCTTTAAGTCTTCAGCCCACCATCCTTTCTCAGAAGCAACCATCTCTGCTATCTGATGGGTACTGGGCTGGTATCCGATGCGCAGGGTAGAAATCATGCCGGGCATCTTCTCCTGAAGGGAGACGTTCTCCTTCGTCATCTCCGTGGTGACGTTCTCCTTCTTCTCCGGAGACGAGATGCAGCCCAGCGACATCGCTACCACTGCCGCCAGGATGGCCATAATTATGAATCTCTTCAAATGCGATCACCTAATGCCAACTTTGCCTATTTCAGAGAAAGATCGGTATAAAGCAGTTTCCAGCCATAGGGCATTATTTTCTCAAAGTGGATAATATGCAGAAATAATCCTACAATAGTATTAGCAGGACGAGCCGCAGGGCGAAAAGCGTTTCTAGAAAGAGTCTGTAGAAATAGAACATTTGCGCACATTAATGCCAGTTTGATTGGCGTTTGACTGGCACAGGTTCAGCAGCTCAGGTTTGTCAAGCGCGGATTTGACGGGAGCCGTCTCAGAGTCAAAATAGATGGCAGTGGATTGTAATGGTTGGACCATATTCAGAGATATTGAAACGGGTTGAGCGGGGCGAGGCAGTGGTCATGACGGCTCAGGAGGTCTCTATGCTCATTGAGTCAGGCGAGCAGTCCAGGCTCGCCGAGGTCGATGTTGTCACCACTGCCACCCGAGCTATAATGAGCGGCACCTACGCAGTACTCTCCTTTCCCGCGGCAAAGCCGGCATCATTTCTTCGGGCAAAAAGGGCCTGGATCAACGGCATAGCAGCCCAGGTGGGGCCCTGTCCCAACGAGAACCTGGGCGTTTTAGACCTCGTGGTATTTGGAACGGCCCACAGCCGCGATCGACCCAATTACGGGGGAGGCCATCTCTTTCGCGATCTGGTGGAAAGGAAGAAGGCTCATGTCGAGATCGAGGCGGATGACGGACGCACCCTCTCGACGAAGGTCGGACTGGATGAGATGCCACATGCCAGGCTCTTTGGATCGCGCCACGCCTTCAAGAACTACTCTGCCTTTGTCAATGCGGGAGCGGAGCCGATCAGCACCATATTTCACTCTCGCTGCTTTGCCCCCCGCTGCCGGGAAGCGACATTCTCCGGCTGCGGCCGGATAAATCCCTTAAAAAATGATCCGCTTCTGGAGAGCATAGGCATGGGAACACGCATTCTCATGAACGGGGCAGAGGGCTTCGTCTTAGGTACAGGCACCCGCAGCAGCAAAGAGCAGCCCAATCTATCCGGCTTTGCCGATATGCACAAGATGGATCCTCAGTTGATGGGCGGCTTTGCCACCTCAGCCGGCCCGGAATGCATCTGCTCCTGGGCGGTGCCCATACCCGTTATCAGCAAGACTATTCTAAAGGAGATTGCCAGGCAGGACAGAGATATTGCTCTGCCTGTGAACGATGTCAACACCAGAACGGCCATCGGCCAGGCAGACTACGGCGATGTCTGGACCGATGTGGACCTGGAGGTCGAGCTTGAACCGGAGAACTGCACTGGCTGCACCCCATGCCTGGTAGAGGAGGCATGCCCCATGCAGGCGGTAAAGAGCGAGAGCGAAAAAGGCAAAGTCCACAGGGATGAAGCATTATGCTTTCATTGCGGCCTGTGCGCCACAGTATGCCCCTCTTCGGTATTCCAGTGCCGCCTGGGGTCCATCCGGCTGAAGACCTCAGAGGGCAGCATCAAGAGCATCCCGGTGGTGCTGCGCCAATCGGACCGGCTGAGGGCCATGAGGCTCGCAGAGGAACTGAAAAGAAGGATTGTGGAAGGCTCCTTCAAGATGGCAGAGCCTGTCGAGCGCATCTGCTGAAGCGCTCGATAATCTCCTGCACAGAGAGACTGATGATGGGGACGGCTGCGTTGCCTGCATCAACTTTTACGATTACGACTCCCCAACCAAAAAGAGCATCAAGCAGATCATCCGCCTGGTCGACCTTCTTGACATCTCTGACGCCAGCCGCTTTGGCCAGGGCGAAGAGGTCGGTGCCCAGGTGGGTGCAGGTGGGCTGCGAGCCTGTGGAGCCGTAGCAGCAGTTGTCTAAAATCACCAGCAGATAGTTCTCAGGGGCATAATGGGCAATGGTGGCCAGCGTTCCCAGGTTCATGAGCACGGAGCCGTCCCCATCCAGGACCATCACCTTTCGCTTCGGCCCTGCCTGGGCACCTGCCAGGGCAAGGCCAAGGCCTATGGAGGAGGCCAAACCCATGGAGCCGAGCATGTAGAAGTTTTCCGGGCGATCGTCAACGGAAAAGAGCTCCCGGCTGGGATAGCCGATATTGCAGATTATCAGGGCATCCTGTGCCCGAGCAGCCTGCGCCGCCAGGGAAATGGCCTCGATGCGCTTCATTTTGCCCTCCAGAAGTCCAGATCGAGAAGCACAGCCACTGGCGTTCTCTCTTCCCTGGCCTTTTTCCAGGCTTCGGCCACAGTCTCCACCGCCTCAGCTGGGCGGGGCGAGAAATGAGGGATGGCCATGGCATCCAGCAGGGGAGCGGTGAGCCGGCCCATGGGCACCTGACCGATGATGCTCTCGCCCTTACTCCCCCGGTGGCTGATGATCATAAGCAGGGGGATGCCGTAGAGGATATCAAGTGACGCCAGTGCGTTGATGCTGTTTCCCAGGCCCGAGTTTTGCATTAGTAGAGCCGCCCGCCGTCCGCCCATCCAGGCCCCGGCGCAAATTCCTACGCCTTCCTCCTCGCGGGTGACCGGCACGTGCACGATCTCATCGTCCTGGCTAATCCGGACGAGCAGCTCTTGCAGATTGACGCAGGGCACAGAAGTCGCGAAGTTGATGCCAGCGCGCTTCATGCCCTGATAGACGGCGAGGCTGGGATTCATTTGTATTACCTTTTGTCCTGTCCCTTTTGTCCTGCCAGGCCAAAAAACCTTTGCAAAACAAATCTGATGCAACCTTCCCAATCGAATTTCAGCCTTTTCGATATTTTTGCAATTCAACAGGCAAAAGTAAATTTTTATGATGATAATAATAGCGCTAATTATTCGATGGCCAACTATAATATTGGTAATAGTGCTTGCCATTTATTAGAATAGGCTCTGAAATATACCGGTAAAGTAGCAAGATTAAGTATATCATATATTACAACCTGTATATCATGAGAGGTTTAAAAATATGTCCTCAAAAGGATTTATTTTCATGATGCTGGCCCTTGTCTTTTTTATTCCAGGCGCATATAGCATTTCAGTGAGCTTGTCCGGAGGGGATGCGGGCAGCAGTTTTTCCGATGTATTAACCATCGGTGCAGACGTGAAGGATAGCGTGAGTGTCTACAGCCTAGTGAAAGGCTCAACTTTAGAGCAGGATGCCAGTGGCAACGGGAATTTGCATAAGAGCTTTAGTGCCACCAACCATAAAGGGGAGAATGCACATATAGTTGCGGATATTGTCAATGCAGGTTACTGGGAGTACAATCAGCCGGTCATATCTACGGATGCGACATCCGCCTCCGTATCCGGATTTGGCCTGACGGCCACCGATGCAGATTCCATAAAATGCACTGCAGGAGTCTCAAATAGAAAGATCAACAAAGCCAATGCCATCGTAGAGGTTTACGGTGGATCGCTCATCAATTACCAGGCGGACGCCTCTGCCCGTTCAGACGGAGTTGCCTTGTCGCAGTCTTTTGATCAAGCATCAGGAGACAGGATTGCGGTCTCAGAGAGGGCTTCAAATCCGACAGGATATGCAAGCACAAAAACCAATGTCGAGGATGGAAGCCTGTTTGGCTACTCAAACGAGGGCAGCACCTATGCCAATTCGCAATCTCTGCAGACACT
>CAYXSJ010000143.1:0-6746 GCA_964467095.1 uncultured Methanotrichaceae archaeon
TCGTGGACGGCAATAAGGTGGTCAAGACCGCATATGTTTCGACAGATCACGATAACCTGTTGAAGTGCCTGCTTGGGGCAATGGATGAGCTGGTGCAGGGCATCGATCCCAAAAAGATCGAGCGAGTGGTCCTGAGCACAACGCTCATCACCAACATGATCGCTGAGGGCAAGACAGATCCCGTAGCCCTGGTGCTCATACCAGGTCCGGGAACCAATCCCAAAGACTATGCGCTCGGCGAGAGCATCATTTTAGGCGGTGCTATCGATTTTCGGGGAAAAGAGATCGATCCTCTCAAGGTTACCCAGATTAAAGAGGCCGCCTCCGGGATCCGGACCCAGGGCCTCTCTCGCGTAGCAGTGGTTGGAAAATTCTGCCAGAGAAATCATGCCCATGAGCTGAAGGCAGCCGAGATCCTGGCCTCTGCCCTGCCCGGTGCCAAGATAGAAATGGGCCACAGAGTATCCGGCCAGCTCAACTTCCCCCGCCGGGCGGCGACAACCATGCTTACTGCGGCCACCAAAGACCGCTATGAGCAGTTTGCCCAAGATGTGGCAAAAGCATTGAAAGAGCGCAAGATCTCCGCCCCGGTCTACATCCTCAAGGCGGATGGCGGGACGCTGCCTCTGGACAAATCATTGCAGATGCCCGTGGAGACCATCTTTTCGGGGCCTGCCGCCAGTATCATGGGGGTCCTGGCGCTAACTGCACCCGGCCAAAGCTCCGTGGTCGTGGATATCGGTGGCACCACCACTGATCTGGCTCTCATTCTCTCCGGCAAGCCTCTTCTCTCGGCCAAAGGAGCCAGGGTGGACTCTCTTCTCACTCACGTGCGAGCTTTCGCTGTGAAGTCTATAGCCATCGGCGGCGACAGTGCCGTTGCCGTTTCCGGCCAGGGATCAGGCAGCAGAAGCCTATCCGTCGGGCCGCACCGAGACGGTCCGCCGCTTTGCATGGGTGGAAATGGGCCTACGCCCACCGATGCCCTGCGAGTCTTGGGGCTCTCCAAGATCGGCGACGCGGATAAGGCCACAAAAGCCATGCAGACGGTGGCCCAAGGGCTGGGCTGCACTGCAAAGGAGGCCGCCCAAAAGGTCGTCGATGCTGTGGTGGACAAGATCGTCTTTGAGGTCAATGAGATGTTCCGGGAATGGGAGCAAGAGCCCGCTTATCGCATCTGGGAGATCATGAAAAAAGAGAAGCTTTCTGCCCAGAGCGTTGTAGGAGTGGGCGGAGGCGCTCCCCTCCTCGTGCCCCTGGTGGCCGGGCGATTGGGCGCAGCAGCCGTTGTGCCCGAGTATGCCCCTGTGGCCAACGCCATTGGAGCCGCTGTGGCCCGGCCAACCCTCACCCTGAACCTGCATATCGACACGGAGAAAGGCGAGTTTAGCGTGGCCGAAGAAGGCCTCACAGGCAGGATCACAGACCGAAAGATGGCGCCGGAGGATGCCCAGCGCCTGGCAAAGAAGCTCCTGGCTGAGCGGGCTGCACGCCTGGGGATCGGCGAGTACGCTGGCGAGGCAGAGGTTACTTACAGCGAGGTTTTCAATATGATTAGAGGATGGTCAACCGTAGGAAGGCTGATGGACGTGCGAATGGAAATCCCCGCAGGTCTTCTACCATCCTGGGGAAGGTGCTGAAGATGTCGTCCCTTGGAAAGTCCGGCAAGACTGGTCTCATATTCTTCCCTGCCTTTGACTGGGCCATCTCGCCCACTCATCCGGAGAGGGAGGAGCGGCTGCTCTACACTCGCGACCAGATCTTCGAGGAGGGTCTGATGGACCTTCCTTCCATAGAGGAGTACAAGCCCCGCCTGGCAGAGAAGAAGGATGTCGCTCGAGTTCATTTCTGCGTTCCTGATGTGGAGAGCCAGGTTACGGAGGCGCACCTCATTGCTGCCGGCAGCACTCTCACTCTGGTTGATGCCCTGGAGAAGGGCGAGATTCGGAACGGCTTTGCCCTGGTCAGGCCTCCGGGCCACCACAGCATGCGCGTTGTGCATGGCAACCGGGGCTTTTGCAACATCAACAACATGGCCATCATGGTCGAGTATCTCAGGACCAGGTACGGTCACAAGAAGATCGCTGTCATCGATACCGATGTGCATCACGGAGACGGAACCCAGGAGATCTTCTGGCACGACCCGGATGTGCTCTGCATATCCTTCCATCAGGACGGGCACACCCTCTATCCCGGCTCGGGATTTGTGAATGAGATGGGCGGACCGCAGGCGCTTGCGAGAACGCTGAACGTTCCCCTGCCGCCCGGCACCACGGACGAGGGCATTCACTACGTGTTGGACAACCTCATCCTGCCCGTCCTCGATGAGTTCAAGCCCGACCTCATCCTGAACTCGGCGGGCCAGGACAACCACTACACAGATCCGCTGGCCAATATGCGCTTCTCTGCCAATGGCTACGCCCGGCTCAATGAAAAGCTGGCTCCCGACCTGTGCGTCCTGGAGGGAGGTTATGCCGTGGAGACGGCTCTGCCTTATGTTAACACTGGCATCATCCAGGCCATGGCCGGCCTCGACTACTCACATGTCAAGGAGCCGGACTATGTGCCCGGTCGTTTCGTTCAGTCTGAGGAGATGAAGCGGGAGATCGAGCACACTGTGGCGCAGGTGCAGAAGATCTGGGACCAGAGAGACGAACTGGTCAAGGATGCTTTGGGAAGCCTGGGCGACTTCTACCGGAGGAAAAGGCGCGTCTTCTACGACACTGACATGATCAACGAGAATCAGGAGGAGTCTGTCCGCCTCTGCCCGGACTGCGCCGGATACATGACCATCTCCACCTCTGCCCAGCGCGGCTACGGTGTCTTGAACAGCGCCTTTTGTGTCTCCATTCCCCGCAATGCATGCTCATCCTGTCGGGAGGATGCCAAGGAGGAGTATGCAGAGCATGTGGATGACAGAAAGATCGGTTATGTCTTGATGCAGGACAAGGACAAAGACAAGTTCAAGTTCTACAACAACATGACCCGGACGGAGAAGGGTTACTAGGACAGGCGGGCCTGGTTAAAGCCATGATTGCGAAAGGATAATGTGCCTTTGTGAACGGCTGATCGTTCTTCGTGCCTTCGCGTGAGATTCAACAGTTTCCGGTTTCACGCGGAGGCGGCAAGCCGCGAAGTCAGAACATTGATTCATAGCATCAGAAGAGATCTCGGCTTGACTGGATGACCAGCACCAAGAAAATTGCATTAAGCCAAATCAAATGCCAATCTATACTTAAATGTCTCCAATTAAGCTGGCGCAGTCAACCCAGGACGAATAGGTATACTGAACTTCGACCACTCTTCGAGGCATTGCCAGTATCCCGAAGGCCATGCCCCATAGGATAAAGAGCGTGATTAGATAGGGATCCATGAGCTTTCACCACTATTAATAGTGATATATTGGTATGTATGGATTTCGCCTCAATTCGATCGGTTCGATTCTTACGAAATTGTGCGCAGAAACCTTTTTTGGCCAATGAGGTTCGACCTTCCTCAAATCTTAGAAATCTGCGTTGATCTCGTATTCAAGGGTCGCTTTCCTAAAATGTCGATTATTTTCCTGCCTTGTTCACAGAAATTCCTAAGCGCAGCAACCCGCTCCAAAATATATCTTAATTCTTCTCCGCCGGCCGTTATCTCCTTTTCGGTTTTTTCCAGAGCCTCACCGAAGATCTGAATCTCTGCATTGATTGAGCCAAGTATGATATCCCTGATGACTAGTGGGTCCGTAATCGGTGCATATATGTGCCTTTTATCTCCCCGCACCACAATGCGTTTGACCAGTCCCAGTCTTGCCAATAGGTTCATATTCGAGCTTACAGTTGACTTACTGTAACCGGTTTCCTGGCAAAGTTCATCCAGAGATAATGGCTCATTCGATAAGAATACCAAACCCGCAAGAATTCCTGTAGAGTCACTATATCCCTTCATCCTGGTCCACTGGACAAAAGAATTTTGTATATGCCTCCTAACATCCTGATTTGAAGAGTCCTCGCTTGCATTTTCGTTATCCATGTACACCACAATCAGGTTCTTTTCGTTCTACTCTCTTCGGTAAATGACAATGGTATCAGATATCTTGTTGAATAAACGCTGTCTCTTCTCCCTGAGAGCAAACCAGCATATCAGGCAGTCAACGGGAAGCAGAAATGCCTTTCCAAATGACTCTACCGCCGCGTCTCTAAACCGAATTTGCTCTCCAAAAGGACCTGTTACAACTATGTTGATAAGCATCTTGCCCAGCGACTGACCTCGATAACCCTCCAGTGCAGTCCAATAAATAAACAACAGAACTGAAAGCAAAAATGCTCCACTAAGACTAAAAGCATCAATTTTTAATACGATCATAATTCCGTGCCAGAGGAGGCCCATAAGAAGAACATCGATCAACCAGGCCCAAAAACGATCTTCCCAGCTAGACAATACTATTTCGTCCATATAGCTCCCTTCTAGACAACCCAATTCCGTCCATTGTATCCAGTTTCTTTAGCTCCTGGAAATAGGAGGAGGGGCCTGGTGCTCATCAGGCCTTCTTTTGCTTCTTTCGGTACATGTATCCGCCGGCCGCGACTATGATTATGAGAACAATCACCGCAGGAAGAAGCAGGGATGCGGATTTGGCCTTCACGGTCACCGGTATCTTCATGCTCTCAGAGATGACCGTGTCGCCGTTGACATCGGTATATTTTATCTCGCTGTTGATTCCGTAGTCCTTGGGGGTGGCATCGGAGTCAACGTCCATCTGGAAGACCACCGTCTTTTCTTCTCCCGGCTGCAAAGAGCCAATGAAGGCCTGATCGTCGGTGGATGAGAATGGCTTGAAGATGGACAGCCTTGCCACAGCGTCCCTGATGGGCTCTTCGCCGATATTCCTGTAGGTGGCAGAAATTGGCGCATCTTTGGCTCCTGCAGAGAGTGTTCCTGAAGCATTGAGTATCTCGAAGTCCGCCTGCTGCTTCACAATAATATTGATCGGCACAGTCTGGTTGGCCTTTTGGTAGACGTAAGAGACCCTGTAGTTAGCCAGAGTGGGCGAGCTTCCGCTGGTGATAAGTTGCGAGGCATAGACCCTTACATTATCCTGATAGTCGTAAGACATATTCAGATTGAGCGGATATTTTCCAGCAGGGGCGTGCTCTCCGATCTTCAGGGTGAACTTCAAGGGCTGCTCAGCCTTATCTCCAGATTTAAGGGACTGGACCACCTGGTCTCCGGATTTAACCTCGATCTGCCGGTCGACTGAGCTGAGGCTGGCGGTAATACCCAACGCGGTAGGCTTTTTATACTCTTCCTGCAGCTCGGCAGCAGCCAGAGCGAACTCTTTAGGATTCTGAGGAGTCTGATCCTCTTTGAAGCCTATGATCCTCCCGTAGTTGGTCAGATCCACATACAGCGTGACAGTATCTCCACGCTCAAATTCATTTGTCCCGGAGACACTGGCTGAGATGTCCGGACTGCCGTACATGGTGTAGTAATTGTCTCCTCCCAGCTCATAGGGTATGTAGGTGTTCTGGGCCTGACCCGTAGCCAGAAGTGTCAACATGAGAGCCAAGGCTATGGCATACTTAATTTCCATTGCTTCTTCTCCATAATTGATTATTGATTAGCGCAATTGATTTTTTAAGGTCCTGTTTAGAATTCTCAAATACTTCACGCTGAATTTCCATGCGAATCGCTAAGACAACGAATACTGTGAAGGTGGTTGCGAGGGCGAGGACTACCGACATCACAGTTACCACCCCGAAGTTGCTGATGATGTTGAAGGGCGATGCAATCAGAGCTCCAAAGCCGAAGACCACAGTCATTCCCGACGCCACCAGAGCCGAACCGATGCGGTTGGCTGTGATCTTCATTGCCTCATAGGGGTCGCCAACATTAGAGAGCTCCTCATAGAAGCGTTCCATCATCAGAATGGCATACTCCGAGCCGACTCCCAGGACCAGAGCGCCTAACGTGGCCGTGAGGGGAGTGTACTTCAGTCCGCCATAGTACATGACCAGGCCCATCCATCCTATCACTACGAGCATGGGCAGCACTGGCAATAGGGCTTTGATGAGATCTCTGTATATTATTAGGAGCAAGATAAAGATCAACACCAGGCCCAACAGCGACATCTCCACTCTGCCTGATGTCAGAGCAGTCATGACCGTGGTCATTAGCACCGGCTGGCCCGTTATCCTGACTGAGATCCCGGGAGGCGGGGTATACCAGGCCAGATCATCTTCGTAAGACGCGACCAATCGCTTCATGCCTTCCGTTCCCAGGTTGGCCTGGGCATCGCCTATATTTGCATCAACAACTGCCAGGTTATGGCCGCTCAGGTAAGCATTTGTTACGGACGATGGCAGAGAGGCAATTATTTCCCGTATTCTCGTTTTATCATCCGGCAGTTGCCCACCATTGGCCGCTCTGATATAGGTGACTATGCTTGTAGTTGCTTCAGTCCGATCTTCTCTGGATGTCAACAGGTAGCTCTCGAAATCATCCATCCATTTGAGATTTTCCGGATCAGTAACGTCGTCTGCCTGGACCAGGAACTTAATTGAGTCTGTCCCGCCGTAGATGTCTTTCATATGTTTCAGATCAATCAGGGGGGACAGGTCCTGAGGGATGTAATTCTTAGAATCCGTTTCTATCGGGACCAATGTGTCGGCATAGTTTCCTGCGAGGGCCAGGATCAGAGCCAAGGCCAGCACTGCCCTCCATCTTTCGACACTGAATGTTGCCATCTTCTGAACGATTGC
>CAYXSJ010000144.1:0-6743 GCA_964467095.1 uncultured Methanotrichaceae archaeon
TAATCACTTCCAGGGGCTCGATAATCTTGCTTTACATGCGATGCAAAATATGCACAAGGCAGGAGTTGAGGTCATAGTGGGAATCCATCCCTTCATTTTCAGCATCTGCAAAGCTAGACCAACATAGCTAAAGTCCATTGGTACCATCTCAACCGAAAACTGTATATCTAATGATTAGATAGGTAGATTACCGCGAGATAAGGCTGTAGCCGATTAAGCTCCGAGAATAGAGCGCCTCGCTTGATTGCGAAGCCTTCGGCGAATGCGAGAATCTGGCGTACCTCGTCCAGTTCTTATGTGACTGCGGCAAGAATCGAAATGTGTGCAGGCGAAGTGGGAGCAGGCTCTTCATCTCTGATGACGTGTCCCCGTAAGAAGGGCGCTGTGTCAAAATCCAGTGCTGCCTCGTCATTGCCTGTGTGATGGCGCAGGGCGGGCTCAAGGCCGCCACTACGGTGGTTGGTCCCTTTGAAGAGGGCACTGTGGATCGGTGCTTGACTCGCCTAAAACATCACTAAGATTAAATTTATGTTCGTGGGATGAGACTGCCTACGTTCAATGACATCGATTCCATCGATCATATTTTCTGAATTAAGTGAAAATCAGAAATTGAGAGTAGAATTGTAGAGGAATAAACATATCTTCGCGGGTCATCTATTAGATCGTATGAGATTGATCTATATCGTTTTCGTTCTTCTGTCGGTCTTGATGATGTGTGCACAATGTCAGAATAATGCTGAAAATTGGTTCAATAAAGGCGTTGCTCTAGATAATCAGGGCATGTATGGTGAGGCTATCAACGCATTCGATGAAGCCATCCGGTTAGATCCAAACGATGCAGCGGCCTGGAACAACAAAGGCAATGCTCTGAAGAAACAAGGCAAGTATGATGAAGCAATCAAGGCATATGATAAGGCCATCCAGATCTGTCCAAAAAATGCAGAAGTCCGGTACAATAAGTGCTTAGCTTTCTACAAACAGAGCAAATACGATGAGGCCATCCTGGCATGTGATGAGGCCATCGGGCTGGATCCCAACCTTGCCATGGCCTGGATGAACAAAGGCAATGCCCTCGATGATCAGGGCAAGCACGATGAAGCCATCCAGTCTTACGACGAGGCCATCGGGCTGAATCCTAACGATGCCGCAGTCTGGTTCAACAAAGGCAATGCTCTCTACGGACAGAGCAAATACGATGAGGCTATCAAGGCTTATGATGAAGCTATAAGGCTCAATCCCAATTACGCCAAAGCCTGGTACAACATAGGCGATGCTCTCAGGAACCAGGGCAAGTACGATGAAGCCATCCAGGCTTACGATGAGGCCATCGGGCAGGATCCCAAATTTGCCGAGGCCTGGATAAACAAAGGGGTAGCTCTCGTTGGCCAGGGCAAGTACGATGAAGCCATCCAGGCTTATGACAAAGCCATCGGGTTAGATCCCAACCTTGCCGTGGCCTGGATAAATAAAGGTGTAGCTCTCGTTGTCCAGAGCAAGTTCGATGAGGCTATCAAGACGTTCGATGAAGCCATCAGGATAGATCCAAACTATGCCGAAGCCTGGAGTCTCGAAGGCGCTGCTTTCTATAGCCAGGGTAAGTACGAAGAAGCCATCAAAGCTATTGACGAGACCATCAGGATAGATCCAAATGATGCAGAAGCCTGGAGCAACAAAGGCATTGTTCTTGCAGCATTAGGCAAGACAATAGAAGCCGAAGCTGCCTTCGCCAAGGCCAAGGAGCTGGGATATACAGGCTGATCCCATCACCTATTAGTATGCGTAACCTGTAACCTATCTTCCCTTTTTCCGATGCCCTTTAGCGCTCCATGTCATTGAGGATGTTCAGAGCACCGACTAGCACCTCCGCTGGGGCGATCAGGATGCCGTTGATCTCAGGGAGCTGGAAGAATGCCGGCTGGAGCTTCGATTTCCATGCGCATCGCCAAACATTTTCCCATCACCAGCTCGCAGGATCATAAAATGATAATGCTCGATAATGCAAAAAGTCTTTCCTTCAATAAATTCTTATCATATGCTCTTAGAATGATTCAGGGAGGGAAAATGAAAAGTGACATTCAAAGCCTGAAGAGATGGCTGGGCATGACTCTATTCGTTCTCTCCTTTGCCTTTTACGGATGCCTCTTGCTCGTGCCCTTCACCTCGTTCTCCGCGGAAGGCAAGATAGCATTATCAACCTCTCTGGTCATCTTGGGAGAGGGATCATTCTGGCTGTCGGTCATCATCCTGGGGCGAGAGGCGATAGCAAAGTATCGGAATGTCGATTGGCGGAACCGGCTTTCCGGATGGTTGAAAAAAACCTGAAAAAGAGGCATTTCTCTGCAATTTCCGGCAGCAATAAACCGCAGAGCCGCAGAGCGCGCAGAGGACGAACGGACGGAGAACTACGATTATCCCTGATGCAATTATCCAGGCTTTTCAGGTTGGCGAAATGGAAATCAAAGGAAGTTTGCGCGTCTCTGCGAACTCTGCGTCTCTGCGGTTATTAATCGTTGCTTGATAGTAAAACCATAGAGTCACAGAGCGTACCGAAATTCTATTACATCTGAAATCCGAAAAAGACTGCAATCGAAGAGCAACAGAGGTCGAATCATGCTGCCTAAAGTAATTCTGCATAACGCCGTCAGCCTGGATGGAAGAATAGACGGCTTTCCCATAGACCTATTCCAATATTACGAGCTGATTGCCACCTGGAAAGAGGATGCCACACTCGCCGGCTCTCATACCTTTCTGAAAGCTGCCAGCGATGCTCCTCCTGAGGATGAGAGCGCATTTCTTCCACCCGGGATTGATCCGGGCGACAGTCGTGCCTTGCTGGCCATTCCCGACAGCCGCGGGCGCATACGCACCTGGCATTATCTGAGATCTCTCCCTTACTGGCGTGGCTTTGTGGCCCTGTGCTCCAAATCTACTCCACAGGAATACCTCGATTACCTCAAAGAGAGGCACATCGACTATATTATCGCAGGCCAGGATCGCGTGGATCTGCGCGCAGCTTTGCAGGAGCTGCACTCGCGCTATGGCGTGAAGGTAGTGCGCGTGGATGCAGGAGGCACGCTGAACGGCCAGCTCCTGCGCCAGGGCCTGGTTAGCGAGGTGAGCCTTCTCATCTATCCGAGCCTCGTGGGTGGAGAGCGGCAGAGCAGCATCTTTCGCGCTCCAGATCTACAGGATATTGCTGCCACTTCTACTACTGCCAGTACGGATGCTACTGATCTGCTGACCGGCCCGGAGGACGTAATCTCCCTCAAGCTCATGCAGATGGAAAGGCTCAAGGGCGATGTTATTTGGCTGCGCTACGAGGTCAAATGATTGGTCCGGCCCAAAATGGTTATATCTATATTTTCCATTCTTTTTTATCATGAATAAGATCTCGAAAATTGTGGCACTTCTTGGCATCTTCATATTTCTGGCCTCGGTTGCGAACGGTCAGATGAACCGGGACAGCCCCTTTCTGGGGAGCAAGCTTCCCAGTACCGCTGATCAAAGCCTGATCGGCAAAGGCCTGCATTCGTCGTCTCCTGTCATGATTTCTGAGCCATTCAATAGTCAAGCAGTCTCAGACTTGTCGATATCTGCAGATCAGAGCAATACGACCTGCAATCAAGTCTCATTCCTTCTGACATTGACTGCATCACCCAGCGGCTCTACCGGATATCAGACAGTAACGGTGAGAGTGCTGGAAAACCGCCTGGGCACACCTACCGCAGTTGCTGAACTGACTCTTCTCATGCCTGTCGCGGGCGGCTCACTGCATCAGACCATCGGCTTTTCCAGCGCCTATTCTCTGGCAGAGGGCAGCCGGAATAGTGAGATCACTGTGACGGCTGATCCGGATAATCAAATAACTGAGACGAATGAGAGAAATAATGCCCTGACGATTGCCGGGACTTGCCTGGAATAATGGCAAAAGTAAGGATAGTGTGAGCTATCCTGCCTCCTTTTGCGGCTGCAATAGTTCTGCCATGACTGCGCAGGCATGAAAAAAGTTGGATGTCATCTTCCTAAAACCAACAAAAAGTTTTTTTATTAGAAGATCCACTACTAACAATAAATCAGGGGGAGAAGATTACGAAACTAATAACAGATGAATCAAATGCTGATCTGGCCGGGCTCTTAGGCACTATCAGGATCATGGCACCAGAACTGTGGAGATCGAGCGATCGCCGTCTTATCCTGCCCCAAAAACTGGAGGATTTGGAAACGCCTGAATATCTGGAGGAAATAAAGGGAAAAATCAATAAAATGAAGCGGATCAAAGACATGCTTGATGACGGTTCAATAACTCAGGCAGAGTATCTATCCAAAAAAGCCATGATCCTTGGTTTGAGTTTGCAAAATGAGCAAAAAGTTTAGGAATGAGTGGGAGTGGTTGATTAAAATTATGTTGCCATGAATGAATTTTATAAATTAAAACCTATTGTTTTCTCAATTTAATTATGAATTGCGATTATGCGGCATCTAGGACCACCTTCATCACTCATATCTGTGAGATTATGTCAGATAGCCTGTCCATCAGCCGCCGCGACCAATGATAATGAGCATAGACGAAATGCAGGACTTTGAGCGTGACCACTCCCATGAATAAATTCACGGGCATCTACGGTCTCTCAACCGATGGCATCTAAAGAAATGATAAGCTTTCTGAGATAAGGGGCAGGTTAATAAGTAGAAGCAGCTTAAGATTAATGGATGGAAATGTCTGAAGATGAAAAGCCCACCACAAGACAATCATTGCCGCAATTTATTCCCAAATTCAGAGGCAAGAAAGTCGTGATTCGTCTGCTCTCAGGGGGCCAGCCGGTCACAGGAACTATCGACTCGTTCAACTCTTATGAGATTCTCCTCTCGACTGCGAAGGGCGAGCTATTGGTCTTCAAGCACGCCATTGCCACTATTGAGATTGTGGACGAACCGCGAGGGTATAAGCCAAGCCTTTAGTTTGTGAATTCCTGCAGCGGCTTAAAGGCAGGATTCCGGGGAAAAAATCGCATGATTTTCTACCATTGGCTCATAACGAGGATTGCATGAGCCTGAAGGTCACGTTGCTGGGAACGGGCGTTGGCATTCCCCAGCCAGGCCGCTCCCAGGCGGCGATTTTAATGGAGAACGATCAGCAGCCTTTGCTCCTGGACTGCGGGGCTGGCACGCTCCTGCGCCTGGATCAGCTAGGAGCCGACCTGGAGGCGCTGGACACTGTGGTGCTAACGCACCTTCATTTGGACCACGTCTCCGATCTGCTGGCCCTGGCCAATGCCCGCTATCTCTCAGATCTGCCCGGCCTGCGGATCTATGGGCCGCAGGGCACTGAAGTCTATTTTAAGGCAGTGCAGAGCGTCTACCCCAACCTGGTGAAGATGGACGTAACCGTGCGAGAGCTTTTGCCTATGGATTCTGTCTCCCTGAAGGGCTTTGACATCTTTGCCGAGGAGGCGGTCCACAGCGTGACAGCTCTCGCTTACCGTCTGGAGGCAGAGGAGAAAGTGGTGGTCTACTCCGGAGACACCGAGCCTTGCCCGCGCATGGCTGCACTGGCAAAGGGAGCAGATCTCCTGGTACACGAGTGCTCCTTTCCCGAGCCCTTTGATGTCACCAACCACACGACACCAAAAAAGCTGGGCAGCCTGATCAAAAACCAGGGCGTAAAACGCGTGGTGCTCACGCACCTCTACCCGCAGGCACAAGGATGCGAGGATGAGATGGCAAGCCTTGTGATTGAGCTGTCGGAAGCGCCCACCATCGTGGGATGGGATCTGATGAGTGTCGTGATTTGAGATCATGCCACTGAAGTCTGCTCCAACTCCCGTGCCTTCTCATAGCTTTCGTTAGCTTCATCGCATCTGCCCAATTTCTGCAGGGCATAAGCTCTCTCTTTCCAGGCCTGGACGTTGGATTGATTGCGAGAGAGGATGTCGTCATACGACTCCACGGCCTTGTCCCATCTTCCCATGCTGGCGGCTATATTTGCATTGTTAAAATCATCCCTGTCTCGGCCTGCGTCCCCCTTAAGAAAATCCTCTGCCCCGAAGAATAGAATGCCGGCAAACATGAGGATCACCGTTAACAGACCTATTACGGCAAAAATCACGCCCACAAATAGTGCCTGATCGATAGGTTCCCTATTTGCACGATCATCATTCGTGTTGCCCTGACCGAGCAGGGACCTCAATCGCGATGGAGTAATCCATGCCAGGAGCCCGGCGGCTGTGAGCAGCACTCCTGGAAGAATCCACAGGATCCATCCCAAGAAGCCGACTACAGTGATCCAGGCAAGGTATCCCACGGGAAAGCCCAAGAGCCCGCAAGAGAGAAGAAGCCACACGGCTCTTTTCTTATTTCTGGTGTAAAGAAATGCGCCACCGATCCCGGCCAGACCCAGCAGCAGGAATAAAGCGCCTCCGGCCAGGCCCAACTCGCTCCAGCCGGAGGGTATATGGTATGACGAGAGGCTCACCAGTGAGGCCAAAATCTGAAAGGCTGCTACGAAGAGTCCGGCCAGGCCACCCAGCAGGGCCAGGATTTGGATTGCTAGCCTGCCCAGTCGATCGCTATCTTGTTTCTCCTGTTTCTCCTGTGTTTCCATCATTATCAACTTTTCAAGATCATCCTTTCCTCTTAATGTTATCGTTTGCTGTTTGCTGCTATTCTGGCAGGATTGAAGTGTACCCTGGTTTAGGATCGTCGGGCGCAGGGGCAGAGAATCCCCGCCTCTTCAGAGGTGGGAT
>CAYXSJ010000145.1:0-6678 GCA_964467095.1 uncultured Methanotrichaceae archaeon
CAAAGGAGTTTCCAAGGGGTGAGTATCTCAAATGAGTGGCAGGACTGATCAGCTTCGGGACCTCGTTATGAAGATTGGCGCCACAACCAAGGTCGTGGAGAAGCAAGCCACCCGTCATGGTAGTCTCCGGGGAAGCGGCGAGATTGAGCGCGCTTTGTTGGGAGTAGTCCGGGAGATGATAAAACAATACGGCATCCAGACAAAGCTGACTGCCGAACAGTTATCATCAGTTGTCAGGCTCTTTTATAAGGGACTGAGTGATACCGAGATCGCAGAGCAATTAGGAGATCGAGCCCTAAATAAAACCGTCAGCCGGGCTCGAATCAAGCTCCATTTATTCAGGGAGACGGACCTGAAGCCTCCATTCGACAAGGATGAGTTTCTACGCCTAGCGGATGCCAGCAAATCCGTTAAAGAGATGGCGGAAAGTCTGAAGGTAGCTCCTTCCACCATTTCGGAGTACAGGAATATCTTTGACAGCCAGAAAGCATCGGAAAAGGATGGATACACAAAGCGTTTTTTGGAGATTCTCTCAGATCAGGATGTCTCCGAGCGCATGGTGACAGCCCATACCGAGGATGGCCTTCAGGATACAATCGATACCGACTATGAGGCGGCAGAGGCCTGAGTAGCCTCTGCAAATTAAGCCATCAGTCCGGATTGAATTAAAATTGCCAGCATTATGCATGCAAGCATCCATTCGCCATCCACAAATAGATCCATGGCCAATTGATTTACCCTGTCAGCAAAGAAGATGGTGTATGCAAATCCGTTGATGATTAATATGGCCGCAAGGAGCCTTGCATTACCATCCAGAAACATCAGCAACGGCAGAAGAGTGGCATTGACGGCCAGCAAGACAAGAGCCGTCTTTTTCCGGCCTAATATTATAGGCAGCGTCCTTATTCCATTTTCCTCATCGCCTTTTATATCCCTCATATCATAGAGGACTGTATTGACAAATGCCTTTCCCAGCATGAAATAAAATACCAGAGCTACCGTGGATATCTTGCTCATTATATGCCCGGCAGGCAGCAGCGTAGTGGCCGCAGCCCAAGATATGGCGACGACCAGGTTCTTCGTGACCGGTATATCTTTCAGCCTGGGCAGGCCGGGAAGCAGCTTTGAGCCATACAGGGCATTTGCAATTAGCGGAACAAAAACTACGATAACAGATGCAGGATTATCAAGAAAAGTCAGCAATATGCTTAATAAATATGCGACAACCGAATAAGTGACGATTAGATTTTTCCGTCCTTTCAGAAAGTTGAGCCTTTCTGGCATGTTGATTGCATCCTCTTTCATGTCGGTAATCTTGTTCAAGCTGTAGAGGCTGAAGGTCATGAAAAAGACTGCGGAGCATACCATTATGTTTGGAGACAAATCGAGGAGATAGTATCCCGCCAGTGTTTGAAAGAATCCCGTAGCTCCAACGAAGAGGGAGCTAACAGACAGGAACCGGAATATTTCTTTTAGAAGAGTGAACCGGAATATTTCTTCCAAGATAGAAGCCAAAACGACGCGTTGTCTATAAATAAATTCTATATATATTAATATAGATTCGTTCGACATTCCTAGGATCATAGATAAGAATTAGAATTATTTCTGATAATAAGCTATTCTCTGAATAGATGAGATAATGCTGAGATCCGGGCAAAATTGCCTGAACTTAAAAGTTAATTAACTGAAACAGTTTATTTTAATATATATATTTTGTTAAAATATTTACACGAAGCCAATGGGTTATATGCTGATAATACGTACTGAATTCAAGCAATTATTAAAAATACTGACCGAAACTACTGACTAATTAAAATTACTTACTAAAACTACAGTATTGCAGGCTCGCCTATCCGGCAATCCTGACGAAAATCGTGCGCGAAACCCATGTAATCAAGACTTAAACCAAAATAGAATGCCTTTTATAATACTCAAAAAGACCCTCGCCCCAATTTATGGCGTCATCGCCAATGCAAATTATTTCGCTTCCCAAATCAATCCCGCCATCAATCCTGTACAGTCCGAGAGCCAGAAGAGATTCAGTGACTGTAAAGCTGAGATTTATATCTGAGCCAAAGCGGTATAACTTAAAATTTTCAAAATCCTGCAATTCTGTCAAGTGAGCAGATTGATCCTTTGATACCAGTGCTAAAATCTCATCGGTCAATATGAGTTCGATCTTTGCACCCCTTTTAGCGCAATCATGGATAAGGTCTGCAAATCCGGGAGCGATAAACGAAGAAAATCCTCTTATATAATTAGAGTTTGATATTTCTTTGACGAAGTTTTCAAGGCTCTTTAGCGGCTCTTTAGAGTCAGAGGTTATCTTCTTGGAACGGGTAATCATCCCCATATTTTTCAGAAAAGACTCAGGAATTCCGCTCAAATCATGTTTAAGCCAGTAATCCTTGTATTGATCAAGTAGCACGATAGCTGCTACCAGATCGTCCAGGAGGATGGTCTGAATTTTCCCTATGCTGGTCAAGGAATAGCTGGTGCCTTTCTTCATTACGAGATCGTCATCCATCATCTCTTTTATTGAATGGAGGATGGTTGATGTGCGCATCTTCATCTCCGCACTGAGATCTCCTGCAGTCATGCTGCCGTCTTTTAAGCGCAGCATTATTTTCGTTCGGACTGCTGACCTCGTAAATGCCTTCAATTGGTCTTGCGCCAGATCATAGTATTCCCAGGAACCATCCATGGCAGTCTCCAATTATGTTCTGATAGCTTCAAAAGGCCCGGAGATCGCATTCATTTCGCTGTCTTGAACACAATAAGTGCCTCTTAGTGTATCCTGGTCCACTATTTGGCTGTCTATGAGAATAATTACCACCAGCGGGTCGGCATCGCCCAGGTCTCTTACAGATAAATAGTTTGCAGCTACTCTGTCACCATCAACCCTGCCGAATATCACTCCGGAATATTCATCTCCGCTTGAGGTTTTAACAGTAAAGGACCCCAGAAGATTGTCTCCTGAATGCTGAATTGACGCAGTCATTACTTCCTCAATTTGGCCAAACTGATATGTTGAAGTCCAGGTACCGGTTAGATCTGTATTTTGTGCAAGTGCTATCGGGACAGCCTGGATTAAAATACAGATCAATAATAATGCGAGTTTAAATGCTGGTTTATTCATGTATTGAGCGGTATCAAGAGATCAAATATTTAAACCTTCCACTTGATAAGTATTAAAGATACTTACCTTAGCTCTTCTCGCAGAGAAATATCTGTCGTGTCAGGCTTCTGTGCACGCGGTCCGTATGCTTTTGGATGATATCGAAGCCAGCATTCGCGAGCAAGGTCTCCAGCGAGCTATCGGCCACGATTACCATGCGACGGCCACGCTTGATCACCCGAAAGAGCTCGCTTAAACTTTCCTGCAAAAGAAGTTCCTTCGACTTTGCCAAAATTTTGGCAGATCGTCCATAGGGCGTGTCCAAGACTGCTACATCGATGGAAGAATTTTGCAGGGGCAGGCGCTTGGCGTCCCCCAATAAAAGAGAGCAGTCCAGCGACTGCAAATTGCATAAGGCACCCTTTACCAGCCGGGTCTGAACCTCTATGCCAAGCCCTCGGATGCCGATCAGGCAGGCTTCGATCAGGATGCCGCAGGTTCCGGCGAAGGGATCGAGCAGGATCTCGCCTTCGCGAACCTGGGTGAGGTTGACCAAGGAGCGAGCCATGCGCGGCATGAGCACGCCAGGATGGAAAAAGGGCTTGAGGTGAGGCCGGCGTGCCTCAAAGGAGCTTCTATCGGTTCTGGCAGCCTCGCGCCCCAAGACAATCTTTCCTGAGGTGATGACGGCTCGCAGCACCATCTCCGGGCTTTTCAGATCCGCCCGGTAGCCTCTCTCAAAAAGGATGCGCCCTACCTCGTGTTCCACAGCGTCCGCCGCAGGCCTGGCATCCTTGATGCGCCGGGCCCTTACCAGGTATCTCTTGGACGGCAGGTCCATAAGGCTCACCGACTGGGCGAGGGCCTCCAGGTTCGCGTCGCAGACCGCCAGAACCTCGATGATGCGATGAGTCATGGCCAGACGCTTGCCCAGCAATTGAACATCGAGGTCTTCCGCTTCCACGATCAGGCACTGGTCCAGAAAGCCAAGCTCCCTAAATCCCGTGGAGTTGATCTCTACCAGGGCCAGGGCCTCGCTTCTCGGCAGCGTCTCATGCTCCCCGGACAGCTCAAAGGCGTAAGTCTTCATCCTCAGGCCAGGTAGCTGTTCACATCCCTGTAATTGAACTTCTTAGAACCAAGGACGTTCTCCAGGAAGTTGAAGAGGGCTCTTCTCACATCATCGGTGAGCAGCGGATACCAGGTGGGACTGGCCACGACCACTGCCCGGAAGGCGAAGAAAGGCGCGATGACCTCCAACAACTCCTCGTCGCCCGTTTTTTCCAGATAATTTTCGAAGAACAGCTCGAACAGGTCTTTCAGGTCCCCGGTCAGGCGCAGGCTCTTTTGTACGGAGTAGAATATGTAGTTCATGGCCAGAGCAGTGATGTCGTCCGCAGCTTCGCCCCACTCTCCCCGGCTTCTGTCCAGGACGGAGAAGTCCGTTCCCTCCCGGAACATAATATTCCAGGGGTGGAAGTCGCCGTGCACCTGGCAGAGGCGGCGGGCTTTATCGCGCAGCATCCAGCGCCACTGCACGCAGATCTTCTCGACCTCTTGCAGCTCATCCGGGTCCAGGAAGCTGGGTGCATCCGGATAGTCATCCAGAATGCCGAAGATGCACTCGCCATCTCCCACAGTCTCCCGGATCTTGCGCTGATAGAGAGGCGGGCAGTCGCCTTTGACGGCGTGAATCTCAGCCAGATAATTGGAGAGGGCTATGACCCGATCATAGTCCAGGTCAGTTGCGCCCTTCTCTTTTACTCGCTCCAGGTCAAAGAAGTACTCTTTTCCCTCGATCTTTTCCATGAGCAGGAAGTATTCGCGAGCATCTCCCGCAGAGACCAATTCTCCTTTTTCCGTGAAGTAGCCCACATCAAGAGATGGGACATGTTTAGGGAGGCTGGCAAAAGTTGAATTCTGCCAGATCATAATTCTGGCCCGGTCGGAAAAGTGGTCGTGTCCGAAGCCATGCTGCACGCGCATAGAGGAGAGCACGGCCGAGCCTTTCTTTCCCTTGATTTCGTACTCCACCAGCAGAGGCGATCCATATCCGAATCCTTTCACATCCTCAGTGGTGGGTATGGTCTCACCCATTTTGCGAGTGCTCAGGAGCGATAAATCTTGCCCATAAAGGCTCTTCAGATATGTTTCCAGGTTACCTCTTTTCAGATCCAAGACAAGACACCCCTTAATGTCTCCTTAAATTAAAACCCCTTAAGTTCCCATCTGCCAGCTATGCAGGTATTTGTCCTGCTCCGCGGTGAGCTTTTCCGTCTCCAGGCCCATGGAGGCCAGCTTCAGCTCCGCAACCCTGCGATCGATCTCCACTGGAACGACATAGACCTTCTTTTCGAGCCTGCGTCCGTGCTCCACTATGTAGCGCACGGCCAGTGCCTGATTGGCAAAGGACATGTCCATGACCTCGGGAGGATGGCCGTAGGCGGCAGCCAGATTGATCAGCCGGCCTTCCGCGAGCAGGTAGAGCCTGCGACCGTCTTTGAGCTTGTACTCGGTGACATTGTTTTGAACCTCGGCCTTCTCCGCTGTCATCTTCTCCAGAGCGGGAATATCGATCTCCACATTGAAGTGGCCGCTGTTGGCCAGGACGGCCTGGTCCTTCATCTGCAAGAAGTGCTCCTTTCGAATCACATTTATGTCGCCGGTAAGAGTGACGAACAGATCTCCCAGGGGCGCGGCCCTGTGCATAGGCATGACTCTATAGCCATCCATGGCCGCTTCCAGGGCTTTTCTCGGCTCGACCTCAACAACTATCACGTTAGCTCCAAGACCTCGGGCGCGCATGGCAAAGCCCCGGCCACACCAGCCGTAGCCGGCCACGACCACGGTCTTTCCCGCGAAGAGGAAGTTGGTGGCCTGCATGATGCCGTGCAGAGTGCTCTGGCCGGTGCCGTAGCGGTTGTCGAACATCATCTTGGTCTCTGCGTCGTTGACGGCGATGACCGGATAGAGCAGAGCGTTGTCCTCGGCCATGGCCCGCAGGCGAACGACTCCGGTGGTGGTCTCCTCGCAGCCGCCGAACATCTGCGCGGCCAGCTCCGGCTGCTCCTTATGGATGATGGCAATGGTATCGGCTCCGTCATCCAAACTGACGTTGGGCCGCAGTTCCAGGGCTTTCTTGATGCAGTCGTAGTACTCCGTTTCGTTCTCGCCCCGGAAGGCGTAGACATGCAGGCCCCGCGCGGCGAGAGCTGCAGCAACCTCATCCTGGGTGGAGAGCGGATTGGAGCCGGTTACAGCCACCTCAGCGCCGCCGGCGACGAGTGTGGTGATGAGGTTGGCCGTCTCCACTGTGACATGCAGACAGGCCACGATGCGCGCGCCCTTGAGCGGCTTTTCCCTCTCAAACTCCTGCTTTATCTTTTCCAGAACAGGCATGTGCCTGCGCGCCCATTCGATGCGCTTTTCTCCCATCTCTGCCAGGCCCGGATCCTTGACTACGCTTTTATGCAAAATAAATCACCTTGAAATTTATTTAGTTGACCTGGGGAAAGAGACCATTTCCAGATACTTAAATGCAACCCAAACCCGGCATTCTG
>CAYXSJ010000146.1:0-6552 GCA_964467095.1 uncultured Methanotrichaceae archaeon
AAGAATTGTCGTCAAGTCTAGTTATTCTTCATATAAATAGACTTTCATTAGCAAATATCATAATCAAGGGACTGCATTGCATTTATGTCGTCGTTCTCTTTGCACGTGTGGACGACGTGGAAACTGGGGGAAATACCTGATCGATCCCTTTGATGATCTTTATCATTTTTATGTTTAAGTATCTCGCCCATATTCGGAATTATAAAATCATGGAATTACGTTCAGAAATCGCATACAACCGCGGTTTGCGCCAGACAATGCGATTAAATGCGATGCATCGCAATTTACTCCAATCTCCGCTGCAAAGCCTTCCCGGCAGGAAGAGAATGTCATGCCCTCTCGCTGCGCACTCTCTTTTACCCTTCGCATCAGATCGCACCTGATCTCAGCCGGAAGGTAGCTGCTTCCTGCAACCTTGATTCCACCATCAAGCAGGCTCAACACATGTTCACCCTCTTGCGGAAAGACGGCGATGATCCTTTTTATATTTCCGGGCCGGGCCTTATAAGTGGATGAGGTTATGTGCCCGGCCCCAGCTCGTGAGACGGCAGCTACCAATTTCTCGATCTCTGCATCGTTGATGCCGGGAATGATGGGATCTATTCTGGCCGAGACGGCAACACCCCCTTGCGCCAGCCTGGCTATGGCATCAAGACGCTTTGCAGGCAATGGCGCTCCCGGCTCCAGCCTGCGGCAAATTGAGTCATTGAGTGAGGTTATGGTTATGGCCACGCAGGCCGACATGTCTGCCAATATTTCCGCATCCTGGGCCACCAGATGCGACTTCGTCACCACCTGGACAGAGAGACTCCGGCCTTTTAAAATTTGCAGGCAGCCTCGACTGAGCCTCAAATCCTTTTCCAGAGGAGGGTACGGATCGGAGCTATTGGACAACGCCACCAGGGTACCAGGCTTGATCCTGGCCGCTTCCCTTGCCAGGCGCTTTAAGAGATCAGCTTTGGGCCGGCACTCTGCAAAGCGGGGAATATAGGATGAAGCGTAGCAGTAAAGGCAGCCATGCAGGCATCCCGTGTAGGGATTCAGACTGAGCTTGGGCGGACAGGTGCATAGCTGGCCCTTCCAGGGGTCAAATGGTCGTAGGATCATCTGCTGCAGATCGTCTCCAGCTTCTCCAGCGGATCAGCATCCTCCAAAGAGGCATTGAGCCTGACGCCCTCAATCACAGGCTCAAGAATGCTATATTTCATATAGCGTTTATGCGCACCTCTGATCTTAAGGTTCAAGACAACCTGAGCACTTGCATCGGCTCCACTCTCATTCTCATTACTTAGCAGGGGTTCCAGGCGATGGGATAGAGCCTGTTGATCGTTCTCGGAAAGACCGCGCATTGCAAAGCCTACGGGCACAAGTTCATCACCGCTCCTTAGTGCGACCTGGTATCTTGCCGGAAGCTTCTTTTTTTTGCCACGGCCCCAGAGCACCCGCACGATCAGGGCAGCGAGATTATGCTCGGCTCTGATTATGAAATCCCGCTGTGAGACTTCGCCCGGACAATAGGCGGCCTGAAGATCTCTCTCTAATAACGCTCGGGATCCGGCTTTCCCGGCCTGGCTGATAAATTCATCTACTGCGCCACGATCCATCAATACCTTCTCTTCTGCAGGAGATATCCCGGTGAAAGGCATTTCTCTGGGAGTGCCAAGTATTGATAAAAGCCTCGTTCTCCGATCCTGATAAGGCATGCTGCAAATGTCTTCTCCCTCCAGGGAGATGAGGTCATAGGCCAGGAGGGCGGGCAAGATGCTGCTCTTTCGAGAGAGTCGACGGCGATTGATGTACCTCAGCATTTCCGCCTGGATGCAAATCCCATCACCTTTGTCATGAAAGCCTATGAGGTCGGCATCCGCGACAAAATCCCCCTCGATTTCCCCAAGCGACCGGGATAAGCCGTTCAGGGCAAAAGTAATATTTCGTAGTTGTGATGTGAAAATGAGAACTTCTTTTTTTACTTTATGGACCTGCACCCGCAAACCGGGATACTTGGGCAGAAAAGCTCCCGGCACCTGCCCCTCTCTGCTGCGAAATAACATGAACCTGGTGGGAACACCGGGCCTTATGGCAATTCTCTCCAGATCCTGGTGGCGGGCCATAGCGGCAATGCTGCCCAGATCCGGCATGATGAAAAAGGCCCTGCGAATTTTCTGTGGATCAACGTGCAGTGAGCGAGAAAGTGCGGCAATCATGGTCATATGCCCGATGCCTGCCTGCATGTTTCGGAGGGCAGTGCGTGCTATGTACTTTCCCTCCCTGGGAGTTGCCTGCAAAAATAGGCCCCTTAGCAGAGCATTCTTGCGCTGCTCCGACTCCTCGCCCCTCATGGCAGAGATGCGCATCAGCCTTTCATAAACCGATAATGCCTGCAAGGGCTCGCTAAAAAGGGAATGCTGCCCCTTCTGCGCCAGCACCGCCTCAGCTACCATCCCCATCTCCCCTAATCTCTCCCGCACGGAAGAGACATCCTGATCAGATACCTCCGCCAATGCAGCCATGAGAGCCTCCGGGCCTATGCCCATCTCCCTCCCTTCCCAGTGCGGCCAAAGCTCGCCCAAAAGCAGCCGCACGACTGGACAGAGCATCTCGGGCCCCTCGGCCCCAGACTCTGTCTCAGAGAGAAGGCCCGCTGCCAGATCGACCTTACGGCTGCGCGGGGCCAGGGAGATATCTTGGAGGGCCTGGGCAATTCGAGAATAGTGCAATTTACCTCACGATCTTGATCTTTTTCAGATCCTCTGCTCTCTTGGCCAGATCCCCAATCATGCCATCCAGCTCTTTTAAAAAGGATTTAGTTTCATCAGTGGTCACAGCACCCGGAGCTGAAGCCTTGATCAATCCTTCCTGCTCCAGTACCCGCAGAGAATAGCGTACCTTGTGGCTGGGTATATTCGTCTCCTCCGCCAGCTTAAGGATGCCGATGGGCTCGTTCTCCACCACTTGCTTGAGGATAACCAGGTGCCTCTGCAGCATCTCAAGCTCACCGCTCACCTTCTCGGTCAGAATTGCTATCACATCCGCTCAAGGAATAAACAGTACTAATTCGAGTGACGGCCTTATAATTCCATCGATTGACATGGCAAATGCTAGCACAGACGATCAAAAACAAATGTGCAGCCGTTTTTAATAGCGCGCCCGTCGAGAGAGGAAGTCTATGCCATGCCTGGATGTAACACGCCGGCTCAGGTCTTTTCCCAGTATTTGCGGGGACGACACGCCTGTGACCACAAGCATTGTCCGCAGAGTTTGCTCAAGGTTCGGGTCGATCTGCGCACCCCAGATTATGCGAGCATCAGGATTGATCTTCTGGTAGACCTCATCCACCACAGTCTCGGCATCGGTGATGGTCATATCCGGGCCGCCCACCACGTTTACCAGGGCCGAGGTTGCTCCTGATACATCCACATCCAGGAGGGGGCTGCGCAGAGCCTTCATGACGGAGTCGCGTGCCTTCTCCTCGCCTTCTGCCTCGCCCATGCCAATCATGGCCACGCCTCCGTTGGTCATGACTGTTCTGACATCGGCAAAGTCCAGATTGATGAGGCCAGGCCGGGTGATCAGCTCAGTGATGCCCTTGACGGAGCGCATCAGCACCTCATCGGCTACCTTGAAGGCGGCCTGCAAGGGGAGATTGGGGACAACATCTAAGAGCCGGTCATTGGGTACCACGATTACCGTGTCCGAAACCTCCCGCAGCCTCTTCAGGCCGGCTTCGGCATTCTGCATTCTGATGGAGCCTTCCGCACTGAAGGGGATGGTGACGATGGCAATGGTGAGAGCCCCTGCCTCGCGGGCAGCTTCCGCCACTACCGGAGACGCTCCCGTGCCCGTACCACCCCCCAGGCCGCAGGTGACAAAGACCATATCCGCCCCATCCACAGCGGCTTTTATCTCATCGATATCCTCCTGGGCCGCCTCCTCTCCGATGGCGGGCAGGCTTCCAGCCCCAAGGCCGCGAGTGGTGCGTCTGCCAATGAGAAAACGCCGGTCGGCATTGATATGCAAAAGATGCTGGGCATCGGTATTGATGGCAAATAGCTCTGCCCCCTGGATGCCGCACTCTGCCAGACGGTCGATGGTATTCGAGCCGCCTCCACCGCATCCTATGACTCTGATTACTGTGGTCAGCTCTTCTAAAACCGAAACCAGCTCTTCATCGCTCTGGATCATGCTGGAAGGCTTGATCCTGCGGTCGGCCTCAGATCTGCCCAGGGCTTCGTCGATGATGTACTTAATCTCCATCCCCTCTACTTTTTTTCCTGCCTTATTCTAGTAATCAATTAGCATATAGTTTTTTTGCATAGTATATAAAAGAAAACGTTGTGCTGCCTGAATGCCGGGCAGTTCAATTACTTTATTATTAATTTAAATGCATTATTTCAATTGGACTTCAAGGATTTGAGTTTTTCAATTTGTCTCATTATATTCTCGGATTCCTTTGATTTCTCCATCTCCAGGTAATCGACAATTTCTGGAAGGCTTTTATTTAACTTATAGATGCGATAAGGTCGTCCCTTTCCAGGATTCTTCTCGTCCCTCTCTACAATCCAGTCCAATTTTCGAATCTCTCGCATGGCAATGCTGACTTCCGGCTGGCGAAGATCCGATCCAATCTCTATCTCGCGGGATGTTGCCTCTGCCACCCCAGCCAGATAGGTCAAAACTTTGGCCACGTTTCTTTTCAGGCCTACCTTCATGAGAATGGAAGCAAATTCATCGCGCTCGACTTTCAGGTCCGAGACGGCTGATGTATTCAAAGCGGTCACCAGGCGCATAACGCGTGATAACATATATATAAGTTTCGTCGAAAATAATACCAGCGACAGGGGAAATTTGACTGTCTTATAAATTATTTTTTAATTTATATGATATTTTTCGCCCGCCAGGCTGAAGAGAGAGTAGCTTTTACATTTCTTTTTATGAAGGAGATGTACTTGGAGGATAGCTATCTTTGGGCTTTTGATGCCACAGTAGAAGATGTCGTTGATGATAAAGTGATTCTCGATAAAACAGCATTCTATCCGCAGTCGGGAGGCCAGAGCGCGGACACGGGCATTCTTATTCGGGGCGAGGAAAAGTTCCAGGTACTCGGAGTACAGCCGGGGGAGCACGGCATAATTCACATACTGGACAGGGCTGGACTTAAGGCAGGCTACCTGGTATCAGGACGAATTGATAGCGATAGGCGCTATAGATTCATGCGCAGTCACACCGCCTGCCACATCCTCAGTGCCGTCATATTCCAGGAGACGGGTGCCAAGATCACGGGAAACCAGATTGAGCAGTCCAGATCTCGCGTGGATTTCAGCCTGGAGAGCTTTGACAAGGCCAAGATGAGCGAGTATGTGGAGAAGGCCAATAACATAGTCGGAGAGCGGCATCCCGTCACGACGAAAATCCTTCCCCGAGATGAGGCTCTGGCCTTGCCCGATCTCGTCCGCCTGGCCATGGCTGTCCCGGACAGGGAGATGATCCGCATAGTAGAAATAGAGGGCGTAGACCGGCAGGCCTGCGGAGGCACTCATGTTAAGAATACCGGCGAGATAGGCAGAATTAAAATGATCAAGGCAGAGAACAAAGGCAAAGCCAATCGAAGGGTCTACTTCTCCCTGGAGGATTAAATGCACATAATGGAGCTATTGGGCAAATCTCGCGTTAGTGTGGAAGACGAAAAGGTGCTGGATGCGAGCGTGCCCTTGATTGAGTGGTGTCCTCTCTTCGACAAGATCCGGGGCATAAAAAAAATTACCTCCGAATCGGCTGCTGCTAACATGGAGTTTCGGATAAAGAATCACGGAATGTTCTCAGCGCGGCGCCGTCTGCAGATGGGCATCTTCGTGGGCTTTGGAGCCTCAGAGTCCATGATGACCGGCATAAATGCAGGGATCATCGACGCTGCAGTCACAGTATGCGACGGAGCAGGCACTGTTATAACGGCCAATCCCGATCTGGTTCAGGGCATGGGCGGCTACATATCTGGACTTGTCGAGACAGATCCCATACCAGAGGTTATCGAAGGCATCAGGAACATGAATGGGCATGTGCTCTCGCCCCATAATGGAAAGATAGACCAGATAGAAGGGGCAGCCTATGCGGCAGCTGCCGGATATAAGAAATTTGCCGTCACTGTTGCCGATGCCGCAGCAGCGGAAAAGCTGCGAGAGCTGGAGAAGACGGCAGGTGTTCGGATAATGATAATAGGAGTCCATCTCACCGGCATAAGCGAGGAAGATGCAGGGCGGCTTTTGGGCGTTGCCGATATTGTTACCAGCTGCGCCTCAAAGCATATTCGAGAGCAAGTAAAGCCTCTGGTGCAGGTGGGCACAGCCGTGCCGCTCTTCGGCCTGACCCGCTGGGGCAAGGAGCTACTGGTGGAAAGAGCCAAGGAGGTCGAGCAACCGCTTCTGATAAACACCATGCCACTGCCCGTTCTGCCGGAGAAGAAGCAGCCCAGGCCGCTGGTGTGAAAGCTATTTTATAAAGGCGGTGGCATAAGTGGCACCACTGCCCAGGCTACCCTTTTTAATTTAAGGAGCAAAA
>CAYXSJ010000147.1:0-1281 GCA_964467095.1 uncultured Methanotrichaceae archaeon
GATAGGATGCAATTTATTTAGCTCTATCGTTTTTGCATCAGATCCCCGATTGCGTGGCAAAGATGAAATCCTTGGAGCATCCTTAATCGTGAACTATGGCGAAAAAAGCAAAGGATTCTTCAGTTCCGTCCGAGCCTGAAGAAGTCTACCAGTTGAAAGTGACCCTTGACGGAATAAGGCCGTCCATCTGGCGGAGAATTCAGGTTCGTGGGGACATAACCCTATTCAAGCTTCACAAGATTTTGCAGGTGGTCATGGGCTAGCAAGACTATCATCTGCACAAGTTCGTGATAGAGGGCGAGGACTACAGCGTCATCTGCAGAGAGGCGGATATGCTGGGCAACGATTTCACAGATGAGAAGAAGGTCAGGCTGAACCGAGTTATCTCTGAGGAGAAGTCCAAGTTCACCTATGAGTACGACTTTGGAGATGGCTGGGGTCACACTATTCTGGTAGAGAAGATCTTCCGGCCTCTGGACGAGCTAGAGCATCCGATCTGCCTGAAGGGCAAGCGCTCTGCCCCTCCGGAGGACTGCGGCGGAACGGGCGGATACTATCATCTCCTGAAGGCCCTGAGGGATCCGAACCACCCGGAGCACGCGGATATGCAAACTTGGGCCGGGTATGGATACAGTCTTGAGTATTTCGACGCGGATATAGCTAAAGAAGATCAGGTGAGAGGCGGAAAGCCTAACGATCTCACGCGAAGCCTTGATTCGTAACCATTGGCTGTAACCCACAGCGTCTAACAATTTCGTAACAACAGTGGCGCAGAGGACCGGAAATAGCTAAATAGCTTCAAGCCAGCCAATACTTTGGCATGAAGATCAAAATGACAATCTCGGGCAGCAAAGTGCATGGAGTAGGCTATCGACCCTGGCTTACCGATGTGGCTATAGGTTGCGGGCTATGCGGCTTTCAGGCCAGCAATCGCATTGAGAACGGAAATCCCGTAGTCATAGTTCTCGCTGAAGGAGATGAAGGAAGCGTATCATACTTTGAAGATCTGGTGAGATCGAATAAGCCCGAACTGGCCCTGGTAGATACGATTGTGGTATCGGAATTCTCTGGAAACGTTATATCCCTGGAAAAGTATGCAGCAATAAATACCTCAGCGCAGCTAAACAAGGCAATTCCCCTACTATTAGGAATGAACAACAAAATGGATCTGATGCTTGAGAAGCAAGACGAAACCGTCGCAGAAGTCAGGGGAATAAATAAAAAGATAGATCAGATGCTTGGCAAGCAGGATCAGATGCTTGGCAAGCAGGATCAGATGCT
>CAYXSJ010000147.1:1381-6504 GCA_964467095.1 uncultured Methanotrichaceae archaeon
GATCAGATGCTTGGCAAGCAGGATCAGATGCTTGGCAAGCAGGATCAGATGCTGGAAAAGCAAGATGAGACCACTGGCGAGATCCGCAATCTGCGCGACGATCTGGTATATCACAGCAATACGGATAGACTAACGAGAATGGAAAAGGATATTCGGGTCATCAAGAACAAGATTGGAATAACGTAGTCCTCCTATGCCAAAGGAATCCCTGTAAACTAATAAAAAAGTGAGCCCTATCTCTCTTTACAGGCTCGCAAGAAGTTTGCGGGAAATCCCCGGAATGATGCGCTGTGGACATGGGTATAGCTGGCCACCAAATTCCCCTCGCACATGCCGTCCCAGCCGCCTTTGATCCCCGTGCCCCTTTCCAGGCGGATGGCGTACTTGACACCATCCTCCATCAGCATCTCTGAGTGGTGAAACTCGTGCCCCATGATCTTTGTCCCCGCAGGCCCTAGCGCGCAGTCCTGTGTGATCGCTCCGTGCACGTAGCTGACGATGCGCGTGCTGCCGCGCCGCGCCTTTCCCGGCACCAGCCCGACCATCTCTCTCTTCTCGCCGTCCCACTCGATCTCCCGCGCCAGGTACATCAGACCGCCGCACTCCGCGAAGATGGGCAGGTCTTTTTCATGCACCTTTTCCAGCGCCCGCCGCATGCCGGCATTATCGGACAGCTCCCGAGCATACAGCTCCGGATAGCCCCCGCCGATGTAGATGCCGTCCACATCGGGCAGAGAGGTGTCGTGCACCGGGCTGAAGGGCACCACCTTCGCCCCGGCCAGCTCCATCAGCTCCAGGTTGTCCCGGTAGTAGAAGTTGAAGGCCTCGTCCCTGGCCACGCCAATGCGAATGCCCTGGCCGAGGGCATTCAGCCGGTACAGGTCCGGCTTCACCTCGGGCAGAGGCTCTGCCTCGCGTGCGATCTCCTGAATGCGGTCAAGGTTCAGGCCTTCCTCCACAATCTGGCGGATTTTGTCCACCCGCTCCGGGAAACCCTCGTGCCGGGTCTTTCCCTCCAGCACGGGCACTAGGCCCAGGTGGCGCATGGCGAGGTGCATCTCCTCATTGCGCCGGATGACGCCCACCACTTCCACGCCCGCGTAGCGCTCTATCTCCTTGATCGCTTTTTGGGCGTGCCTTTCGGATCCCACCTTGTTGAGAATTACGCCTTTAAATTGCACCTGGGGATCAAAGTCCATGTAGCCTTTGACTATGGCTGCAGCGCTTCTCGTGATGCTTCTCGCATCGACCACGAAAATGACCGGCGTCTTGAGAAGCTTGGCGATCTGCGCCGTGCTGCCCAGATCCCCGTCATAACCCTCGTAAAGGCCGCGCACGCCCTCGATTACCGCTATGTCGGCCTTCTCAGCCGCGTGATTGTAGATCTCCCTGACGGCAGCCTCCGTCATGAGATAGCCGTCCAGATTGCGGCAGCTTCTGCCTGTGATCCAGGTGTGGTAGCTGGGATCGATGTAGTCCATGGCCACCTTGAAGGGCTGCACCTTAAGGCTGCGCCTGCAAAGGGCGGAGAGCAGTCCGGCTACAATAGTGGTCTTGCCGCTGGAGCTTCGATCGCCAGCTATCAGAATGCGTGGACAGTTTGCCGCCATTTTCATTCCATGGATAGCTCTCGGAGCCTCTCATCGGTCAGCGGCCTCGGTACCTGGGGATTAGCCCCGGCCATGATCTCCCTGGCCAAAGCCCGGTAGACGTCCGCAATGGCCGAATCCGGCGCACCCTCGATGGCCGTCACCGCTCTCCGCTCACACTGCTGCACAATGGGGTCTTTGGGGATGAAGGCCACCAGTCTGCTGTCCAGCTCTGCAGCAAACTTCTCCGCAATCTCCTTCTCCCGCCCGGCTGCCGCCTCGCGCGAGTTGCAAATCACGCCGGCCAGAGGCGTCCTCAGGCGGACCAGGCCCTTACTGATGTTGTTTGCGGCATAGAGGGGCATGTACTCCCCGGAGGTGATGATGTAGGCCTGGCTGACCAGCCCCTTTCTGATTGGAGCGGAGAAACCGCCGCAGACGATGTCCCCCGGCACATCGTATAAAACTAAATCTACCTCTTCCAGGACGTGGGAGACCTTGCGCAGGAAATCGATGGCTACGATTATGCCCCGCCCGGCGCAGCCCACACCCGGCTCCGGGCCGCCCACCTCAATGCATTTCACGCCTTTGTATCCCTGAAAAACGACATCCTTCTCTTGAATCTCTCTTCCGGCCAGGATGAGATCCATCATGGTGGGAATCCTTCTCCCCACCAGTGTTATGCTCGAGTCGCTCTTGGGATCGCAGCCCACCACCAGTACCCTGTGGCCCTCTTCGGCACAGGCGGCGGCTATGTTCGAGGCAGTGCACGACTTGCCGATTCCGCCTTTGCCGTATATCGCAACGTGTTTAATAGATGACATCTAACTCCGCTGCGCATGTAGATCCCCCATAGGATATACAGCTTATCCAGGAACGATTCTTAAGAGGTGGATGGAGATCAGGACATTCTGGTTAATGGCCGCAGCGGCAATGTTGGTTATACTTTTTGGGCTGGTTTCGAGCGCTTACGCGCAGGAGGCGGTAGAAGCAGCTTATGTGCGGGGCCATTTAAGTTACGGCAGTGACATCTGGCGAGCCGATGACTTCGGCTGGTTCTACTATGACCTGGATAAGGATCTGGGCGGAGAGGAGCTGCGAATTGATATGCAGGGAAGAACGGCGGAGAAAGGGCATATCGTTTACTCCTCAAAGACATGGTCGCAGCAGTTTGAGTATGAGCCATGGGGCAGCTTCCAGGCGGTGGCGTTTTTGGGCAAGCCCTATCTGGCCGGCTATCCTGAAAGTATCTTCACGGGTGAGGTAAGTTCTCTTGGAAAAGGCGCACTGAGAAGGATTCTTATAGATGTGAAAGATGAGTACACTTTAACCTACAATAATACAATGCCGCTTATGAATGGCTATGTTCTGACTGTTGCAGAAATCTCTGAGAAAAGCGATGTTGTTAACTTCATTCTATTAAAGAATAATAAACCAGTTCATCGCGCAGTAGTTAGCATTGGCGGAACATATACATTTAAAATTGATGAAGTTCCGATAATTTTAGTGCATCTGGCTAATGCTATGAGCAGCGAGAATTCGGGATTTGCCGAGGTCGATGGGATCTTTCAGGTCAGTGATGAACCCGTCGTCAGGCTCTTTGAAGGTGGCCGGCTTGGGAATATGAAGATGTCAGCCCTCACGGAAGAAGGCATAGAATTCCAAAGCGACAGGTCTTTTACTCTATTAAAGAACAGCGAAGTTCCCCTAACAGATGGATTTGCATTGATTGTGGCGAACAGCGATGAATTGATTTATTATCCGGTGGGAGGCATCTACGATTACGGTGTGCATGAAATTAGGGGCCCTGCGTTCAGTGGCAGTAGAGTAATTCCTGCAATGTATGGTGAAAATCCTTTACTGCTGGCAGCAAAATGGAACTCAGGCAATTACACAAACTTTTACATGGATCCGGAGAGGCAGCTAGGTTCCTGGAATCAACTCGGCTCTGAAGATCAATTCGGCTCTGAGACGCTGGTGCTTCAAAATATAAATGGAAGGACGGTTCTACCACCCACCAGTGCAAAAACCTTAGATGGAACTGTAATTTTCGATGGATTTCTATACACAGCAATCATGAGATCTAAAGATTATGATTACGAGCCTTGGGGATCCTATTATATCGTGCCTTTCCTTGGTGAAACGTGGTTCGCTGGCTATGATCGGTCTTTAGATGGAAAGCAATCATCATTAAATCTATTTGACCATGAAAAGATCGGACGAGTGCTGATTGACACCGAAATAGTTCAAGGAAATGTAGTTGCTGGAAACTACTCACTGGAAGAAGGTTATGAATTTTGGATTAGGGATGTCGAAACGGACAAGATCTTCATTCAGCTTATGAAGAACGGTATTTTGCAGGATAGTTCTGTTGTAAAATCGAATTCCACTTACATTTACAAAAAGGATTTGGATGATGTTGATGATATGCCGATAATTAAGTTGCATTTTAGTAATGTTTTCAGTAATGGAAGCAGTAGATTTGCGACCATCGATGCGATCTTCCAAATCTCAGATGAGTTTTTGGTGCCCATAGAATCCGGGCTTGGCATCGGAAAGCTTCAGACCGTGTCAACATCCCAACCCTATGCAATAATCATGGTCAACGACGAAACCATCAATTTAAATAGCGACTCTACCATTTCTCTGGCTCCGAATATGAATATCAGAGTTGCAGATAACGATACACTTCGATACTATCTCTATTCCCAAAAATATGTTGTTCCGAGACCTGCGCCACCACAAATAGCACTTCCCGCTAATGTTGCCTCTTCAACACCTGCCAATTTCTCTATGCTTGTCAAAGCCGCAGAGATTCGTGAGGTAACCGCCTACATTTTGGACTCAAACAATAGGACAGTCTTCTCCAGGGACATCACCGGGCTCGGCCAGGGCTCGGGCGATTTATGGGGCTTTGCCTGGAAATGGAATGCTACGACCATGCAGCTGAGTGATGACAAGAGCCTCGTCCTGGATGCGAGCGGCAGCTCTGTGGGGGGATTGCTTTACTTGAATTCATCTGCATCTCCTCGGCAGGTCGGAGTGATATTTGACTCGATAGGAAGAATAGGGGCAATATTGGATAATGAGGCCATCTATTACATCTCCCCCAGCGAATACAAAGGGCTCAATAATTCACTTGATTATGATGCTATGCTGGCCAACAACACAGTCCGAAACCAGTTTATTAAGATTGAGCCTGGAAAGAGCATTCTGCAGTTTCTTGATATTATCAACGGCAGATTAGCCCCTAGCGGCATCAATCACACCCTGCAGGGCAATCTTGAGGCAATAGAACCCCGTGCCATTGTGGTGGGAGCCAAGCCCGGCCGATACGAGCTGCGAGTGAGGGTGGAAAATGCCGTCGATGCCATTCAGACTTTCGGAGAGTTCATCAATGTCACTCCTGCCGAGATGCGCGGCATATCACTGGGTGTGGCACAGGCATTTGCCGGGGAAGAGGTATCCGTTCCTCTCCGGGCCCCTAATTCCAATAGCGAGAAGATAATTAACATCTCTTATGATGCAGCCAGG
>CAYXSJ010000148.1:0-6499 GCA_964467095.1 uncultured Methanotrichaceae archaeon
GTGATCCTCATCCTGGCGATAAACCTGGCCGGAATTGTGATTATCTTCCGGATCTGGAAAAACGGAGACTGAATCGGAGCATAACCTCAGATCTTGGCTGAGAACTTCTATTACAAGCTCAATTGCCTCCTTTATGTTTGCCAGGGCTTCTTCTTTCGTTTCCCCCTGACTTATGGCTCCCGGCAATTCAAGGCATCGAACCGTGTAACCTCCCTCGTCCTGCGGTTCGAGGATAACTGTGTATTTCATTGCGATAATAGTTGATGGAAGTTATATTTATAACAGGAAGTGTTGCTGACCGTCACCGCCGACCACGTCATGTGCTTCACTTGTCCAGAAGGCAAGCCCTTGCCCATCCGCGAGGGCTACGAGCCGCGGATCACGAGCACGCCCGCGGGCCGGGAGCTGTGGCGTGGGGCAGGAGGAATCTTTGCGGCTGAGATGGCATAATTTATTTGCGCCGGGATTCCTCGATTCTACAAAAGATTGATCACCCAGAACCGCACCATCCCTTGAAGAATAGGTGCAAGATATGTTTCAGAGCGAGGCCATAGAAAAGGCGAAGGAGCACTTCGCCAAGCTGCTGGAGGCGCAGCTTTTGCGCGTTGATCAGATAAAAGCGGGAGAGGACTGGGCCGACTACAGCAAACTCAGGCCGATCATCATCGGCGTGGTGGGAGGCGACGGCATCGGCCCCTACATCACCGAGCAAGCAGTCCGCGTCCTGAGGCACGTGCTGGCTGCAGAGATTGCGGAAGGAAAGGTGGAGCTGCGCGACATTTCTGGCCTGGACATTGAGTCAAGGGTCCGCGTCATGAAAGCACTTCCTGAAGACGTCCTGGCAGCGCTCAAGAAGTGCCATGTAATTTTGAAGGGACCCCTCACCACTCCTAAGAAGGGAGACAAGTGGCCGAACCTGGAGAGCGCTAATGTCTCCATGCGCCGCGAGCTGGACCTCTTCGCCAACGTCCGCCCAGTCAAGGTTCCTGAGAAGGGCATCGACTGGATCTTCTACAGGGAGAACACCGAGGGAGAATACGTTTTGGGCAGCAAGGGCTACAATGTCACCGATGACCTGGCCGTGGACTTCAAGGTCATAACATCGCCCGGCTCGGAGAGGATTGTGCGCCTGGCCTTTGAGTATGCTAAAAAGAACGGCATTAAAAGGGTCTCGGCGGTCACCAAGGCCAACGTTATCAAGGCCACGGACGGAAAATTCCTGGAGACGGCCAGGCGTGTGGCCAGGGAATACCCGGACATAGAGTTCGATGACTGGTTTGTGGACATAATGGCTGCCAAGCTGGTGGACGAGAAGCGCAGGAAGGACTTCAAGGTCATAGTGCTGCCCAACCTTTACGGAGACATTCTCACCGACGAGGCTGCCGAGTTTCAGGGAGGAGTTGGCACTGCCGGCAGCGCCAACATCGGCAAGCGCTATGCCATGTTCGAGGCCATCCACGGCTCGGCTCCGCGCATGGTAGAGGAAGGCAGAGCTGCCTATGCCGATCCGGCCAGCATGCTCCGGGCTTGCGTCATGCTGCTGCGGCACATCGGCTTTGTCAATCAGGCGAATAAGATGGAGATGGCTCTTGATATCTGCGGCCAGCTTGAGAAGAAGGTTGTCCTCACCGGACGCTCCGATGGGGCAACGGGCGCTCAGTTTGCCGATTATGTGCTGCAGACCCTCCAGGACCCCAATTTAGAGAGTCGCACCAGAAGCTATGCAAAGCTTTAGCTAAAATAATCGCATAATAGTATATGTGGAAAATCTGGCTCTAGCATTCTTAGGCCTGAACAAGGAGGACCGCTCCCTGCTCAGTGCTATTGAGACCGGGATGAAGACTCACGAATGGGTCCCATCCTTCGTGATCTCAGAGATATCCGGCCTGCCGGTCCGCAAGGTGGAGTTTCGGTTAGGCCAACTTTTTGAAAAGAAGCTGGTAGAGCGGGAGAGCTTGCACTACCTCGGCTACCGAATAGACTTTGATGCCTACGATCTTCTGGCACTTTCCGATTTCGTGAAACGGGGGAAGGTGTTAGCCATCGGCGAGAGAATCGGGGTGGGCAAAGAGTCGGTGGTATACGAAGCCCTGGGAGAGATGCCTCTCGCCGTAAAGCTCCACCGTCAGGGAAGAACCAGCTTCAAACATGTGCGCCGCCTGCGCGATCACCTCACAGACAAACCAAAAGTGCCATGGCTTTATGCCGCCGCTCTGGCAGCTCGACACGAGTTTGCCGTTATGGAAAAGCTCTATCCAGTGGTAGCAATTCCAAGACCGGTTGCTGCTAGCCGTCATGCTCTGGCCATGGAATTTGTGAAAGGACCTGCCCTTAATCGGATCACTCTCTCAGATCCCGAGGACGGGCTGGGCATGATCTTAGGTGAGGTGGGAGCGGCACTGCACCTGGGCATCATTCACGCTGACCTTTCCGAGTTCAACATAATGGTTGACGAGTCCGGCCCAAAGATAATCGACTGGCCTCAGGCGGTAGAGGTTACACACCCTCATGCCCAGGAGCTATTGGAGAGGGACCTGGTCAACGTCCTGCGTTTCTTCGAGCGAAAGTACCGGATAGAAATGCCACTGGAAAGGGCTCTCATGCTTGTGCAGGAGGCAGAGAGCGGTTGAGCATATTTGGTGTGGACATCGCCAGTGGCTCGCCTTCCAGCAGAAGGACGCCAAGCTACTCTCTGGTGATTCTGGATGGAGGTGACGTCGCAGGCTTTCACATGATCAGCCGGCATAAGCTGATCCGGCTCATCAGGGAGCGCCAGCCAGAGATGGTGGCCATGGACAATGTCCACGAGCTGGCCTCGGATCGCAGGGAGCTGATCAATATCCTGCGAAGGATGCCGCCTGCTACCAAAATAGTGCAGGTGACGGGAGGGGAGAAGCAGGAGTCTCTGATTAAGCTGGCCCGCTACCACGGCATCACCTTCGATCGCACCAAGCCCCTGCAAGAGGCGGAGGCCTGCGCCCGGCTGGCGGCCAAGGGCGTCGGTGTTGCTTTATCCGCATTTCAGGAGAGGACATGGATCAAGGTTAGCCGGCGCCGCTCTCTGGGCCGGGGCGGCTGGAGCCAGAACCGCTACACTCGCAAGATTCATGGCGCAGTGATGGGCCTGGCACGCGATGTAGAAAAGCAGCTACGCGAGGCAGGGCTACAGTATACCTCACGGGCAGTTGAGGGCCTGGGCGGCTATACCCGGGCAGAGTTCGTGGTGGAAGCGCCCCGCGAGAAAGTGCATATCAACCCCGGCTACTACACCGACGCACAACTTTTAGTACAGAGCATGGAACGGCCCGAGCTGCAGTACAAGCCGCTCCTGCAAAGGCGCGGATACATCATCGTGGGCCTGGACCCAGGAACGACGACCGGCATCGCTGCCCTGAACCTTGGCGGCGAGCTGGTGGACCTGATCAGCTCCCGGGCATTGTCCTCCTCAGAGGTAATTGAATGGATCGCAGCCCGGGGAAGGCCGCTTGTAGTCGCCACAGATGTCTTTCCAACGCCGGGCAGCGTGGAAAAGGTCAAGCGGGCTTTTAATGCCGTTCTCTTCTCACCGGGCGGGGACATTCCTTCGGAAGAGAAGATTGCATTGGGCAAGGAGTTAGGCTACAAGAACGACCATGAGCGAGACGCCCTGGCGGCTGCCATTTGCGCTTTTAAAAAATATCGAAACAAGTTCTTGCAGGTGGAAAAGAAGGTCCCCTCCGAGATAGATCCAGACGAAGTTAAGGCGCTGGTGGTGAGGGGCTATTCCATTGAAAATGCCATCGCTGAATTCGTGCCTTCTTCTGCACCCCAGGCCAAGCAGGAGGCTATGCGAGTGGCTCCTCCGGATGGGAGGAAGGCAGCTCTCGAAGCCACTGTCGAAGCCTCTCCTGATGTTACTGCCCTGCGACTGCAAAATCAGCAGCTTGCCGAGCAGGTCAGAACGCTCCGCTCTTATGTAGATGAGCTGAAAAGCGATTTGGCGGAAAGAGAGGCTGCCCTGAGGACAGCAAGCGGCAAACTGGAACGCCTGCGGGATAAGACGGCCCGCGAGATCAAGCGGCAGCATGAGATCAAGATCAGAGACAAAGAGATCGAACGCTTGCGGTCGGTTCTCCGCTCGGAGAGAAAGTACATCAAAAAACTGAAGAAAACATTAGAGCGCCAGAAGAAAGCGGAGATAATTGAGGATACAAGGGGCCTCTTAAAGCTCAAGCCGCTGGCAGCCTTTACCCGCGAATCCATTCAGCTGGCCGTAGAGCAATATGGCCTGGAAGATGGGGACCTGGTTTATCTGGTGGATGCCAGCGGCGGCGGGAAGAGCACGGTTGAGCTTCTGCAGGAGAAGCAAATTTCCGGAGTGGTTGCAGAAGGTGAGATGGCCCCTGCCGTGCGAGAGCACTTCCTGCAGATGGGCATCCCTGTCTTCTCCAGCAAAAATGTGCCTGTGCAGAAAATCAATAAAATGCCCTTCGTGCGGCCGGAGGATGCAGTGGCTGCCCGGGCGGTCTGGGAGGAAGAGATGAAAGAGCGCCGGGCCAGGCTGGAGGCGGAGAAGCTGGAGAGCCTTTTCCAGGAGTACCGGGTGGAGAGAAAGAAGGAAGAGAAAAGAAAGCAAAAGCTTGAGAATTGAAAATGCAGCTAGCAGGACCCTTGCAAGCAAGGCACTGCACGCAAAGATCCGATACTAACTTCATCCTTTAAGATGTTTTCATAAATCTTATGAATTCGTGCTTATGATCTTTTCACATTTCGTAGGAGAATAACATACTTGTTCCCAAATATGCTTATCAATTAGGCTTATGTCTTAATTATAGGTGGTAACATTGCTTTCAGTCCGGTCACTACTATTATCCACTTTGCTATTATCAACCATATTGATAGGCGCGGCTTCTGGGGAAGATGCAGCCATCAACGCCGCAGACAACGCCTGGGTGCTCATAAGCGCCGCCCTGGTCCTGATCATGATTCCCGGCGTAGGCCTTTTCTACGGGGGCATGGTCAGAAAGAAGAACGCCATCTCCACGATTATCTTCAGCTTCGCCGTGATGGGGATCATAAGCTTGCAGTGGATCCTTTACGGCTACACTCTGGCCTTCGGACATGATGTATCCGGCCTTATCGGCGGCCTGGACTTCCTGGGCCTGGCCGGGGTGGGCATGGGCGTCAAGGAGGGCCTGACCATTCCCTCGCTCACATTCATGATCTTTCAGGCCATGTTCGCTATCATCACCGTCTCTTTGATCACAGGCAGCTATGTTGAGAGGATCAAGTTCAGCTCTTTTCTGGTCTTCTCCTTAGCCTGGGCGACATTAGTCTACGATCCCGTAGCCCACTGGGTCTGGGGCGGAGGCTGGCTGCAGCAGATGGGCGCCCTGGACTTTGCGGGCGGAATAGTGGTGCACATCACAGCAGGCGTTTCCGCCATGGCCGTGGCTATGGTCATAGGCGCTCGCAAGGGCTTTGGCACAGACCCAATGGAGCCGCACAACATCCCCACCACGGTCATGGGCGCAGCCCTGCTCTGGTTCGGATGGTTCGGCTTTAATGCAGGCTCGGCTCTGGCGGCCAACGGCATTGCAGCCAATGCCTTTGTCACCACCAATACCTCTGCCGCGGCTGCAGCTACGACCTGGATGCTTCTCTCCTGGCGTCAGAGGGCGCCTTCGGCACTGGGAATCGTGACAGGCGCGGTGGCCGGGCTGGCTGCGATAACGCCTGCGGCAGGCTACGTAACTCCTCTGGCAGCGATTCCCATCGGCATTGTGGCTGCCATTGCCGGCTACTATGCCATCATATTCATCCGGGGCAGCGGCATGGTGGACGATTCGCTGGACGTCCTGGCCTGTCACGGAATCGGCAGCACCTGGGGCGTTTTGGCCACGGGCATCTTCGCTACCATCGGAGCTACGGGATTGCTTTCGGGAAATGCCCATCAGGTGCTGGTGCAGCTCATGGCTATTGCCGTCACCTGGGGCTACTCCTTTATCGTCACCTTCGGCCTGGCCAGGATCATCGACGCACTCATGGGCCTGCGAGTGCGGGATGAGGAAGAATCGGTGGGCCTCGACATCAGCCAGCATGGCGAGGGCGCTTACATGTGAGGTAGGAAAGATGAAGAAGATTGAAGCCATAATTCGGCCTGAGAAGCTGCACCTGCTACGTGACAAGCTGGACAAGAAAGGCTTTTCGGGAATGACTGTGACGGAGGTCAAGGGCAGGGGCCGACAGAAGGGCATCGCCTTGCAGTGGCGGGCAGGAGACTACAGGGTGGAGTTTTTGCAGAAGATGAAGCTGGAGATGGTGGTGGATGACAAGGACGCTGAACCGATCATCGACCTCATCTGCGAGTTTGCCCAGACGGGAGAAGCCGGAGACGGCAAGATCTTCGTCTATCCGATAGAGGACGTGGTGCGGGTAAGGACGAAAGAGAGAGGGTGCGGAGCAGTTTAGGATCGTCGGGCGCAGGGGCAGAGAATCCCCGCCTCTTCAGAGGTGGGAT
>CAYXSJ010000149.1:0-1696 GCA_964467095.1 uncultured Methanotrichaceae archaeon
TCCGTCAGCTTCAGCTCCGGGATCACCGGCAGGCAGAGAAACGAGAGCGTCATGAACGGGTCCTCCAGCTTGCATCCCATCGCGTGAGCGGCATCAATGCATTCCACAATTCCCTCCGCCAAATCTCGCATGTACCCCTCTGAAAGCAGCCCGGCCACAGGCAGAGGCAAGCCTGCGAGAACTCCACCACCCGCCACTGCCACCAGCCCGCCGCCCATCTGCTTGACAGCCAGAACCGCGGCCAGCATCTCCTCATCCGTTGCTCCGACTGCGGCGATGTTGTGCGAGTCATGGGCCACGGAGGTGGCCAGAGCGCCGCAGTGCAGGCCAAAGCCCTGAACCAGGCCCAGGCCCACGTTGCCCGTGCCTTTATGCCTCTCCACCACGCACATTTTCAGGATGTCCCGGTCCACATCGGAGACGACCTTTCCATCCTGAATTTTGGGCGAAAGCAGCAGAGCCTTCGTAATGATCTGATGGGGAATAGCTCCAATCACCCTGACCGGGCCCTTCTTTGCCACGATCTCAAACGACCGCAGGCCGATTGGGCCGACCTGCATCGGCTTATGCCCGGCCGTGACCGGAGCCTTTAGCGGGGCGATGAGGTCGCCGTCCTCTGCCACCACTTTTCCGTCCTTGATGACCTTGACCACCTGGGGATGCTCCAGCTCATCCAAAACGGCAATGTCCGCCCTGTAGCCGGGAGCAATGGCCCCCAGATCCTGGAGACCGAAGTACCGGGCGGCGTTGAGGCTGGAGATCTGCAGGGCGATTATGGGATCAAGGCCCTGCTTTATGGCCGTCCTGACCATGAAGTCGATGTGCCCTTCGCTCAGGATGTCAGCCGGATGCCGGTCGTCCGAGACGAAAAGGAATTGACGGGCGTTTTTGGCGGTCACCAGCGGCAGCAGATCCAGCAGGTTCTTGGCGGCACTGCCCTCCCGCAGCATGATGTACATGCCACAGCGCAGCTTTTCCCGGGCTTCATCAATTGATGTGCACTCGTGATCGGAACGGATGCCTGCGCAGATGTACGCAGAGAGGTCGCGGCCAGTGAGGCCGGGGGCGTGCCCGTCCACAGGCCGACCTCGGGCCAGAGCCAGCTTCTTCATCACTTCCGGATCGCGGAAGATGACCCCCGGATAGTTCATGACCTCGGCCAGGCCCAGGACACCATCCTCCTGCATCAGCCCGGCCAGTGCCTCTGCATCAAGAGCCGCTCCAGAGGTCTCCAGATTGGTGGCGGGAACGCAGGAAGGGAGCATGACAAAAACGTTCAGGGGAACATCTCTGGATGACTGTAGCATGTAGCGGATGCCCGCCTCCCCCCACACATTGGCGATCTCGTGCGGGTCGGCGACAACAGTTGTGGTGCCCCTGGGCACGACTGCGCGCGCGTACTCGGGGACAGTGACCATGCTGCTTTCGATATGCACATGGCCGTCAATGAATCCCGGCGCGAGAATTTTGCCGCTCACGTCCAGAACCTGTCGGGCGCCGGCGCAGTCGAAGCCTGCTATCCGGCCTTTATGAATGGCCACATCCGCCCGGTGCACCTCGCCGGAGTGAACATTGGCCACGCTGCCCCCAGCCAGGAGGAGATCGACCTCGATTTCACCACGCGCGGCAGCAATCAGTTCTTTCAATGGGCCCATACCGCATCCTTTTCTTGCGACCTTATTTAGATTATCTTTAT
>CAYXSJ010000149.1:1796-6427 GCA_964467095.1 uncultured Methanotrichaceae archaeon
ATCCAGGTTAATAGTCGTCTCCGTTCGTTCGTCCTCCGCGCGCTCTGCGACTCTGCGGTTTTTATTCGATGAAACCCTGTGCTTGATTATTCCGCTACGAATAACCGCAGAGACGCAGAGATGTGAAATTTACCATATCAGCTTCATCTATGACTCAACGAGTTTTTCATACTTAGGCATGACTTGGCAAGGATGCAAAACTTTCCTCTTGCCGCCAAAAATATTAAATAGATTACTATCAAATACAGCGATAAAATTATCTTCGGCGTCGGATAAACTTATATCGCTTGGGTTAAAATAAAGACAAGGTGTGCGGGAAGTGAAGGATATTCTTCTCAAGGTGGCCAAAGCCTATCCCAATGATTCAGCTCGGGGCATAGCGCGCCTCGACCCCAATGCTCTGCTTACGCTCCGGCTCTCTCCCGGAGACATCATTGAGATTGAGGGAAAGAGACTGACGGCAGCCAAGGTCTGGCGCGCCGACCGGCAGGACTGGTCTCAGGATTACATCAGGATAGACGGCTTCATTCGCCAGAATGCGGGAGTGGGCATAGGGGACCGGGTCAAGATTCGCAAGGCCAAGTTCGCCGACGCCCAGCGCATAGTGCTGGCTCCGCCCTCCGGCTCGCATATGCATTATGGGGACGAAGCGGCAGATATGATCCGCCGCCAGACCCTGAAGCGGCCGGTGGTGGCAGGCGACATTCTCCCCATCATGAGCTCCGGAACACATCCTTTTGTGGGGCGCATGGAGGCTGTGCCGCTGGTAGTTACCGAGACCCATCCCAATGACGTGGTTATCATTTGCGAGCGAACTGAGATCTTGCTGCTGGAAAAGCCGGCCAAGAGCATCAGCTCCGTCAAAGCCACCGGAACCACCTACGAGAACGTGGGCGGCCTGCGCTCTGAGGTGCAGCGCGTGCGAGAGATGATTGAGCTGCCCATGAAACACCCCGAGGTATTCCAAAAGCTGGGCATCGAGCCGCCCAAGGGCGTTCTGCTCTACGGGCCGCCGGGCACGGGAAAAACTCTCATCGCCAAGGCGGTGGCCAATGAGAGCGGAGCCAACTTCTTTTCCATTGCCGGCCCGGAGATAATGTCCAAGTATTACGGCGAGAGCGAGCAGCGGCTGCGAGAGATCTTTGATGATGCCCAGAAGGCGGCTCCCTCCATCATCTTCATCGACGAGATCGACTCCATTGCCCCCAAGCGGGGCGAGGTCACAGGCGAGGTGGAAAGGCGCGTGGTGGCGCAGCTACTGGCCATGATGGACGGCCTGAAGGAAAGAGGCCAGGTGGTAGTGATCGGTGCCACCAACCGGGAAGAGGCCATCGATCCGGCACTGCGCCGTCCGGGCCGATTTGACCGGGAGATCGAGATAGGAGTTCCCGATAGGGCCGGGAGAATCGAGATCCTGCAGATCCACATGCACCGCATGCCCATCTCTGAGGACGTGAAGCTGGAGAGCCTGGCGGACAGAATGCACGGCTTTGTGGGTGCCGACATAAATGCGCTATGCAAGGAGGCGGCCATGAGGGCTCTGCGCCGCTATCTGCCCGATCTGACAACTGAGGACGAGATCCCTCAAGAGATCATAGAAAAGATGCAGGTTATGGGAGAGGACTTCGAAGAAGCTCTAAAGGAGATCGAGCCCTCCAGCATGCGAGAGGTTTTAGTGGAAGTGCCGCGGGTGCACTGGGGCGATCTGGGGGGCCTGGGGAGGCTCAAGCAGGAGCTGATCGAAGCCATCGAGTGGCCCATCAAGCAGCCTGAGAAGTTTCGCAAGATGGGCATACGCCCGCCCAAGGGAATCCTGCTCTACGGGCCGCCTGGCACGGGAAAGACCATGATCGCCCAGGCGGTTGCCAACGAGACCAATGCCAACTTCATCAGCGTGCGTGGGCCGCAGATGCTCTCCAAGTGGGTGGGCGAGTCTGAGAAAGCCATCCGGGAGATCTTCAGGAAAGCGAGACAAGTCTCTCCGGCCATCATATTCTTCGATGAGCTGGATTCCATTGCACCCATGCGGGGCTCTGATGAGGGCAGCCATGTCATGGAACGGGTGGTAAATCAGCTCTTAGCGGAGCTGGACGGCCTGGAGGCGCTCAAAGATGTGGTGGTCATAGCCGCCACGAACCGGCCGGATATCCTCGACCCGGCGCTTCTGCGATCGGGCAGGTTCGATCGTATGCTCCTGGTCGGGCCGCCGGACAAATTGGGGCGGCACGAGATTCTCAAGATTCAAACCGCCAAGATGCCCAAAGGCGAGGATGTAAACTTAGAGGAGCTGGCAGAGCTGACGGAAGGCTACGTGGGCTCGGATCTGGACTCGCTCTGTCGCGAGGCGGCCATGCTGGCCCTGCGCGAGGAAATGGAGAAAGTGGAGATGAACCACTTTAAAGAGGCTTTGAAGAAGGTCAGGCCGAGCGTTGAGGAGAACATGGTCAGCTACTACGAGAGGATCAGCGAGAGGTTCAAGGGCGGAATTAAGGTGGAGCCGGCTTCGCTCGCCGGCTATAGATAGCTGCAGATTGAAAGGGATAGATGAAGGGGAAGGGTGCTGGAAAATGGGAAAGGTGTTCTCGGGAAGCATTGCAGGAAAGGAGATCGTGAACGTCGACGGCATGGTGTTAGGCGAGATGGAGGATGTGGTCTTTGATGCCCAGACAGGAAAGCTGGTGGACTTGAAGGTCAAGCCGGACAAGGAGCTGAACCGCATGAAGTACAGGGAAGACGGAAGGTTTGTGCTCATACCCTTCGGCTCCGTGGTGGCCATCAAGGACTATATAGTGATAGACGAGAGCCGGGCTATGAAGACGTAGAAAGAGGCTCGATCTACCTTCAGAAGTCTTCAATGAAGACGTTGCGATATCATGTGATGCTCCATGGGAACCAGACAATGGGGTATACACAACATCGGCCCATCACTTCCTGGATGTGTCACCTTTGGAAAGACCATCGAGGAAGCTTTGGTTAAGGTCCCAACATACGAATCCGTTCTTGAGCGGACGACTGGCAGTCTTCCACATCAAAGAAAGCTTAAAATATCTGCGCGATGAGCTTTTAAAGGAGGAAAAATGGCTGGAACTAATGAGATGCTAAAAGACATGCTTCCTTACGGCGGTGCCGTGAATATACATGGAAAGATAACCTGGCGTGTCACCGAGAAAGAGTTTAATGAGATGAAGAGAAACTTAGAAAGCATCTTTGATGACTGCCATTAAAGTTGCTGTAGACTCAGCAATCTTTTTCTTTTGCTTTAATTCGAATCGGGAAGACATCAAGCCCATCAATATGCAGAAACTTCTAAATCACTTGAGCACTGCTCCTCATATCATCCCCTTAGTGCCAATATCGGTCATCGGAGAAAGCGTTATTGAATGTCTCAGAGGTGAAAAAGAGGACACCGACCATGACTTGCATGAACTACATAAGCTGATTGATTTTTGGGGTGCTCTCGATCTTAGCTTTCTCTATCCCAACGCTCTTGTGGCCGATGCGTGCTACAAGCTGGTCGAGAAGTACAAGAAAGGCGAACGAATAGACAACAGGCTAACTGACACTGACTTGGTACATTTGGGATATGCTTTGGCCTATAAAGTGGATTACTTCTTGACTACAGACACGAAGCTGAAGTACTACGTTCCAGAAAAGTCAAATCTGCGTGTGATCGATCACGAAATGGCCAAAGATATTTTTTAAAAATAAGCCTATATTTCTTCTCATTGGGAAAGGCTTAATTTATTCTAGATATAACGGATCTCACTGATGATGAGATTCATATTCTATTTAGTCCTCACTATCTTGGTGCTGGCCATAGCTGGCTGCCTGGCGCCGACGCAAGAACGCGGACCGACCAAGGTCCTCTTGAAGACCAACATGGGTGACATCACATTGCAGCTCTATGACGATATGCCCATCACCACGGAAAATTTCGAAAAGCTAGTGAAGAAAGGATTCTACAACGGAGTAATCTTCCATCGAGTCATCGACGGCTTCATGATTCAGGGCGGAGATCCGGAGGGCACAGGCATGGGCGGACCGGGCTACACCATTGCGGATGAGCTGCCCGATCACAACCGAAACGATCGCGGGACCATCGCCATGGCCAATGCCGGGCCGAACACGGGCGGAAGCCAGTTCTTCATCAATCTGGTGGACAACAACTTCCTGGACAGCATGCATCCCGCCTTCGGAAAAGTGATCGAGGGCATGGATGTGGTTGATGCTATTGGCAAGACAGAGACCGACGCCAATGACCGGCCGACGACCGAGGTAAAGATAATCGAGGCGAAGATTATCTCTTAAATGGAGATGACAAAAATGGCAGAAGGCACATCAAACACAGGCGGAGTTAAGGTACTGCTCAAAACTAGCATGGGCGACATCACATTGCAGCTTTACGAGGACACGCCCATCACATCGGGAAACTTCCAAAAGCTGGTAGAGAAGGGATTCTATGACGGGGTCATCTTTCACCGCATCATATCCGGCTTCATGATTCAGGGCGGCGATCCCACCGGCACAGGCCGTGGGGGCCCAGGCTATGCCATCAAGGACGAGCTAACCCGCAAGAACAGGAATGATCGAGGCACCATCAGCATGGCCAACGCCGGGCCGAACACGGGCGG
>CAYXSJ010000150.1:0-3600 GCA_964467095.1 uncultured Methanotrichaceae archaeon
GCCGACGCGATTTCCAGAGCTTCCTTAGCATGAAGTCCCTTGTGCACTACCCCGCAGATGCGCCGGGTGATGAGTGCAGGATTCTCATGCTGGAAGACGTTCCTGCCGATGGCCACACCCCGTGCTCCCGCCGATATTGCTCCCTCGACCATTGTAAGCAGGTCCAGCTCCGAATCCACTCTCGGCCCTCCGGCAATGACCACGGGGATGGGGCAGCACTCCACCACTCGAGCAAAGCTATCCGGGTCTCCGGTGTAGTTGGTCTTGACAATATCAGCGCCTAGCTCCGCTCCCACTCGCGCCGCGTGAGCTATGTGCTCCTCTGAGTATTCGTCCTTGATCTTCTTTCCCCGGGGATACATCATGGCCAGGAGCGGCATGCCCCATTCCTGACAGTTCCTGGAGACCTCTCCCAAAGTGGAGAGCATGTGGCTCTCGTCCTCAGCGCCGACATTGACATGAATGCTAACAGCATCGGCGCCAATCTTGAGAGCCTCCTCTACCGTCGCCACCAGAACCTTGTTGTTGGGGTCCGGCCCCAGAGCTGTGGAGGCTGAGAGATGAATGATCAGGCCCAGGTCCCGGCCGTAGCCGCGGTGGCCGAATACGGCTGCACCCTTGTGCACTATGGCGGCATCCGCCCCGCCCGAGGCCACTGCATCGGCGATGGCTTTGACGCTTTTTATGCCCTTGATGGGACCGACGGTAACCCCGTGGTCCATGGGAATTATGACTGCGTTTCCTGTATTGCGATTGAATATCCTCTCCATACGAATCGATGTTCCTCTCAATTTGGCTCTCTCCTTTATGTGTATGAAATCAAATTTTGATGGTCGTTCTGGAATTTAATGTATTATTTAGTACATCATAGTACTTTTTATTACTACAATGAACATATTAGGTGTATTTAAAGTTTCCTTTCCTCAGGGCTTGCATGTAAAGTCCCAAAAATAAACAATGAAATTATGACATGGTGCCAAACCGCTTGCGGGCCCGCATAAGGGGCCTCGCACGCCCGCAGGCACGGCGCGGGGGGCTTGCAGGACAGCGATTCAAGATCAAGACTTTGTGGTTTTGTTGGAGAACGGAATCTAACCATAAAGACACAGAGAAACCATTCACGTCTCGCAGCTCTCTTCCTCTTCCCCCTCGTGGCTCTCTTCCCCGGCCCCAGCCTCCTCCGGCTTGATCTTGCCGATCTTCACCCAGTAATTCTTGATGGCCGCATGCAGCGCATCAGCGCCGAGGTTAGAGCAATGCATCTTCTGGGGCGGCAGGCCGCCCAGCTCTTCTGCCACTTCCTTGCGGGTGATCTTCATGGCCTCATCTAATGTCTTACCCTTGGCCATCTCTGTAACCCTGCTGGAGACGGCTATGGCCGAACCGCACCCGAAGGTCCTGAATTTGATGTCGTCTATCCTGTCTTCCTTGACGGTGATGAATATCTCCATGAGATCGCCGCAGACCGGATTGCCCACTTTGCCATATCCGTCTGGATTCTCAATCACTCCCACATTCCTGGGATTCATGAAGTGTTCCATAACTTTCTTGGAGTAACCAATCTGTGCCATTTCTTTTTCACCTTTTAGAGCGGAGAGAGAGCCCTCAGCCTTTCTACTATCTTTTGTTCTGCCTTCCTATCGTCATGACCATGGAGCCATGTGCCTGCTCATGTCTTAAGCCTATGGCCAAAAGCACATGAGACGGCTCCAGTTTCGCCAGCTTTGCAGCTTCTCCAAATCCCGCCAGAGCATAGAGATTCTCGGTGCCGAGTCGAGGTGCTCTTCCTCTGCGGAAAGCCGTCCTCCATCCTGATCCGGCTGGACCGCTGATTGCAGGGCCTGAAAATCCGCCGAGCCTTCACTGGAGCTTCCATTTGATGGAATTTCCTTTTACCTTGATGAGTCCGTTCTTCTCAAGAATTCTGGCCAGATCAGAGGCATATTCCAGAAAGTCGGCAATTATAAGATATCCATTATTATCAAATTCCTTGGCACACTTGTCAGTGAACTCATCCATGCTCAATTTTCCAGAGGATGGTCGATTGGACAATTCACTTAAGAGCGATCCCAAGACGGAAATCTTGCTGCATTCCGCAGGAAATCTATCAAAAAAACCGGCATCAAAATCGCCCCTCGAGGCAAGGATAGTGGAGAATTCATCGATAAAAACCTCGACCTCCTTTTGTGCGGAGATGATAACGGTCTGTCTGACCAGAGGATGATCTCTTTCCAGTCCCAATTCTTTTAAGTTCCTGGTAGCGCGAACTATGGGATCGTCGAGGCGGTCTGCTATCTCTTCACCGATTTCGATCTTATTTCGATGAAGAACGCTCGTGGCTTCATAATAGGATTGCTCATCATCGGAGGCTTTTAAGAATATTTGGCTAATTTTATTCTTGTCATTCTCGTCAAGAGCCTGAAAATTGCCGGAGACTTTATTGAGGATCTCAGCGATTTGGCTTTTCTCGTTCTCCCTCAAAGGATTGTATTCCTTGAGAAATAGCTCTTTGAATTTGCCAGGCTCAGGCCTCTGGCCAAGAACTGATTTTAAAATTTTTATCGTTTGCTCCACTCTCTGAGTATCCTTCAGCACTTCCTTTAGTTCGGAAAGTCTGCCCTCTAGACAATCCGTCTTGAAGTGATCAATTATAAAATGAACGCGTGTATCGCATTTGATTTTAGCCTTACTTAGATAGGATATGAGCTGTTTTGCCTCATCCTCCCTGTAATCACCTAGCTTGATCATGGTGGATGATAGGAATAAATCCTTTTTAAGGCATTTCCTCAGAAAGGATTCTCCTTGAAAAGAGGTTCGCATTCTATCTTTGATGGCTCATATCCGTTTGGCGCGAACGGCGTTGCTTCTGAGATCGAAGGCTCCAGCATTACCTGGTTTCCCAAAATTGACTCTGCAATCCTGGCTTCATCGCAAAATGTCGATTTTATTCCAGGCTATTATCGAGAGCCCGGATTTTAAATGACATCCAAAAAGTGGGACACAGTTAATGCTCTCGTATTAGATATCCTCGTAGTATTATATGGCTTATTACTCCACCACCGGGCATGCAATCGACAGTCATTCTCCCCTTTGATGAAACAGCAAATCCACTTGTCATGCTTTCAGAAATGCCTCCCTCTCCGTTTCCATTCAGCGTTATTGTCGATTCAAATACACGACTGCAAATAGATGGTTCAGCAATGTTTTCAATGAAGATACGAAATGTTTGAATTCCGCCAGGCTCTCCTAAGTTGTACTGCCAGTCAGCATCAGTAACAATGAGAAGATAATTAGGGGGAACGCGGAACCATGGTGGACCAGGTGGCACGGTGCCATCTGGAAATATTCTAACGAAATCTAAATCAATTCTAGTATCACCTGTATTGTCTACCCCAATAACTTCAAGAGTTACTAGATTGGTGGCTGACGATCCTTTGAGGATTTCTGTATCCATATCAAATCCTTCTCTTAAATTTCTTGGTGTTTAATCAGATCATTAATTAGACTATTAACTATATAAAACTTTTTACTTTATCAATATCCCTGCAACTTTCGCCTTTCCCTAGCCCTCTCTCCCGCCCCGGCATTGCGGCCGCTTCA
>CAYXSJ010000150.1:3700-6371 GCA_964467095.1 uncultured Methanotrichaceae archaeon
TGGCTCCAGATATGGAGACCTTAACAACCGCCGGCCTTGGGCAAATATGCCACAGCCTTCCTTGTTTTGGCTCACGCTTAAACGCTAAGGATCTTTCCATTCGCTGCTCTCGCCTGCTCGTTTAGCATTTTGTGTGTCGCCTCTGCGCGCAGGCCGCTCGCCCCCGGGTCCGACCGACTGCGCCCGTACGTGGGCCTGGTGCCATCGGGCTGGGACTCGGTAGCTGGTCGAATCGGGCAGCATCTAGAGCTGGCTCGCCTTTAGTTCTCAGCCTTCAGCTCATCCTCGATGCCTGGAACTGTTCTTGCGCAGTTTCCAGGCTCTTCACAATCTCACGCACCTGGAACCGCCGGATCGGGCAGATCATCAGAGTCCTCCTGGCTCTTGTATTTGAGCTAAAAGATATTCAGGCAGGCCTTATTCCAGCAAATTAGCTTTTCAGGTTGTGTTTTGTCCAAATAGTTCGTACAGTGTGCGGTTTTGAGATTTTCTAAGGAGGGCAAGCTGCTTGGGTGGGTAACTAATATCCAAAGAAAAAATACATGTAAAAGAATGAATTAAAAGTACAATGTAACACCACCTAATTCTTCAGCTTTTTCAAACGCTTGTTTTGCTTCAGCATCTTGTTGTAACGACTGAAGCGCCAAACCTTTTTTATACCAAGCATATGCAAACTCTGGCTTTAATTCTATCGATTGGTTAAAGCATTGAATAGCTTCTTCATATCTACCCAGCTTGCTTAAAGCAACTCCCTTGTTGCACCAGGCAATAGAGTGTTGGGGATTTATTTCGATAGCTATATCATAGCATTGTTTAGACTCTTCATACCTCTCAAGATAAAAGAGGGCTAATCCTTCATTGGACCAAGCATTCGCATCATTAGGACTTTTATTAGTCAAATTATTGTAGAATTCCAATGCTTCATCATATTTATGTTGTGTAAGCAAAAATATTCCAGAAGATACTAATTCCGATTGATTCGTTGCAGAAGCGTTCGCAAATGTTGTATCATTGGCTATTGCACTACCCAAAGATGCAATTAATAAGGATAAAGCAAATAAAAAAATAATAAAATAAATTAAATAAATTATTTGAAAATTTATTTTACAAAAAGTTGGCATATGATTAAGAAATTTTGCGTTCATATTTGTTATAGTGATTCTGAAAGAATAAGAAATTATCGATAAAGATCGATGAAGTTGCACACCAGATAATTTAATTATCTCCTTCCTCTGTGAGGCCGATGGTGCATACGACCTAGCCGTATTTCTTGCTCTTTTCAGTGTAGGCGGTTGCTGTCACCAGCACTCGTTTCTTTTCCCAGGTCATAGGTCGATTACCTCGACTCCGCTCTCCCTGAGTCGCTGTGCAATTACTCCTCGATGGCAGTACTTAACATCTTTCTCCAGGGCGCGGACCGCCTCAGCAGCGCTCGCCCTGGGGAGCTTGTCCATCATACAGCAACTTCCAGAGATGTCAAGCTGAATGATTCCGCCTGAGGAACTTCTTCGCCGCTATCCAGTCGATCCTCTACATGGAGGCGGATGGCGTCCCTGATATTTTCTATGGCTTCCTCGTAGGCATCGCCCTGAGTGTAACACCCCTGTAGTTCCGGAGAGAAAGCGAAATAGCCATCTTTGTCCTTCTCGATCACGACCGAGAAACGATAAACTCTGGACTTGGCACTAACTAGCAATTATCCTTTGCCGTTCTGCAATTTCCTAAGGGAGCTGTCATTATGCCAGTTCATCCTGGATTTTTCGGCAACTCGCAACAGCTCTGCGTCCCGGCTCGCTTCGCATTCTCATGCGCCTGCGCATAAGGCCTGACGCGTGGGCAGCGGACCGTTCGGGTGGGAGCTGTGCCCTCGGGCCGGGCACGGAGGCTGGTTGAATTGAATCCTGTCGCATTTCGAGGCGGCAGGCTGTTAGTTTGCATCATTCATCGATAGCAAATTGTTCATCAAAAAGATGATTGCAGCTAGCCCTGGGATCTTTGCCTCTTGCTGGCGTTGAGGAAGGTCATTCCCACGACCTGCCCCTTCTCGTACCTGATTATGACGTCGTCGTCGGTCAGATCGGAATCATCAGCATGGCTGGGCTTCTTGAAGTTCACGTAAAGCACATCTGCCTCTTCATCATAATCCACCCAGATCTTTTTTTGGGGTATGCCCAGAAGATGAGGCACCAGTGCCGATATCTTTTCGATGCAGTCTATTTCTGCCGCTGCCATAGCTTTGTTCTCCTCTCAAGCTGCTTTTTCCTGCTGCTCAGGAAGGCAGTGATCACGAAACCATCCTTTTCACTCACTTCTTTATAAACTACTACTATATATTTATCGATTTGGACATCCTTTACGGCGAGGAGTTCTCCAGAGTTCCCTTCATAGACTGCATCCGGGTCCTCGATGGTCTCCAGGACCTCCGAATAATATCCTGCCATCTCAGAATGACCCTCCGTCAGATGTATCCACCGCTCGTCAGGCAACCGGATGGGCACGCCATTCTTTGACAGCGCTGTTTCCATCATCTTTCTTGGTGATGAATCTATATCTATTAATCTCTTCGCTTCGGGTGATATCTTAAAAAAGGCCTCACATCCCGTTTTCGTGGGCTGCCTCCATGCACGGGAACGCTCGCCCGCATTCGCTGGCCCGCCCGCCCGTGCGCCCG
>CAYXSJ010000151.1:0-6370 GCA_964467095.1 uncultured Methanotrichaceae archaeon
TCTTGATTTTATTTGATCTTTACGGTTACAATGTCCAGATATTTTTTAGACTATTTGATCAGGCTACAGTCATTCACATCTGGTGATGTGAAACGTTATTCGTCCTTTTCATCATAATATTTTGCAACTATTCAGTCCTACCCATAAAATCATTAAGAATTTAGACTGCAATCAAAGGTATCTGTTGAGGGAGGATTTTATCCGTTCTTCCAGTTCAGCGATCCTTGCTGCTTGTTTTGAGAAAATGGTTTGGACGAGTGCAACAACTGCTTCAGGACCTTCTTCATAAATTGCTAAAATATCTTCGCGACTCAAAGGCATTGTTATGCCTGATTGTGAAGACGAGAGGGAATTAGCTCCCTCCGTTGGGATGTGATGAGAATTGCGCCCTTCCATTAGTACAGTTATATGATTATCATTAATATTTAAATTTTGGGTTGCGGATCGCACATTATGGTTCATGATGTTTCGGAAGAAAAAAAGGGTTTTATTGGGTGGCTGAATAGTTACCGAAAATTTATTATAGTTTAGGGCTATTTATTATGCAGAATAATAGTGAAAAAAATATCATTGATAGGAAGTATTAAAGATGAAAGATAATAGCAGATCAAAAAAATCGAACGGGAAAGACAATCTTGTATTAACGCCTGGTGGCTTGCGGCCGAAAGACTTAGTCCATTATGTGAGATCTGACAAGGCGGTTAAATTTGGCGCCAATGGCACACATACTATCCGCAACCTTCTCAATCCTGTACGCGCCGCTGATGCTGAACAACTCCGCTCACAGGGCCTTGTGCTGACCCCTGGCGGTTACCGCCATCCATCACTAGTACACAAAGTTGATAAGGGTGAGATTCTGCGAATTACGGATCAGGCAATCACCATACACGATAAGAAAATGGTCCTGCGACGCAAGGTTGATCTTCTTCAGCCAAAAACAGGCCCCATCCCCTCACTGGGAAGCGGGTGGATCTCCTATGCAAGCTGGACGAACAACATTGGTACTCCCATATCTTCTTTTAGCACTTCCTGGGTTGTGCCATCTGAACCCTCGACAGAGGGCAGCCAGACGATCTTTCTTTTCAACGGGATTGATCCGTCAGACCCCTCTAAGGCAATTCTGCAGCCGGTCCTGCAGTGGGGTTCTTCCTATGCAGGGGGAGGCAAGTACTGGTCAATTGCGAGCTGGTATGTTGAGGGTAATGGCAATGCATTCCATACCAGTCTGATCCAGGTTAGCCCGGGAGATGAGCTTGTCGGCCTGATGACCCTTACCGGTCAGGCCAACGGCAAGTTTAGCTATAGGTCCGAGTTTGTTGGGTTCGCCAATTCAGTTTTGACGATCCAGGACGTGGACGAATTGGTATGGTGTAACGAGACTCTTGAAGCGTATTCCATTGAGCACTGCTCGGATTACCCCAATACGCCCTATACTGCGTTTCAGCAGATTCAAATTCAGACCGGCGCGTCAACCCCGACGCTCTCCTGGTCGCCACAGGACGTGATCGACGACTGCGGTCAGGATTCAGCGGTAGCAAGCAACGCGAATCCGGGCGGTGAGGTAGATATCTTTTATGCCGGTAGACCGAGCCACGACCTCTATATAAGGGACAACCTTCAGGATTTTGGAGCCGAACCTCTTATTGGCGGTGGCCTTTCCTGCAGCCCTGACATCGTTGTGTTCAACGAGGAGCTCCTCGATCCGCAGGCCACCCTCGGATCGGCAACCGCCCAGGGCCAGGATACCCTGGGAGACCAGATTGAATCCGGCCAAGATAATTTCCTCTATTTCAGGGTCCAGAATCGTGGAAGTCAACCAGCGGACGGCAAGATAAAAGCTTACTGGGCCAACTTATCGACATGGCCAATCCCGGGGGGATGGAAACTCATTGACGAAATACCCATTCCTTTCGTCTCTCCCGGTGAGTTCAAGGTGGTCGGTCCAATGACATGGTTTAGTGGCGATATCCCCGCGGTTGGACATTACTGTTTCCTTTCTCTGATTGACCGGGCCGACGATCCGGCTCCTGATCCATCAAGTATTCAAAGTTGGGATGACTACTATCGCTTCATCCGCCAAAATAACAATGCCACGTGGAAGAATTTTAATGTTGTGCCTTTGCTTCCTGGTACCTATACAACCTCTAGTTTTAAAATTCATGGATGGCCAAGAATAAAGCTGTCTTCAGATCTACTAATTGATCTGAGCCCGTTGCCGAATGAAATTGAGGTCACCCTGAGGATACTCAAACGCCTGACCATAGGCTCGACGTTTCAAAACATGGAACTCTCTGAGGAAAGCAGCCTCTACCGGAGATATAAACTCCAGGCCGGGAAAGTCTCTGCCATAAGGAACATGCCCCTGAAAACATCAGATACCAATGAAGCAACACTGGAGATGACCATACCGGATAAGACAGCAAACGGCTATTACCGTATATCGGCAGCTCAGCTTGTCGATGGGAGGGAAATGGGCAGAGTCACTAGCGTACTAGCTATCGGGCCCTATCCCTTCACTGCAAATACCAATACAAAAGAACTGCATATCCCAGGGTGTGACTGGGCGGCCAAGATAAGCCCCCGTCACAAGGTTCCCTACGACAGCGTGGCAAGAGCCATCAAACATGGTTTTAACGGATGCCGTTTTTGTCTTCCTGAATACAATACGGGCTAGCAGAAACAGATAAGCAAAAAAAAACGGAAACCCTTATGTAACTTAGCGCCTGAAGGATTTCCCTCTTTTTTATAGGGTTTTGATTGGATGACTGAATAGTTGCTCGTTTTTTCCATATTATGTATCTGCAGCCGTATCATTGATTACATGCAATGCAATCTCGTTTCTGCGAGAGAACGGTGGAGTCCAGGGATCGTTATACTGCATCAATAGCGGCTCTCCCTCTGTCGAGATCCCCCGAACTTCCAGCGTCTTGCTCAATAGCTCCAGATTCTTTTCATAATTCCCCTCGGTCATGTAACCGGAGAATCTTATCGTGGCCAGCTTTCTTGGTTCAATCAATTGGATCTCGACACTGCTTGATGAAGGCTTGGGAATGCTCTGGATATCGAACCTCTCCGGCATTATAAAATCTGAACAATGGGCTAAAGGCATCGTTCTGATTCTCTGAGACTGTAGTGGCCCAGATCTCCTCGGGATAGGCCCTGATTTCTACTCCATTCTCTAAGGTCTCCAGGACCTGGTAACTAGCTTCAGATACCGACATGGAAATAAACACCCCATAAAGGGTCCATACGAATAAAAGCACAAAAAGTATGAGCCCAGCCTGAATCGGTCATGATAATTTCATGAAAATACCTCGGGTTCCCATAGACACAACAATGAAATACAATCAGTTCTTAAGATTTATAGCTTTTTGAGTTGACTGCAAGAGATTAAATGAAAGATTGCATCAAACAGGAGGGTTTCAGACTGGATATTTTAACAAGCAACGAAGGCAAGAGCGAGATGGCTGACCTCCTGGCCAGGGCTCACAAGATTCAGCTTGGAAACAAAGCCTTCCGAAAAGATCTGGCATCAAAACCGGGGTTCTATTCGAGATTTTATTCCTGACGGCAACTCAGTTGGATGTTAGCAGTGAATGATCGCCCGACATGCAATCGATAGAGCTTGAATTCGAGATGTAGCAGCTCTTTGTCGCCACTCTGGCCTGGAAAGGGATCCTCAGAAAGGGCATGGCATTTCTCTTTGATGAGCCGCTGGCTCTTCTCCTGAAGCTCTGAGAGATACAACAGAGCCTTTCTATCGATGACCACCTTCCGGCTCAAGGGGGGCAACTCCACATAGTCGCCTTCATCGGTAATTTGCTTGAGATGCGCGATCAAACGGGCCTTCTTCTCTCTTCATCTTTCTGTGAGATACTGTTGCGTATCAGCCGGAATATGCGAGATCAAAAAATGCGGCTAGGCCGCAGCTGGATCGCTGAGCCTTCCCATGAACAGTATGCATCCCGTTTGCCTATCCTCTATCAGGAAGAGGAATGGATGATCAGCCCTGAAGACTGTAGCCGGCTCATAGAAATTCGATGCCGACTCCGCCATAATGACTGCAGTGGCAGCGGCCGCCTCGGTTCCCTGCTCATTGACATCCGCGTATGCCTTATGGATGACTTCGCTTATGAACAGCATCCTGCCGGAGCTCATGCCTGAAAAGTCGGCCGTGCCGGAGAAGGCGGTCGGCATTCCCAAATCCGCAAGCGTTTTCTTGAGCAGGCAACTGGATTCGAGCTTGAACCTGGGTATGTAGATGTCAACGCGGCGCATGACCAGTTCGCTCCTCCATTTTTCGATCTCTTCTGCAGATAGGAGGCTTTCCAGGCGAGCCGAATCATTTCCTTTTGGCAGGATTATCAGCATTGAGACATTGCCGCCAGCGTAAGGCATGCGCAGCATCTGCACATCCTCGTTCTCCATGTAATCGAAGATCGCATCCTGATCGGTCCGGCTCATCATCGGCACTGCTACAGTCCCGCCACCTTCCTTAAAGAAATTCCCGTCCCGTGTTCTGCTGCTATCAAATGCTTTGATCCATGTGCCGTTAAAGTAAATGGCGTTGGTCAGAATCAGGCGCGTCTCCGGGTTGATGTAGCCTTCTGCAATCAGATCCTTTATCTTTCCGGCGGTCTTGCTGCCAACCCAGTTGTTTATGGCCTCTCTGGCCGTCCCGATCTCATCCTTGAGGTCCAGGTTTTCAGCCCTTGCGTGGTAATATCTCTCAATCAGAGCGGCATATCCTTTATCCAGCGGAAAGCTGCTGTCCACCCAGATGGCATTGGCCGAAGTGAGCTGATAGCCAGAGCTGCGGGCATTGAAGCGAGTGTCGAGCTTTAGAAATGTCTGACGCCATGCGCTGTTGTCTCCGGATGAATGAAGCACTGATCTGATCTCATCTGCAGTGCTTGCGTTTGCACCCTCTCCGGCCATTGACAGGGCACAAGTCAGGCTCCAGGGTGAGAAGAAGACATTTCCCTGCCCCATGGCCAGCTCATGATACATGTCCAGAGCAAAGCGGTTACTGGATGCAGCCACCTTTTCATCAGCCGTTAACTGGGCTCGAATTTCATCTGCGTCTTCTGAGCCAGGCGATCCGGGATCATGGACGCAGCCGCTGAATGCGACCGTAAATAAAAAGATGAAAAAAGCCCGGACGGCAGGCTGGGCCTTCACAATACCAGCCCCTCCAGCCATTTGCCATAGAAATCGGTGATGTCGAAGTAGATTGTCATCTCCTCTCCGGAAGCAAGCTTTATGTCCATTTCGTCGTAATCGCGGCCATCCTTGCCGCTGACAGACTGCTCTACCAAATCCCAGTCCACTCCCTTCTCGCCAAACTTCTTGGCCAGATAGTAATATTCAGAGCCAACGCCATCCGTCTCGCCTGCTGCATTCATAATGACTATGGCATCCTCCATTGACCTCCCACTGTTATCGCTGAACTTGATATGGGAATATGCCAGCTCCTGGTACGATAGCCATGCATCATATGCCTGATCTGTCTCTCCCATCCCATTCAAAGCTGCGGCTTTTGCATACCATGCCTGGGTGCTGTGTGGGCTTATGTTCAGGCACTGGTTGAGCGCCAGGAGGGAGTCGCCGTATCTGCCCAGGCTTGCCAGGGCAATGCCCTTGCTGTACCATGAGGCCGGATTGCCGGGATCTATTGCCAGTGCGTCATCATATGCCTGGACTGCTTGATCATATCTCTTCAAATCTAGGAGCGCGCGGGCTTTATTTGAGAGCGATATTGCGTCTTGGGGATCTATCTCAACAGCCCTCTCAAAGGCGACAAGTGCCTCTTCGAAGCGCCCCATGCCTGCCAGAATGGTTCCCTTCTCGCTCCATGCCTTCATGTAATTTGGGTCCAGATCTGTGGCATTTTCATAGGCGCGAAGTGCCTCGTCATACCTGCCTGACTTTTCCAGGGCCATTCCCCGGTTGTACCAGGGCCAGGGCCAGCTCGAATTGAGCCTTATGGCCTCGTCGAAGCACAAAATGGCCTCATCGTATCGCTTTGCCATTAAAAGGGTAGCGCCTTTATCGTACCATAATCCTTCATTTTGCGGATCTATCTCTATGGCCCTGTCATAGGACTGTAAGGATTCATTTGTTTGGTTAAGGTTTTTCTGGACGGTGGCTTTGGCAGACCAGACATTTGCATCCTGGGAATTGATCTCAAGCGACCTGTTATAGCTATCGATGGCTTCCTGATACCTGCCCATTACCTCATTGATAAGTCCTTTTATCGTCCAGATGGTTGCATTCTGCGAATCAATGCTGACGGCTCTGTCAACCGATTGGATGGCGGAATCATAGCTGCCGTTCTTGAATGCGTTTTGTGCGCTATTCATCCAGTATT
>CAYXSJ010000152.1:0-6336 GCA_964467095.1 uncultured Methanotrichaceae archaeon
TCGAGGTGTTCAAAGGTACAACTACGGTAGGTGTACTCTGCGATGGGGGTGTAGTCCTTGCATCGGAGAGCCGTGCTACCATGGGCAGCTTCATAGCCAGCAGCACCGCCAAGAAGATTTATCAGGTCGACGACCTGGTGGGTCTGACTACGGCAGGAGCGGTAGGAGATGCTCAATCGCTGGTCCGGATGGTTCAGGTGGAGGCAAGGCTCTACAAGATGCAAAGGGGCGAGAGAATGACCGTCAAAGCTGTGACATCCATGCTGGCCAATATTCTCTCTTCTCGTCGCTACTATCCTTTCATGGTGCAGCTCGTCATGGGCGGCGTAGACAGATACGGCCCCAAGATCTATTCGCTTGATGCATTGGGCGGGCAGATCGAAGAGCGCAAAGTTGTAGCCACAGGTTCTGGATCTCCCGTAGCCTACGGCGTACTGGAAGCCATGTATAAGCCCGGCATAAGCATCAAGGATGGAACGGTGCTGGCCGCCAGGGCAATTCATAATGCCATGAAGCGCGATTCCGCTTCAGGCGACAAAATCGAGCTCGTCAGAATCACAGATAAATACGAGGAGGTAGGCGAGCCGGAGTTTTCGGAGATTATGAAGCTCCTTTAATCTTTTTTGGATGTGTTCTATTGTCTGTAGAAGAAGTACTTTTTGAGCTCAAACGCAAGGTGCAGAGCAAGCTGCCTCCGGATATCAATGTCACGGGGCTGGAATTCGAGGGTCCGGAACTGGTCATTTATACCGACGACCCCAAGAAGCTAGCGGACGACGGCGAGATCATAAGAAATCTGGCCAAAGAGCTTAGGAAGCGCGTGGTGGTGCGCCCCGATCTGAAGGTATTGGCCGAACCAGAAATTTCCATAGCCAAGATCCAGGAGGTTGTTCCCAAAGAAGCGGTTCTCACCAACTATTACTTTGACGGCGAGACCGGAGAAGTGCAGATCGAGGCAGAAAAGCCGGGTCTGGTTATCGGTCGCCATGGCGCAACACTACGCGAGATTACCAAACTGATCGGATGGACCCCTAAAGTGGTCCGAACTCCACCGGTGCGCTCGACGACCATCGCCAACATTAAGGATTATCTGCGCAGTGTACAAACTGAGCGAAAGAGCATACTGCGCACAGTGGGCCGGAAGATCCACCGAGATATAGCTTCTAAGGATCAGTGGATTCGGATCACCACACTGGGGGGCTGTCGCGAGGTAGGCAGAAGCTGCATGCTTCTCTCCACACCCGAGTCACGCATCATCATCGACTGCGGCGTGAACGTGGGATCTGACGACTCAGCTACGCCGTATCTCTACGTGCCCGAGGTCTATCCACTCAATCAGATTGATGCCGTAGTCCTGACGCATGCTCACCTGGACCATGCCGGTCTTGTTCCCATGCTCTACAAATACGGCTACGAAGGACCTATTTACTGCACTCCGCCTACCAGGGATTTGGCCGTGCTTTTGCAGCTCGATTATATTGAGATAGCCGGACGCGAAGGAAAGAGACTGCCATACGACTCTGCAATGGTTCGCGAGGCTCTCAAGCATACTATCACCCTCAACTATGGAGATGTAACCGACATTGCACCGGACACCAAATTGACCATGCACAATGCCGGCCACATCCTGGGCTCCTCCATTGCCCACTTCCACATCGGAGACGGCCTTTACAATGTAGCTTTTACCGGAGACCAAAAGTTCGAACGAACCAGGCTCTTCGATCCGGCAGTATGCAATTTCCCGCGATTGGAAACGCTTGTGACGGAGGCCACCTACGGAGGGACTAACAGCATTCAACCCTCTCGGAAAGATGCAGAAATCACATTGATAAACGTGGTCAAGGAAACCATCAGCAAGGGCGGCAAGGTTATCATCCCCGCCTTCTCTGTGGGCCGAAGCCAAGAAGTCATGGTTGTCCTGGAAGAAGCCATCCGAAAGAAGGTCATTGATGAGGTGCCGGTCTGTCTGGACGGAATGATTTACGAGGCTACCGCCATTCATACCACATATCCTGAGTACCTCAACAACGATCTACGGGATCTCATATTCCACAAAGGAATTAATCCCTTCCTGGCCCAATGCTTTGTGCAGGTGGAAAGCCCCAAGCAACGGACGGAGATAATCGAAGGGCCGCCCTGCGTGATACTGGCAACAAGCGGCATGATGAACGGTGGACCGGTTCTTGAGTATCTCAAGCGCCTGGGCCCGGATGAGAAGAATACGCTGGTAATTGTAGGATACCAGGCGGAAGGGACTTTGGGGCGGCGCATTCAGAAGGGATGGAAGGAATTACCACTCTCAGTAGAGGGCAAGACCCAGACGGTGAAGATAAACCTTGAAGTAACCACAGTAGACGGTTTTTCCGGGCACTCCGATCGCCAGCAGCTCATGGAATACATGCGCCGCATCTATCCCAAGCCCGGCCGGGTTCTAACCAACCACGGTGATGAGGGCAACTGCCTCGATTTAGCCAGCTCCATTTATAAGAGGTACAGGATTCCGACCATGGCCCCCATGAATCTGGAAACGATAAGGCTGATTTGATCTTCAAAAGCTTTATCAAATCAAAGACATAATACCAATGCGAGGTTCTTTGTGACGGGAAAGAGAACGCGGATCATCAACGATCCATCAGATCTGGTCCCATTGCTGCAGGCCTTCGGCTCAGATGTTCATAAGAAGATCTTTGATGAATTGAGTCGAGAATGGCATACTGAGCGCGAGCTGGAAACGCTTATCGGAGACGAAGCAAGCGTTCATCGCAGCGTGGCACTCCTCCGGAAGAGCGGCCTCATCGAGACAAAGTGGAGAGTGCCGGAGCCTGGAGCAAGTCCGGAGAAAGAGTATCATTCCACCTATTCCCGCGTGCAGGCCAGCTTCGGGGCTACCATGGAGGATCTCAGTGAGCTGATCAGCCTCACCTTCATGTCCGACGAGGAGCTGCGGGCTGTGACCGAGAAGCTGCAGACGATGGTCAATGGCGGCAATAATAGTCTATCCAACCTTTCTCGAGAGCTGGGACTCAGCCAGATATTTATTCGCGGCGTGGCCAAGAGGGCAGAAGGCCTCGCCGTGAGAGGACAGCGCATTGAACCTTACGTTGAGGACTTTTAATGGCGAGTGTCCTGCAGAGCAAGCGAGAAAGCTCTCGTTTTCAGATTCTTGTTGAAATCGCAGCCCATCAGCCTAACCTCCGGCAAAAGGAGGTGGCGGAGAGTCTGGGCGTCACACCCCAGGCCATATCCGAGTACATCAAGGAACTGGTAGCGGATGGACTGGTGACCACGGATGGGCGGATGCGTTACAGCATCACCAAAGAGGGAGTAGAATGGCTGCTGGAGAGTGCAGCCGAGCTGAAGCGCTATGCACGCGTGGTGATGGAGGAGATCATCAGCCACGTCTCCGTCTGGACGGCTATAGCCGAAGCAGATCTGGCGGAGGGCGAGCGCGTATCCCTGGAGATGCGATCAGGCCTTCTGTATGCCAACAAAAAAGAAGGGATAGAGGCCAGCGGAGTTGTCATTAGCGATGCGCTGTCCGGGGAGGATGTGGGCGTCTCGGACCTGCGGGGACTGATAAGCCTTGATGAAGGAAGGATTTTTCTTTGCAAGGTTCCGCGCGTACAAAGCGGCGGCTCACGCAAGGTCGATTTGTCGGCTCTCCGGGATCAACTCACCAGAGCAAATATGGTGGGCTGCCTTGGTATCGAGGCATTGGTGGCGCTGCGAAAGGTGGGACGCGAGCCGGACATCATCTTCGGAGCGAAGGAGTTCGCAGTAGAGGCGGCATACCACGGCATAAATTCCGTGATAGTCAGTGTGGATGAGCAGATTCCCCAGCTTCTTACGCGCCTGGAGTCCGAGGGCCTGAAGTACGAGCTTTTCGACCTTACTTTAGGATAAATCCTTTTGAGATGACTTTTCAGGTTTTGGCTCAGGCGGACAGGTCCCGCATACTGCTGCTGCCTCAAAGCGGCAGCAAGGTTCTTTTTGAGGGATATCTGCGTTTGAAGGATATGCCCCAGGGACCGAGGGCCTTCAAATTTCTGGTAAAAAAGGATGACCAGGCAGAGAGGTTTCTACCTCCCGAGGACGCTTTGCGAATGCTGCGCAAAGCGGCGGCCATTTATCTTGCCCGAGGCGACAGCGTACAGGAAAAGAAGTTCATTGAGCTTTTGGAGTCCTACCAGCTGGGATACAGGTTTGTACAGGTCTGCAACCACTGCCTCGGCCAGAAGAGGGTCACTTACGTCGAGGAGGACGCCATTACCTACAAGGGCAGACGCATCTGCGAGAACTGCGCTGCTGCGGAACTGCTTCGCGAGGCGGACTTTAGGGGGCTGGGCCGAGCTGCCAAGGCTCATCTGGCCAGGATCTTGAAGACGAGGCGCAACTTGGACGATGTTGTGGGCCTGCTCTCTTTGCAGAGGCTGCAGCCGGAGCTGACTCGGTTTGACACCATTCCAGCCAGCCGGGAGGAGCCCACGCTGCCCTTAGAGTCCATAGCCCTGCCCAAGGCGCTCATGCAGTTGCTGCAGCGCAGGCTGACCAGGCTTTTGCCCGTGCAATCCAGGTCGGTTCAGGCGGGCCTTTTGGAGGGACGAAATCAGCTTGTCGTCTCAGCCACGGCCACAGGAAAGAGCCTGGTAGGTGAAATGGCCGGGGTCAAGAATCTGCTGGAGAACAAGGGAAAGCTGCTCTTTTTGGTGCCGCTCGTCGCATTAGCCAATCAGAAGTTCGATCAGCTTTCCGCTTACAGAGAGCTGGGCTTTCAAACGTCCATCCGGGTTGGCGTAAGCCGTATTCGCTTGGGAAAGGGGCGCAAGATCCCCCAGAGCCTCAACGCCGACATCATCGCCGGAACTTATGAGGGCATAGACCAGGTGATTCGCACCAAGAAGAGCCTGGGGCGCGTGGGAACGGTCGTTATCGACGAGGTGCATATGCTGGAGGACGCCGAGCGCGGCCATCGGCTGGCGGGCATGATCGCCCGGCTGAAGAACGCTGCCCCCAAAGCCCAGTTCATCTTCCTCTCCGCCACGGTGGGAAACCCGGCTGCTCTGGCAAAAAGGCTGGGGGCTACTCTGGTCGAGTATGAGGTGCGTCCTGTGCCCATCGAGCGGCACCTCATATTCTCCTCCGGGCCGGAGAAGCGCAAGCTTTTGCGAGAGCTGTCTAAAGAGGCCCAGGCCCTGACGTCCTCCACGGGCTACCGGGGCCAGAGCATCATATTCACCAATTCCCGAAAGAATTGCTACAACCTGGCCGATGCCATTCCCGGCGCTGCCGCCTATCATGCGGGCCTGCAGTACCCGGAGAGAAAAAAGATCGAGGAGCTGTTTGGACAGGGCAAGATCCATACCGTTGTCACCACAGCGGCCCTTGCGGCGGGCGTGGACTTTCCCGCATCGCAGGTGGTCTTCGAATCATTAGCCATGGGCATCGAGTGGCTGAATGTGCACGAGTTCAATCAGATGCTGGGCCGGGCGGGAAGGCCGGGCTACCATGATAAGGGCCTGGTTTACATTCTGGCCGAGCCTGGCCGCCGTTTCTCTTCCGGGCGAAGCGAATCGGAGGATGAGATGGCCCTCGCCCTGCTGCACGGCCAGATGGAGGATGTGGCACCTGAGTTTTCCGAGGCGCAGCAACAGGAGGAAGTGCTGGCCAATGCCGTGGCAGCACGCTCGCGAGCGGAACTGGAGAGTCTGCACGCCCTTACCGTAGGCCTGGACGACCTGAACTGCTCTCTTGCGTCTCTGGAGAAGGAGGGGCTGCTGAAGGGCATTGTGCCTACCCGCCTGGGCGAAGCCGCGGCGGCCCACTTCCTGGCACCGGAGCAGGTGGCGACCATTGTCAAGCTGCTCGGCAAGGGCAAGTCTCCCCTGGAAGTGGCGGTGGAGCTGGAGAGCTTTGAGGCCCTCTACCTCAAGTATGCTGAGCGCATCTCGACCAAGCTGCGCATGCAGATCTCCCAGAGGGCACTGCACGGCTCCTTTTTGGACCTGCTCTCCAGCGCTGACCTGCGGGAGCTGGATAACAAGCTGCAGAGGTACTGCATGGACTTCTCCCGCGACTTTTTGCGCTGCACCTGCAAAGAATCGCCCTACTGCGGCTGTGTCCAGAAGAGCATATCGCTACGCATCCTGGATCTGCGGGCGGAAGGCAAGAGCCCGGAGGGGATCATCGACTACTTCAGCGACAGGTACGGGATGTACGCCTACCAGGGTGATCTGATCAACTGGTTGGACCAGATGGTGCGCTACCTGGAGGCCATCGAGTCGGTGGCGCGGGTGCTGGGCAAGGAGGCGGCAGCGAAAGAAGCGGGAGAGAGGAAGA
>CAYXSJ010000153.1:0-6309 GCA_964467095.1 uncultured Methanotrichaceae archaeon
CTGGACCTATGAGGTCACAAACACGGGCAACGTCGAGCTGAAGAACGTTACAGTCACCGACGACAAGCTTCCTGACTACAGTGATACCATCGATTCTCTTGCACCCCAGGCCACACACATCTTCACAGCCCCAGCATCTCAAGCGCTAGCCGGCCAGTACATCAACAACGGCACAGCTACCGGCACACCGCCGGCAGGCATTGATGTCTCTGCCAGAAACATCAGCCACTACTTCGGCTCGCTGCCTGAGATAAACCTCAACAAAGAGGCGGATCGTCTCAATGCCAAGGTAGGCGATAAGATCGTCTACAATTTAACCATCAGGAACCTCGGCACAAACGATATCAGAATAACCGATCTAAATGACACCTATATCAGTTCGTTTACTCCCAATCCGATAGGAAAGACTTTAACACCCAAAGGAACAAGTAACGATACGCTAATTGTTACCGGCACGTATACGGTAACGGAGAGCGATCTGCCAGGCCCGATTGTGAACGAGGCCACCATAGAAGGCAAGGACTCTCAAGGCAATGAAGTCAATTCCACGGATAATGCAACTGTAAATCTTGCTGACCTGGAAGTGACAAAAACCGCCGATCCTATTGCAGCTCCCAAGGGTGCTATAATCACCTACAACATAACAGCCTATAACCAAGGATCTACCGCCCTGAATATGAGCGGAGTAGATGTTCTTGATCCGGGATTAGAATATATCTCGGATGATTTCAATGGAACTGAGGATCCTACGAATACCATTACCTGGCCTTATCTCTTCTGGCTTGACCCGGGCTCTTCCAGGACATTCAGCCTGAAAGCCATGATAGACGGTTCTGTAAATGGCTCATTGTGGAATGATGTCACCCTTACCGGCAAAGCAGGCAACGAAGTGGTTACAGGCAATGCAAGGGCAGAGGTAACCACCCAAACAGCCAGTATTAATGTCACTAAGGTCGCTTTCCCGCCCGATGGAGTTCCCGGAACCGAGATCAACTACACCATAGTTATCACCAACACCGGCGAGGCTGACCTCTGGAAGGTAGCATTGGTGGACATGCTTCCTGACGGAATGATGTATCTGTGGGACGATTACAACGGCACCTTCACCGAACCCAATCGGGTTGATTGGTTCGACCTGGGCCGCCTGAATTCCGGCGAAAAGATTACCATCTCAATGGATGCCGAAATCGTAGGAACAGTAATGGGCGAATTAGACAATGTTGTAGGGGTTACAGCTGTTCCCGTGAGCGGCGGCGATCCCGTTGAGAGCATTTCCGAAGCCCTGATTAATGCCAAGCCGGTCCCCTTCGTCATATCCAAGACCTCTGACAAAAAGGTGTACCGGCCGGGTGAGGAGATCACCTACACCATTACCGTCTGCAACCTCATGGAGTTCCTGCCCCTGGAGGATGTAGTAGTCAAAGATGTCTTCCAGAATTCCATCGAAATCGTGGCCAGCTATCCGGAGCCCAGCGAAGACGGCATGTGGTACTATGATAGTATTCCACCTGAAGGATGCATCAAGATAATCATAGTGGCCAGGACGCCTGAGGACAAGAGCACCTTCGATTTGGAGCAGTCAGTTGATGGTGTGGGATTCGTTAATGTGCATAATGATCTCTCCACGTCGGTAGGCCCCTATTCAATCGATAATTGTGTCTATGTCACGGCCAAGGTTTGGCCTGAGGAATGGGAAAGGAGCACATGTCATAGCGTAACCGTCCAGGATAAAGGAACGGAATTGGAAACCAGAGAGCACGGAAGCGGCGATTACAGCTCTGAAGAGATAGACAGCCTCAAATGGGAGAACAAATCCCTTGAATCTATAAAGAACGTCTCAGCGAGCTATTATCCGACCACCTTCGATCTCCCCGGAAACAATGGCCTCAATTACAGCTCCAAGTGGACTGAGGAGAGCCGGGCCAAGAACTGGCTCACCGGAACCGTTATGCATGAAACCTATCGCTATGCCACAGACATAGATCGCAATTCCTATGTGAAGATGGATGAGAACGGCTCGAAGATGATGGTGGATGCAGACTTCACCGGAAAGGGCAGCATTGGCTTCGTCAAGAAGTCCTCGCCTGATGCCGGACCCAAGAGTAAGCCTATCTTCGAAAGCCAGGAGGATTACAGCGGCCAGTTCCGCATTAATGAGTCTTTTGAGGAGTACGGCAAGAACGTCGTCACCTATAAAGCTGCATCTGGTGAAGGCTTTGTGGCAGCTGACAAGAGAATCCGCTCTTCCCAGAGAACCTATGAGTCAGGAACCGGCTCATACAAGAGCGAGGAGATAGTCGATTCCTTCTCCAATTATATGGCTAAGGATATCGAGGTTGCTCATAAACCGAGCAGCTACAACTACTCTCCAACCGTCCAGGCCAAGCAGAATATGAAATGGAATGAGGGTATGTGGTCCAAGAGCGGCATCCTACGCGGAGGCGATATAATTGCAGCCAATGATTCCTCTGGAGGCACGCCCGTGAAAGAGTGTATTGTTGCCGATAACGGCACAGCTCCTGCGACAGTATTGTCCGAGAGGTATTCATCTGTGGAGTACTTGAAGAAGGATTCTATAGCCCTCGGCCTAAACGAGATGAAGACCAATGCCACCTTCCAGGGTGTGGCAGACTACAGGGCAAAGGCCGTCAGCTCAAACGGCACGGATAGAGTGGACAACGAGGAGCGCTATGCTGGGGACTTCAGTTTAAGACGTCATGTGCTCATGACCGGTGTCGCAAAGTACGACTATCCGCATATCACTGTGACCAAGGAAGGTCTGATGAAATCTGCGATGTTTAACGGGACTAATTCCACAGTTGCCGATTACGTCATAACTATAACCAATGACGGCAACCGCGCTCTGGCTCCTGTTTATGTCTGGGATCACTTCCCGCCTGGAACGCAGTACATCAACTCCTCGTACAAGCCATCGGCACTTTCGGCAACCGAGGCCAATTGGACGATACTGCATCTGGGCATAGGCAACAGCCTGACCATTAATCTGAGGCTGAACATCACTGAGAATGCACCGGGCAACGTGCTAAATTGCGTCGTGGCCAGCGGAATTACCGGTGATACTCTGGTATCATCTACCAATTGTTTTAGCCTGGATTCCGATTGGTTAGGCTGCTGTCCGCCCAAGGTGTCTGTGGAAAAGAAAGCACGATTGGACTCGTCAGACCCCACCATGGTGCACTATACCATTGTGCTCAGGAACAATGCCAATAGGAGCGTGGCAGCAGAGGTTATCGATGAGATTCCAGGAGAGATGAGCCTCACGCAGTCTTCAGTCGTGCCATATAGCGTTGACTCGAATTATATCCGATGGAATTTTGCAGATCTGGCGTCTGGTGAATTGGTAACCATCGAGTATGATATGCGAGCGGCAAGAAATGGAGCCTATACCAATAGAGTGCATGTGGATGCCAGTGCTCTGGACGGATCGGGAAGCAATTCTGCAGATGCATCTTCCTACATAGATGTGAGGGAGACAGGGGTGGCTCCAAAGACCATGAGGTATAATGGATGGCAGCCACCTGACTGGGATCTGAATACCTCTGAGGAGGGCATAGCCATATAGGCTGCCAGCAACCAGGATGCCTGGGCCAAAAAAAGCCCAGGCTATAATCTATTTTTATTACTGATTTCTGATGCAAGGATGATTCAATAGAGTCATTCTCTCTAATGCGTTTAGGCTCTCAATCACAGCGGTTTCCGTCTTTTGCTCCAAAGCAGCTGTTAGATTTCTCTCATCAATCATCTTCAGGACAGGCAATAGGTCAATTCTGCCCTGTCCCAGAGCCAGATGCTCGTCTCCCTCTCCCGAATTGTCGTGGAGATGGACGTGGGTTAGGGCAGGATGATTCAGGAATTCCTGGATTGTGCCACAGGTATGGGCGTGGCCCACATCCAGCACCAGGCCCAGGCCGTGCAGATCCAGATCAGGCTTGTTAAAGAAGAGCCAATCGCTCCTTGGCATATTCTCCACAGCCAGGCGGATGCCCAGCTCTTCCTGCAAGGGTGCAAGCTCTCCTAGCGACTGGTCAAGGCAGAGCAATGCATCTCGCCAGCAGAAGCTCCAGGGGGTATATCCGGGGTGGATAATGTAAAGCTCGGCTCCAGCGGATGCACTGGCGGTAATGGCTCGGCGGTGCAGGTTCACAGATGCCTCCCGAAATTCCGGGTAGATGCTGGCGATATTTATGTCGGCTATCAGCCCATGCACGCTGTATTTCAGGGAGAATGATGATGCCGCATCCAGGTTTTCGGGACGAAAAAGGCTGTGCCTGGCCTCACAGAGGATCTCGGCTCGATCGGATAGCCGGGATATCTTCTCCAGCGCGCCCTCAAGCGGCAAGTTCAGATAGGCCCAGGTGGAGATTGCAAGCTTCATATTAATCGATTCGGTCAAATGAAGAACTGATATATTATTGTGTCTTTGCCATTCGGATAAGATCTGCAGTATCTTGCATCGATCTATTCTCTCTAAGAGCAGCCAGCATTGGAGGTGATTCCTGAAATAGTTCCAGGGCATTGAAGAATCTGTCCAGCACATCCCCACTGTAGGTCGGAACCAGGAAGATATGGGTATGGGCGATTCTCCTGCCGCGCGCATACATGCAGACGAAGTCCGGATCGAGGGAAATCATCATCTTCCGGGCTACGATCCCGGCCACTTTAAAGAGGCTGGTGTTCTCTTCGCTGGTGAGCTCATGCCACCAGGGAACATGTCTTTTGGGGATCACCAGGCAGTGGCCTTTGCTAAAGGGATTGATATCCAGGATGCATAGCGTAAGATCGTCTTCGTAGATCTTATGGGAATGCTCTCTTTCTGCCACAATATCACAAAATATGCAAGGCTCTTTGTATTCCTCAGATTCTTTGTGTTCTTCGGATTCTTCGGGTTCTTCGGCCATATCCCGGATGATGCCGTCCCTCTAGAAAATGCTAACGATTATTCGGGCACGCCAACCTTAATAAAGAAGCCTTCCAAGTGGCTGGTGTGGTATAGCATGTCATTTGAGATCGAGAAGATTCATGCTCGTGAGATCCTTGACTCACGAGGAAACCCGACTATAGAGGTCGATCTTTACACCTGTTGTGGCTTTGGGCGCGCGGCTGTGCCCTCAGGCGCGTCCACTGGCACGCATGAGGCCTTGGAGCTGCGCGATGGGGGAGACAGATATGGCGGCAAGGGCGTCCTCAAGGCGGTCAAGAATGTCAATGAGGTGATTGCGCCGGAGCTGCTGGGCATGAATGCCTCCGCCCAGAGGGAGATCGATGAGTTCATGATCGAGATGGACGGCACGCCCAATAAGTCCAATCTGGGTGCCAATGCCATCTTAGGCGTCTCTCTGGCCGCGGCCAAGGCGGCGGCAGCCTCCTCGGAAATGCCGCTTTACAAGTACCTGGGCGGAGTGAATACATCTCGCCTGCCCATTCCTTCCTTCAACGTTCTCAACGGTGGCCAGCATGCAGGCAACAATCTCTCCATTCAGGAGTTCATGATTCTGCCCACCGGGGCCAGGACATTTTCCGAAGGCCTGCGCATGGCTGCCGAGACCTACCACGCCCTGGGCAAAATTTTAAAGGGCAAATACGGTGTGGGAGCAACAAACGTTGGCTTTGAAGGAGGCTATGCACCGCCGCTGGTCAAGACCCGCGATGCGCTCGATGCCATCATGAGCGCTCTTGATATCAGCGGCTATGGCGAGGAGATCAAAATCGGCCTGGATGCTGCTGCCTCCAGCTTCTATCTGGACGGCGGCTACTCTGTGGACGGAAACCGGCTGACGCCGGGAGAGCTGATCGATTACTACGTGGATCTGGTCAAGACCTATCCTATCGTCTCCCTGGAGGATCCCTTCGAGGAGGAGGCTTATGACGACTTTGCCCGTCTTACCACCAAGCTGCCGGGCACGATAATAATAGGTGACGACCTTTATGTGACCAACATAAAGCGCCTGGAGAAGGGCATCAAGATGCATTCAGGCAATGCTCTGCTGCTCAAGCTCAACCAGATCGGCTCTGTGTCGGAGGCCTTTGATGCGGCCAGGATGGCTTTCCGGGCTGGCTGGAAGGTCATGGCTTCCCACCGCTCGGCAGAGACAGAGGACTCGGCTCTGGCCGATGTGGCTGTCGCTTTGGGCTGCGAGCTGCTGAAGACCGGCGCTCCAGCCAGGTCGGAGAGGACGGCCAAGTACAACCAGCTCCTCAGGATACAGGAGCAGCTGGACGAGGCTGCGGCGTACGCAACGATTTAGGCTTAAAAAACGGCTCTGTCCCGGCGATTCGGGAAGAGCCAAT